>NZ_VATT01000014.1:0-437257 GCF_005781225.1 Escherichia sp. E4736 | reverse complement strand
GAGATAGCGGGTCAAGATCATCATAAACTCACCGTCTCTTTGTGTATATGGAATGCCATCAAATGCGTTACAAGTTGAAAAAACAACATTTTATCTTTCGTCAGTACCTACATCCGGTTTCTGGGATATAGGCGAACGTGTTATCAATAGCGCACCTGCTTCAGGACAACCAAAGGCATGGACATGTAATATTGCAGGTGGTCCCGGGGTTTACAGCTTCCTTTCTGAGGGGAATTATTAATAAAAAAGAGAGGGAAATATCCCTCTCTTACATTAAATTACTTTATATCTGTTTCAATTGGTTTGTTGTACACCAAGAATGTTGTATTCTTATATGATAGGATTTCATCGGCTTTTCCTAATTGCTTCTGAGCACCATCAATACATATTTGAACGTTTGGACATGTATCACCACCGGTTTGTCCCTGAGTTATGGCAATAAATTGTCTGTTTGGTTTACCGCTTATGAATTCCTTTGTATGCCATGAAGACAGTGTTTGTATTCTTGCAGGCTGAAAATACACAACACCAGTTTCAGGGTTAAAGAAAACAGGTGTTATATGTATTTGGTCTTTTGATAACCAATTCACTGTCATATTCATAGAATACCAAAAACTACCATAACCATAACTTAGATTATTGTTGGAAAGGAAAGTCATATATTCATAAACTGGGTTTTTATTTTCTTCGTATTTTAATGGTGAGTTACAATACCCATAAACAGAAACACAAATAGTTATGAAAAGTGGTATTAAGAAAGCTTTATAAAATCTTATGGCTACAGAGGTTAACAAGAAAACAACGGGGGCAACATTTACATAAAAACGTTGATGCGGAAATTGATCTCCAATTATAGATGAAGAGTAAATTCCAAGAACTGAAAGGACGCAGCAAATAGAAAAGATACGTAATTCTTTACCTCTATTAAAACAAACTAAAGCAGCAGCTATGAACACGGCTACCCATATGAAAACAATAAAATATGACATAGATGCTGATGGGTTTACCCACAATGGCATCATTTTTGCTGTTAATACTATTGCATACTGTGCATTAGATATCATCTGTTCAAATGTTGTTATTTTGAACTCGCCAGTCGGTAGATCAAAAAGGTGTTGAACTAGATTCAAATAAGATGTTAAAAATGCAAGCAATAGAAAAATAAAGTATTTGTAACTTTTTCTATTGATGAATGAATTGTAAGCCTCAGATATCAATATAGGTAGTGTAAAAGATGGTAATATCCAAGGGTCAGAAGCTCCAGAAAGTACTAATAGTATAAAAATGGAAGCGGCAGGAATTATTTTCTTGCTTGAGAGAGTTATTATGTATATTGCTAATACAACAAATCCGAATGCATTTGTTGAATTATGAGAAAAAGGATGCGAATAATAATTGCTATATAGATCTGGAGATATTAGTGTTATTGATATTAATGCTGCAAAAGCAGCAGTTTTACCAGATAAGATATCTGCGATCTTTGATGAACATAGGCAAATTGCAATTATGAAAATCGCACTGGAAAGCATTAAAGGCACAAAGCCATTTTCATTAAAAATGAAAAATAAAAGAAAATTTATAGGGTATACGGTAAAATACCAGTTATCAAATGTTGGCTTCCAGTTATTGAAAGCATTAAACCCATGTGCCAAAAACTCTTTCCACATTATAGGGCTATTTGCTGAATCAGGATCTGTGATCCATGTATAGCTAAATCTAGATGTAAGGAATATGGTTACCAAGCATGAAATTATGCATGTAAAATAAAATAATTTATTTATCGTTTCTTTTGAAAACATTAGTTATTACCTTTTTTTATAATGTAACGAGGTCTTTTTTTGGACTCTAAATAAATCCTTCCTATATATTCCCCTAGCACTCCGATTCCAATAAGTTGAACCCCCCCAAGGAAGAGTATTGATACAAGTAGAGAAGGATAACCTGGAACATTGTTTCCGTAGATTAGTTTGTCAAGAATCATTAATGCCCCATAAATAAAAGCAACTCCTGCAACTAATAGGCCAATGTATGTCCATACTCGCAAAGGGAATGTAGAAAAACTTGTAATCCCCTCGAGTGCAAGATTCCATAGTTTCCATCCATTAAACTTTGAGTTACCCGCTATACGTTCAGCGCGAGTGTATTCGACGACATCGGTTCTTCCACCAACCCAACTAAGTACCCCCTTCATAAAAAGATTTCTTTCTTGAAGCAACTTGATGTTATCTACTACTTCACGGGACATCAGGCGAAAGTCACCAACATTTTCTTCTATCTTAGGGGTGCTGATTTTGTTGTGCAGTTTATAAAACCACTCGGCAGTCTTACGTTTTAATCGACCATCTGTTGACCGATCTGTACGCTTCGCTAGCACCATATCTGCACCGGCCTGCCATTTCTCAATAAGATGAGGGATAACCTCAATAGGGTCCTGCAGGTCTACATCAATAGGGATAACGGCTTCACCTGTTGCATGGTCCAATCCTGCAAACAGAGCTGGCTCTTTACCAAAGTTTCGAGTGAATGATAGTGCCATTACCAACGGATCAGATGTGGCCAATGCATTGATAATAGATTCCGTAGCATCTTTGCTTCCATCATTGATGAATACGATTTCGATGTCATATTTCTTCAATGCGTCGAATTCACGAACTGTTTTATAGAAAATAGGTATCGCGTCTTCTTCATTGAAAACAGGAACGACCAGAGATATCTTCATTTCGCAACTCTAAAGACAATGAACTTGGAATAGATGAATCCGCTTACCAGACTGATAGCGGAGAAGGTAATAAGAGTGACGAGAGGAGGAAGGGCACATTTGTCAGCAGCCCAGCCAACAATTGCACTCAATGCTCCCATGAATGCAACATAAAGCACGTAGCGTGTCGTTGTCGTAGAGGCTTTGAACGTGAATCTGGCGTTTGCAAAGAAACTGAAACTCACGGCCAAAACGAACCCTGCGAAGTTTGCCAGTGCCTGACTTGTCTCGGCACCGTAGATACACGCCGCAAACACAACCCAGTGTATGATGGTGTTAAGTACACCTATCGATGTGTATTTCGCGAAAAGCTTAAACATCTTTATATTCAGTGAATTGAGAAAAGTCCAAAGTGTACCATCCAATTCCTAAAGGATCGATAAATAATCCTATTCCTAGATTGAGTTGAGAGATACAGAGTGTCTGCATCACTTTGCAAGGTTGTACATGTTGCGAAATCAGTAAAGGCGGATCACTCCACCTTTTCATCAAGCCAATCCGCCCACCACTGCATCATTTCTCTGCGCTTATCGAGATACTGAGCATGGTTATAAATTCCACGCACAGATCCGCCGTTGGCATGTGCCAGTTGCACTTCAATAGCGTCAGCAGGCCATTCGTGCTCGTTCATAATAGTGCTGAATTCATGCCTGAATCCGTGACCGCTTTCCAGACCTTCATAGCCGATTTGCTTGATCACAAGCAGTACCGCGTTCTCGCAGATTGGCTTCTTCTTATCGTTGCGCCCGGCAAAAACAAACTCTGATACTGGTTTGGTGATTGAGCTTAGCGTAGTGAGAAGTTCAACCACCTGGTCTGACATCGGTACCACATGAATTTTGCGTCCCTTCATCACACTGGCGTCGATGGTGATAATCCTGTTTTCAAAATCGACGTTCTTCCATAGCATGGAACGAAGCTCTTTTGTTCTTAGGGCTGTGTAGCGTAAAACTTTGGTCGCAATGAGCGATACGATACTTCCTGAAAATGTTGCAAGTGCTTTGTTGAATGCCGGGATCTGGTCGGCAGGTAAAAACGGGAAGTTCTTCTTGCGGTATCCCTTCATTGCGTCAGCAAGGTCAGGTGCCGGGTTATATTTAGCCCTACCAGTGACAATAGCGTAACGGAAAACCTCGCCGCATCTTCTGCGGGCTTTGTTGGCTCGCTCCATTGCACCGCGATCTTCAAATCTGCGGATTACTTCCAGCAGTTGCATCGGCTCAATATCCTGAATTTCAAGGCCGCCGATGATAGGTAAAATGTCGTCATCAAACATTTTTGCAAGTTCAGTCGCATACCCTACTGACCAGACTTGCTTCTTGTGCTCGTACCATTCCTTGTAAATCGCACTAAAGGAATTGTTGTTAGACGAAGCCTTTTTCGCTTTTACCGGATCGATGCCAACCGAGATGTCTTTCCTCGCAGTCCATGCTTTATCCCTTGCTTCCTGCAAAGTCATAAGCGGATATTTTCCGACAGTCAGGATTTTCTCCTTACCGTCAATTTTGTAGCGAAGCTGCCATACCTTTTTCCCGGATACAGGGACATAAAGGTACAGGCCATTACCATCGAGAAGGCGGTATGGTTTTTCTTTCGGCTTTGCTGCTTCAATCTGCTTAACGGTGAGCATGGGTAAAAATCCGGTGGGTAAAATTATTTTATCCACTTTTTACCCGTCATGGAGTGCGGCTGTCAACGATCTGACGCGAACCATTACGAACTGTGAATCTACGGAAGGCTTGATATTCAGGGGATTTTGCGGACTGGTACGGATGGGAGCGAACTGATAAATGGTGTCCCCTGCAGGAATCGAACCTGCAATTAGCCCTTAGGAGGGGCTCGTTATATCCATTTAACTAAGAGGACAGCGCGGCATGAGTATACCCGCTAATGGACTGCGGGGTAAGTACACTGCCGCTCGATTGCTTAAACGCTCGCCACTCATGCCGGATTTTTATCATTTTTCTTAATGTTTTCCGCACGTTCTGCTTTCTGACGTGCTTCTTCTTTTCGCTTATTGCTCATGTCGTTGCGAATTTGCGCATGACTCATCAACGCGAAGATAAAGGTGCCGCCACAGATGTTTCCCGCCAGAGTGGGAAGCGCAAATGGCCAGACAAAATCGCTCCAGTGTAGTGTGCCGTTAAATACCAGATAGAGGATCTCTACGGAACCGACAACGATATGAGTGGTGTCTCCCAGGGCGATAAGCCATGTCATCAAAATAATCACTACTATTTTTGCCGCACCCGCCGCCGGAAACATCCATACCATAGTAGCTATTAGCCAGCCGGAAATGATCGCATTGGCAAACATCTCGCTGGGCGAGTTCTTCATCACATCCATGCCGATTTTGACAAACGCATCACGGGTTTCTTCATCAAAGATAGGCATATACTCAAAAGCCCACGCCGCAATACCCGTTCCCAGAATATTACCTAACAGAACAACGCCCCAAAGTCGTAGTAATAAACCGACATTGCCCATTGTCGGTTTTTGCATTACGGGTAGTACCGCTGTCACGGTGTTCTCAGTAAATAATTGCTGGCGCGCCATAATAACGATAATAAAACCAAAGGTATAACCGAGATTCTCCAGCAAGAAACTCCCTGGCACGCCTTCCAGTTCGACATGAAATATCCCTTTTGCCAGTAGCGATGCACCCATCGACAGACCTGCTGCAATAGCTGACCACAGTAGCGCCATTGCGTCGCGTTCCAGCTCTTTTTCGCCGTCCTGACGAATATGTTCGTGGATAGCCATTGCCCGGGAAGGGAGCCGATCTTCATCTATTTCAATTTTTTTTCCGCGCTCTTTTTCTTCACTCTCGACTTCAATTTCGTCGCTGTGTTTATCAATTTTATCGTTATCCATGGTGAGTTCTCTTGATTAGCACGTATGGCTAAAGCGTAGCGGCTTTTTTGCTCGCAACTGGCGGGAGTTACTCTGAAAATGAATAAAAGGCAACGTTTGCCTTTTTCTGTTTCTATAGAATCAAGTAGCCTACAGGGCGGTGATTACCAGGCTATGATCAAATCAGCAAAACAGGGCGTATGGACATCATTTGACGTGCTGTTACAATCGCCCACACCTAAACAGGCGGATACGGTATCGTTCCGTCATGGATGGCAAACTGCATAAGCCATAAAAAAAACAGGGAGACATTTATGAAACTTCGCCTGTCGGCGCTTGCTCTGGGAACTACGCTTCTGGTGGGGTGTGCGAGTTCCGGAACAGATCAGCAAGGGCGTTCTGACCCGTTAGAAGGGTTCAACCGCACCATGTACAATTTTAACTTCAATGTGTTAGACCCGTATGTGGTTCGACCGGTGGCTGTCGTGTGGCGTGATTATGTTCCGCAACCGGCACGTAATGGGTTAAGCAACTTTACTGGCAACCTTGAAGAACCTGCAGTGATGGTTAACTACTTCCTGCAGGGCGACCCTTATCAGGGGATGGTCCACTTTACCCGCTTTTTCCTGAACACTATTTTGGGGATGGGTGGTTTTATTGATGTTGCTGGGATGGCGAATCCGAAACTGCAACGAACGGAACCTCACCGTTTTGGTAGCACGCTCGGTCACTATGGCGTGGGGTATGGGCCTTATGTTCAGTTACCGTTCTACGGTAGCTTCACGCTGCGTGATGACGGCGGTGATATGGCTGATGGCCTCTATCCAGTGCTTTCGTGGTTGACCTGGCCGATGTCGGTAGGAAAATGGACACTGGAAGGTATCGAAACGCGTGCGCAACTGCTGGATTCTGATGGCCTGCTTCGTCAGTCGTCCGATCCTTACGTCATGGTGCGCGAGGCGTACTTCCAGCGTCATGATTTCATCGCCAATGGCGGAGAACTCAAACCGCAGGAAAACCCGAATGCGCAAGCGATTCAGGATGATTTAAAAGATATCGATTCTGAATAAGAAGCCAATAAAAAAGGTGAGTTGGAAAACTCACCTTTTTCTTATTAAGCTAGCGTGTTATTAGAACGCGTAGTTAAAGTTAGTACCGAACAGCCAGGCTTTACCTTCAGACTCGAACTGATACGGGCCTTCGTTGATCTTCACGCTCTGACCGTGCATATAAGAGACACCAACATCGACAGATGCATCTTTATTAAATGCATATGTCGTACCTGCGCTCAGCCAGAAACGGTCCTGATCCGGAATGGAAATCGAACGGTTCTGTGCCGGAACGGGGCTGTCATCGAAGGCGATACCGGTACGGAAGGTCCAGTTATCATCGTAGTAATAAGTGGTACCCAGTGCGATGCGGTAAGCATCTTTAAAGCCTTCATGCTTCTGGAACAGCGTATCACCACTGGTGGACGTAGCTTTCAACTCCTGGAATTGACTCCAGCTGGTGTAAGCCAGACTATAGTGAATCGCCCACTGCGGCGCGACACGGTTATAACCAGACACCTCCCACATTTCAGGCAGATTTAGCGTCAGATAACCTGACTGCGTAGCTCCGCCCGTAGCCGTTGGCAGACCGAAATTGTAGTTGTTAATAGCAATTGGCAGATCGCTACTGTAGTTACCTTTGAAGTCAATTTTAACTTCAGAACGGTAGGTCAACGCGTAGCGATTATTTTTATCCAGTTCATACAGGATGCCGGCATTCCAGCCAAAGCCCCATTTGTTACCATTCAGATGGGCAATTTTCTCATCGCTTGGGATACTATTAGCCATGCCCGCCAGTTGCTGTCCTTGTAGAGTCGCCCCGGCGGGAGATTGCATAATCTGACCTGCAACCAGCTGCCCCAGATCGCCTGCGAAGCGTTCAATTTTCGCACGGGCATAGACGGCATTCAGACCGAGACCAAAACTCCATGCGTTATTTAAGCGATAGGCGCCGCTTAAGTTCATGTTGATGGTCTCGAGGTCGGTTGTACCACCGACAGAACCGCCTGCATAAGTATCGTTAAACTCTGTCGCCAGGCCATAGTTAGAGGTAATGGAAGCTCCCCAACCAAATTGATCGTTAATTGGCGCAACAAAGTGAGCGTTCGGAACCCATGCCGTAGGCGCGATATTATCCGCGTCCAGGCTACGACCAGACGGAGACGTTCCGCTGATATTTACATCCGGATCAATATAAACCGCGCCCGCTGAAAAAGTTGGGCGGTCAAACATGGTAATCAACGCGGGGTTACGGCTGACGTTACCGGCATCATCGGCAATTGCGCCTTCCCCTGAATAAGCCCGGCCCAGGCCTGAGGAAGAAAATTCGTTTAACTGAAAGCCTGCCGACCAGGCCTGGGTGGAGATAAGTGCCACTGCGACTGCGATAGCAGACTTTGTAAACAGGGTTTTCTGGCTCATGACCATAACCTCAATAATTTATTTTTATACAAACTATGTTACGTGCTGTAACAGGAGCGCGAAGTGTAGGGTCTGATGTACATCTTAGAAATCAGACCAGTGGCGAGAGTATAGGTCGGACCAGATTGAATGTTGCAAGTATGTTTCTATATTTTTTCAAATATGATCTAAAAAACGCGATCCAGCTGGCAAAATTTGGAGGTAGTGCACTCATAGATTTGGGTGAATTTTGTTTTAGATCATTTTTAAGTGTGATTTCGGTCACTTATCCGATTTTGCAGAATTAACAACTGGAGTGGCACTTTTCAGAAGCGTAAAATATCCGCAACGTTTATCTGGCACCTTAGGTGCACATACAGAGGAAATCAACGATGAGTAAATGTAGTGCTGATGAAACCCCGGTTTGCTGCTGTATGGATGTTGGCACCATTATGGACAACTCCGACTGCACCGCGTCTTACAGCCGTGTGTTTGCAAACCGCGCAGAAGCAGAACAAACGCTGGCGGCGCTGACTGAAAAAGCCCGTAGCGTGGAATCCGAACCATGCAAAATCACCCCGACTTTCACTGAAGAGTCTGACGGTGTGCGCCTGGATATCGATTTCACTTTTGCCTGCGAAGCTGAAATGCTGATCTTCCAGCTGGGTCTGCGTTAATTCCTCTCGGGTACGTACGCCCCTGCCAGCAACAGGCAGGGGCGTTTTCTTTTCTTTCTCCTGTCTTCACTGTGTCATAGCTCCCACTTTCCCTTTTCTCCGCTTGGCTAAATGTAAAAAAATGGTTAAGACTATGATCAGGTCAGACCACTTTATATCTTATTTTTACAGGGGAGTGTTATGGGTCAGGTTTTACCGCTGATTACCCGTCAGGGCGATCGTATCGCCATCGTTAGCGGGTTACGTACGCCTTTTGCCCGCCAGACGACGGCTTTTCATGGCATTCCTGCTGTTGATTTGGGGAAGATGGTCGTAGGCGAATTGCTGGCACGCAGCGAAATTCCCGCAGAAGTGATTGAGCAACTGGTCTTCGGTCAGGTTGTGCAAATGCCGGAAGCGCCCAACATTGCGCGTGAAATTGTTCTCGGCACTGGAATGAATGTGCATACCGATGCTTACAGCGTCAGCCGCGCTTGCGCTACCAGTTTCCAGGCGGTTGCAAACGTCGCAGAAAGCCTGATGGCGGGAACTATTCGAGCGGGGATTGCCGGTGGGGCAGATTCCTCTTCCGTATTGCCAATTGGCGTCAGTAAAAAACTGGCGCGCGTGCTGGTTGATGTCAACAAAGCACGAACCATGAGCCAGCGCCTGAAACTTTTTTCTCGCTTACGTTTGCGTGACTTAATGCCGGTGCCTCCGGCAGTGGCGGAATACTCCACTGGATTACGGATGGGCGACACCGCCGAACAAATGGCGAAAACATACGGCATTACCCGTGAACAGCAAGATGCGTTGGCCCACCGTTCGCATCAACGTGCCGCCCAGGCGTGGTCAGAAGGTAAATTAAAAGAAGAAGTCATGACCGCTTATATCCCGCCTTATAAACAGCCTCTTGCGGAAGATAATAATATTCGCGGCAATTCCACGCTTGCCGACTACGCAAAGCTGCGCCCGGCGTTTGATCGCAAACACGGGACGGTAACGGCGGCAAACAGTACGCCGCTGACCGATGGCGCGGCCGCGGTGATCCTGATGACTGAATCCCGGGCGAAAGAATTAGGGCTGGTGCCGCTGGGATATCTGCGCAGCTACGCATTTACCGCTATAGATGTCTGGCAGGACATGCTGCTCGGTCCGGCCTGGTCAACACCGCTGGCGCTGGAACGTGCTGGCTTGACAATGGCCGATCTGACGTTGATTGATATGCACGAAGCGTTTGCCGCCCAGACGCTGGCCAATATTCAGTTGCTTGGCAGCGAACGTTTTGCTCGCGACGTACTGGGGCGTGCACATGCCACTGGCGAAGTGGACGATAGCAAATTTAACGTGCTTGGCGGCTCGATTGCTTATGGTCATCCCTTTGCGGCTACCGGCGCACGGATGATTACCCAGACCTTACATGAGCTGCGGCGTCGCGGCGGTGGGTTTGGTTTGGTGACTGCCTGTGCCGCAGGTGGGCTTGGCGCGGCAATGGTTGTGGAGGCGGAATAATGGAAATGGCATCAGCGTTTACCCTCAATGTCCGTCTGGACAACATTGCCGTTATCACCATTGATGTTCCCGGCGAGAAAATGAATACCCTGAAGGCGGAATTTGCCTCGCAGGTGCGCGCCATTATTAAGCAACTCCGTGAAAACAAAGAGTTGCGCGGCGTGGTGTTTGTCTCCGCTAAACCAGATAACTTCATCGCTGGCGCAGACATCAACATGATCGGCAACTGCAAAACGGCGCAAGAAGCGGAAGCATTGGCGCGGCAGGGCCAACAGTTGATGGCGGAAATTCATGCTCTGCCTGTTCCGGTTATTGCCGCTATTCACGGCGCTTGCCTGGGGGGCGGGCTGGAGCTGGCGCTGGCATGTCATGGCCGTGTCTGTACTGACGATCCTAAAACTGTGCTCGGTTTGCCGGAGGTTCAGCTTGGATTATTGCCAGGTTCAGGCGGAACTCAGCGTTTGCCACGCCTGACAGGTGTCAGCACAGCATTAGAGATGATCCTCACCGGAAAACAACTTCGGGCGAAACAGGCATTAAAGTTGGGGCTGGTGGATGACGTCGTTCCGCACTCCATTTTGCTGGAAGCCGCTGTTGAGCTGGCAAAGCAGGATCGTCCATCTTCCCGCCCTCTACCTGTACGCGAGCGTATTCTGGCGGGGCCGTTAGGTCGTGCATTGTTGTTCAAAATGGTAGGCAAGAAAACAGAGCAAAAAACTCAGGGTAACTATCCAGCGACAAAACGCATTCTTGACGTTATTGAAACCGGTTTAGCGCAGGGGACCAGCAGTGGCTATGACGCCGAAGCTCGGGCGTTTGGTGAACTGGCGATGACGCCGCAATCGCAGGCGCTGCGCAATATCTTTTTTGCCAGTACTGAAGTGAAGAAAGATCCCGGCAGTGATGCTCCTCTTGCGCCATTAAACAGCGTGGGGATTTTAGGCGGCGGGTTGATGGGCGGTGGAATTGCCTACGTTACTGCCTGTAAAGCGGGTCTGCCGGTAAGAATTAAAGATATCAATGCCCAGGGCATAAATCATGCGCTGAAATACAGTTGGGATCAGCTGGAGGGTAAAGTGCGCCGTCGTCATCTCAAAGCCAGCGAACGCGACAAGCAACTGGCTTTAATTTCGGGGACGACGGATTACCGTGGCTTTGCCCATCGAGATCTGATTATTGAAGCGGTGTTTGAAAATCTCGAATTAAAACAGCAGATGGTGGCAGAAGTTGAGCAAAACTGCGCTTCTCATACCATTTTTGCATCGAACACGTCCTCTTTACCGATTAGCGATATCGCCGCGCACGCCACGCGACCAGAGCAAGTTATCGGCCTGCATTTCTTCAGCCCGGTGGAAAAAATGCCGCTGGTGGAAATCATTCCTCATGCGGGGACATCGGCGAAAACCATCACCACCACGGTAAAACTGGCGAAAAAACAGGGCAAAACGCCGATTGTGGTAAAGGATAAAGCTGGGTTTTATGTCAATCGCATCCTGGCGCCGTATATTAATGAAGCTATCCGCATGTTGACCGAAGGCGAACGTGTTGAGCATATTGATGCCGCGCTGGTGAAATTTGGTTTTCCGGTGGGGCCAATCCAACTTTTGGATGAGGTAGGAATTGATACCGGGACTAAAATTATTCCTGTACTGGAAGCAACTTATGGAGAACGTTTTAGCGCGCCTGCAAATGTTGTTTCTTCAATTTTGAATGATGATCGCAAAGGCAGAAAAAATGGCCGAGGTTTCTATCTTTATGGCCAAAAAGGGCGTAAAAGCAAAAAACAGGTCGATCCCGCCATTTACCCGCTAATTGGTGTACAAGGGCAGGGGCGACTCTCCGCACCGCAGGTTGCTGAACGGTGTGTGATGTTGATGCTGAATGAAGCAGTACGTTGTCTGGACGAGCAGGTTATCCGAAGTGTGCGTGACGGGGATATTGGCGCGGTATTTGGAATAGGCTTCCCACCGTTTCTTGGTGGCCCGTTCCGATATATCGATGCTCTCGGCGCGGGGGAAGTCGTTGCAACAATGCAACGACTGGCCACGCAGTATGGTTCTCGTTTTACCCCTTGCGAGCGTTTATTAGAGATGAGCGAGCGCGGGGAAAGTTTTTGGAAAACAAGTGCAACTGACCCTCAATAAAAGGGTCAAAGCTATATGAATCCGCGCTGAATGGCGGAGTGTTGGTCAAAATGTAAACGCATATTGACTATACTTGCGCCATTGAGGTAAAAAACAGCGTTTCATTCGGTGAATGGATAAGGCACAATGCCGGCCACCGCTTTGTTTCTCTGGTTTCAGATGAACGGGGCGGGTGAATCTGGTTAACAAAAGCGGTGCAATATGCAAGTTTTTATCATGCGTCACGGCGACGCAGCCCTCGATGCCGCCAGTGATTCGGTTCGTCCTCTGACCACTAACGGTTGTGACGAATCTCGCCTGATGGCGAACTGGTTGAAAGGTCAAAAAGTGGAAGTCGAACGTGTTCTGGTGAGCCCGTTCCTGCGAGCCGAGCAAACACTGGAGGAAGTAGGGGATTGTATGAACCTGCCTTCCAACGTGGAAGTTCTGCCGGAGTTGACGCCCTGCGGCGATGTAGGGCTGGTCAGTGCATATTTACAGGCGCTGACCAATGAAGGTGTCGCTTCGGTACTGGTTATCTCCCACTTACCGTTAGTCGGGTATCTGGTTGCCGAGTTATGTCCGGGCGAAACGCCGCCTATGTTTACCACTTCGGCCATTGCCAGCGTAACGCTTGATGAAAGCGGAAACGGCACATTCAACTGGCAGATGAGTCCGTGTAATTTGAAAATGGCAAAAGCAATCTGATGTGATCGTAAAGTGCCCGATGGCGCAAGCTATCGGGCCTGAATTTTTCATACCTTATTGAAATTCTCCCAATAACGATGCAGATGGCGTCTTTTTAGCGTTTAATCGCCGATTTGCATAAAGTTACATCTAGAAACATTCATTAACTTTTCTTGTATTTTATTTCCAGAGTTAACCACTGTGAACGCAAAATAAGAGAGTAGAAAAGAGATACTTTTTGGTCTTGATTTTATATTAATTATAGTGTTTTAATATTGTATCGGCAAAAAATAAAAATACAATCGTGTTATTTGCTGTTGGTTGTTTTTTGCTCTTCAATCATTCACTCCATGATGTGTTTATACCATATTTTAGCCATTTGCCACGTAATTCCAGGAAAGTTCTCAAAATATTATTTGTTTTGTTAATTATTTAAATATTTCTAAATATTGTTGTTAGTAAATTTAAATTGTGTCACGCGCTCTATAATATCAACATGCTCGCCACGCCAAAGAATATCATCTCACGAGACCTCAGAAATCCTATTCAATGGTGGGTTATAAGCCACTGCAAATTACACTGAAAGTTATTATATTCAGTATTAATGTGTCAGTTGGCTGACATTTTAATTATTTATGATTTAAGGACAAATAATGAGTAAGTTTGTAAAAGCAGCCGTCGCCACAGCAATGCTTATGGGGGCGCTGACTTCAGCATCGGTCGTAGCCGCAGGGAACAACGGTACAGTGAGATTTTTCGGTATAATTGAAGACTCTCCGTGCTCAATTGTTCCTGATGACCATAAGCTGGAAGTGGATATGGGGAGCATCGGTACCGGTTCTTTAACGGGTGGCAAAACTACCACACCAAAGGATTTCCAGATTCGTTTACAGGATTGCAATTTCAATACTGAAACAACGATGACCACGACATTTACCGGTAATCCATATTCCGGTAATCCAAATAATTACTCCCTGTCTAACCTGGATAATGGCACCGAAGTTCCAAACGTAAGTCTGGTGATTGGCGACCAGCGTGGTAAAGGCTATGACCTGGGCAAAGGTATCGATCAGGCCATCGCAATGGACAGTTCAACGGGTAAAGGCAAACAGAAACAAACGCTGAAATTTAAAGCCTGGTTAGTAGGTGAAACTGCTGCGGTAACACCAACTCCGGCTCCGTTTGAAACGCTAACAACATTCCAGATTACGTATCTTTAATGTGACTCCCCCATAACTGCAAAGTTATGGGGTTTTTAAATGAAAGATAATTAAATTATAATAATTACGGATGGATACGTAAATGCCCGAACATTCTTTTCTCCGTTTACGGGGACTTTCGTGGTGGATTGCTCTGGCAATTTCCGGAAGTCCATTTTATGCCCTGGCAGATGATACCATTCAGTTTGATGCCCGATTTCTCGAGTTAAAAGGGAATACCAAAATTGATTTGGGTCGTTTTTCCCAAAAAGGTTATGTTGAGCCGGGTAAATATAATTTACAGGTTCATGTAAATAACCAATCCTTACCTGATGAATACGATATCTACTGGTACGCAGTCGAAAACAATCCTGATAAATCGTATGCCTGCTTACCGCCTGAACTGGTTGCACAGTTAGGCTTTAAAGAAGATATCACGAAAAATTTGCAATGGATTCGTGATGGTCAGTGTTTGAATACTGAACCGTTAAATGGCATGGAAATGACTGGCGATTTAAGCCAGTCAGTTCTCGTGATTTCTTTGCCACAGGCTTATCTTGAATATACCGACAGTGAATGGGATCCACCTTCACGTTGGGATGAAGGTATTCCCGGTCTTATTGCCGATTACAGTATCAACGCCCAGACCCGGCATGAAGAGGGTGGGGATGATACTAACGATATTAGTGGTAATGGTACGGTTGGCGTTAACGTTGGCCCGTGGCGCCTGCGTGCCGACTGGCAGAGCGACTATCAGCATACCCGCAGTAACGATGATGGTGATGCTAACGATAGCGGCACGCAAAAAAACTGGGAGTGGAGCCGTTACTACGCCTGGCGCGCCTTGCCGTCATTAAAAGCCAAACTTTCTTTGGGCGAAGATTACCTCAACTCCGATATTTTTGATGGCTTTAGCTACATTGGCGGTAGCATCAGCACCGACGATCAAATGTTGCCGCCAAACCTTCGCGGCTACGCTCCGGATATTTCCGGTGTAGCACATACCACCGCGAAAGTTACGATAACGCAAATGGGGCGCGTCCTTTATGAAACCCAGGTCCCCGCAGGTCCGTTCCGTATTCAGGATATTGGTGATTCGGTATCTGGTACTCTGCATGTCCGTATTGAAGAACAAAATGGTCAGGTGCAGGAATATGACGTCAGCACGGCTTCCATGCCGTTTCTGACCCGACCAGGCCAGGTGCGATATAAAGTGGCGATGGGCCGTCCGCAAAACTGGGATCATCATGTCGAAGGGAGTTTCTTCTCGGGAGGTGAGGCATCATGGGGGATTGCCAATGGCTGGTCGCTCTATGGTGGTGCGTTAGCGGATGAAAACTACCAGTCAGCGGCAATTGGACTTGGACGCGATTTGGCACTGTTCGGCGCGTTAGCGTTTGACGTTACCCACTCCCGTACTCGTTTTGACGACAACAGCGTATACGGTAACAAAACGCTGGATGGTAACTCTTATCGCGTCAGTTATGCCAAAGATTTTGATGAACTCAACAGCCGTGTGACCTTTGCCGGATATCGCTTCTCTGAAAAAAACTACATGACCATGAGCGAATATCTGGATGCCAACAACGCCGATCGGGCGCGCACGGGTAACGACAAAGAGATGTATACGGTCACTTACAACCAGAACTTCAGGGATGCGCGTGTTTCGGTCTATCTCAACTATTCCCACCACACTTACTGGGACCGCGAAGATCAAACCAACTACAACATGATGCTTTCTCATTATTTCAATATGGGAAGTATCAGAAACATGAGCGTTTCTCTGACCGGTTATCGCTATGAATACGATAACAATGCCGATAAAGGTATTTATCTTTCCTTAAGCCTGCCGTGGGGTGACAGCAGCACCATTAGTTACAACGGCAACTATGGCAGTGGTGCCGACAGCAGCCAGGCGAGCTTGTACCATCGAATAGATGACGCCAGCCACTATACGGTGAGCACAGGGACCAGTGAAAACCACGCCAGTGTAGATGGTTATTACAGCCACGATGGCACTATGGCAAAAGTTGATCTGAGCGCCAACTATCATGAAGGGCAATACACTTCCGCGGGTATCTCTTTACAGGGCGGTGCAACGCTGACTGCCCACGGCGGCGCGCTGCATCGCACGCAGAACATGGGCGGCACGCGTTTGCTGATTGATGCCGATGGCGTTGCCAATGTGCCAGTAGAAGGCAACGGTGCTGCTGTTTATACCAACATGTTTGGTAAAGCCGTGGTGGCCGATGTTAACGACTACTACCGTAATCAGGCTTATATCGATTTGAATAACCTGCCAGAAAATGCTGAGGCCACCCAGTCGGTGGTCCAGGCAACGCTAACGGAAGGTGCCATTGGTTATCGTAAATTTGCGGTGATCAGTGGGCAGAAAGCAATGGCGGTATTGCGATTGCAGGATGGCAGTCATCCGCCATTTGGTGCGGAAGTGAAAAATGTTAATAAACAGCAAGTTGGTCTGGTTGATGATGAAGGGAATGTCTATCTGGCGGGCGTTAAACCGGGTGAACGCATGACGGTATCCTGGGAGGGAGAATCCCACTGCGATATCAGTCTGCCGGACCCGCTACCGGATGATCTCTTCAATGGCTTGCTGTTGCCATGCCAGCAAATTGGGGGAAGTGCTCCCGCAATATCACATGATATTCAACCCGTCATTCAGGAGCAGACACAACAGGTGACACCAATGGAACCACCAATGTCTGTTTCATCGAATTAATAACGTGATTAAGGAATGATCCATGTCTAAACATATCTCTTCAAAAAAGATCGTCACTACATTGACGTTGATGGCGGCGGCTGCAAGTTTTTACGCACAGGCTTCAGTGACGCCCGATCGTACCCGTTTGATTTTTAACGAAAGTGACAAATCTATTAGTGTTACCCTACGTAATAACGATCCTAAACTTCCTTACCTGGCGCAAAGCTGGATTGAAGATGAAAAGGGTAACAAGGTGAGTTCACCATTAGCTGTTTTACCTCCTGTACAGCGTATTGATGCGATGATGAACGGTCAGGTGAAAATTCAGGGATTGCCAGATATCCACAAATTGCCTGCCGATCGCGAAACGATGTTCTACTTTAACGTTCGCGAGATCCCGCCTAAATCGAATAAAGCTAACACGCTGCAAATTGCTCTGCAGACACGTATCAAACTTTTCTGGCGTCCTAAGGCACTGGAAAAAAGCAGCACACAAACTCCCTGGCAGCATAAAGTGACCCTAACCCGCAGCGGCCAGGAATTTACCGTCAATAACCCAACGGCGTATTACGTCATCATCAGCAACGCCAGTACGCAGAAAAATGGCAATCCAGCGGCGGGTTTCTCGCCGTTAGTCATGCCGCCCAAAACCAACGCCCCGTTAAACGTGAAAATGGATAGCACACCAGTGCTGACCTATGTCAACGACTATGGTGCGCGTATGCCGCTCTTTTTCCGCTGTAGCGGTAGTGCCTGTCTGGTGGATGAAGAACTAAGCAGCAAAGGCTGATTCCAGGAGAATCCGATGAGAAAGATGTTTCTGGTTAAATTACTGCTGGTTTTTGGTGTGGTGAGCCATCCTGCGGCAGGCGGAGAATCGAAATCCGTTGATCTGATATTGCGGGTGCTGGTCGATGCTCCGCCACCTTGTTCAGTAACGGGTAGTGCTGTGGAGTTTGGTGATGTGATCATCAAAAAGATCAATGGCACCAACTATCGCATGAATGCTGAGTACAAATTGGACTGTAAGGGAAGTCTAAGTGACGACCTGCAAATGCAGTTTAAGGGAACGACTACCACGATTAATGGCGAAACAGTGTTGAGTACAGGAATTTCTGGATTTGGGATTCGAATTGAAAGTGCGTCTGATAATTCGCTGTTTCCGATTGGCGAAAACAACTGGACGCCTTTCAACATCAACAGCCAACCGAAACTGAAAGCGGTGCCAGTAAAAGAGAGCGGTGTATCACTCGCGGCGTCGGAATTTAACGCCAGTATGACGATGGTGGTGGATTACCAATGAAACGACTCGGTTTTTTTGTGATTTGTGGTTGCTGTTGCGTGGTACAGGCGGCGACACCAGACATTACTTTTCACGGAACTTTGGTATCACCGCCAGTTTGTACCATTAGCGGCGGGAAAACCATTGAAGTGGATTTTGGCGACATCCTTATTAATGACATTGACGGTGTTAACTTTCGTCAGACTGTACCCTATGAGATCACCTGTGATTCTGGAGTTCGTGATGCGGTTTGGGAGATGACTCTGACCTGGAAGGGGACTCCCACCAATTACAATACGTCGGCAGTCCAGACCAGCGTTACCGACCTGGGCATTGAAATGCAACAAAATGGCAGTCCGTTTGAGCTGGATAAACCTCTGAGTATTGATCCTGCCAGCCCCCCAATGCTCAAGGCGGTACCGGTGAAAGCCAGCGGCGCGGTGTTGGGAGACGGAGCATTTTCCGCGTATGCCACGCTACAGGTGGATTACCAATGAAAACACAAGAATATGTTCTCGCAACGCTGCTGGGGAGCTTAATGCTGATCTGTGTAGCGCCGGTGCAGGCTGCTGACAACCTGCATTTTTACGGTAATTTATTGAATAAAACCTGTACACCGGTAGAGACACAAGGATTGCTGGCGGAAGTACAGTTTCCTACGGTGAGTGCACAAGATTTAGTGGTCGCCGGGCAGTCGGCCCGTGTGCCGGTGGTTTTTCAACTGAAAGACTGTAAGGGACCAACGTCATACAACGTAAAGGTAACCTTGACCGGCACGGAAGATAGCGAACAGCCGGGTATTCTGGCGCTGGATGCGTCATCGGGTGCGCAGGGAGTTGGTATAGGTATGGAAAAAAACGACGGCACACCTGTTGCTATCAATAGTACTACTGGAGCGACCTTTGTACTTAATAACGGCAGCAATAGTCTTAATTTCCGGGCCTGGTTACAGGCAAAAAGCGGTCGTGATGTGACTCCTGGCAATTTTACCGCCCAGCTAACCGCAACGTTTGAGTACCTTTAAAATGAAAAAATTACGCCATGTTTTTTGCTTACTAGTGTTGATACTAATGGTACCCACCGCGATGGCATCAACAATATTTCGTGATATGCACACGTTGATGGGGTATGCCGGTAACGGTAATACCTCAATCTGGTATGAACTTAATGTCCAAACTTTATCTGGCGTCTATCAGGGAACATATCACCGGGATGGTTATACTCTTTATACCGGAGATATTCCCAATATATCCTGGAATGGGCCAGGGACAGCACCAGAAATTAATGTGAAAAGTGGGGATTATATTGACTCATCGAATTGCCCAGGGTTGCCGACATCGGGAGGTTTTAGTTGTAGTAAGGTTATCATGGATATTATCGTTGAAGGCGATCCCGGTAGCTGTCCCTGGATAGTGACCAGTAATATCAAAACACAAGCAAGAGCGACTGGTACTGTTTACCTGGGGCCTTCAGCGTTTAACTCCACCTGTCCGCCAGTTCCTTTAGACCCTTATGATGTTTCATGGAGTCCAAATTCGGTAGTGCATAGCAAGCTGTTATCATTGAAATCCACGGGAGGGATAATCGAAAATACACTCCCTACCTTTTTGATGAAGGATGGCAAGTTGTGTGATGGTAGCCAATTTAACGAGCGTGGCGCATATTGTCGTTTTATTTCGCAAATGATCACTTTTACGTCATATGGTTGTACAGATAGCAAAGTGACAACCATACCAAACCGACATGCGATAACCGACAAACAACTACATGATATTGTGGTGCGTGTCGATACTACTACACCGCAGCCAATAGATTCCACTTGCCGATTCCAGTATGTGCTGAATATGTTGTAGCGACCAAACCGGATACGGCGTTTATGCCGTATCCGGTTTTGCGTTCAGGGCAACTCAGGCGGCAGCCACTCTTCCACCTCAATCAACACCAATAACGCCGCATCACCACCGTACTCTTTGGGGGCCTGGTGAAACGCCATCACATGCGGATGTTGCGCCAGCCACAGTGGTGTTTGTTGCTTCAAAATATGCTTACCATGCCCATGCATCACACAGGCGCAAAACACATGTTCACGGCGGCAGGCGGCAATCAACGCGCCCAGCTCCTGTTTGGCTTGTAGCTGCGTCAGACCGTGCAAATCAAGAAACAACTCCGGTGAATAATCACCGCGCCGCAGTTTCTTCGCCTCAAAATGGCTTACATCCGGGCGGACATATTTCACCGGGCCTTCGGTATTCAATAACGGCTGAAACTCATCTGAGAAATAATGGCTGGCATCGGCCTGTTCCTGAATCAACCGCTTAACCGGCACTTCGCTGATTTTTTTACGCTGCGGTCGGTGGACAATCGTATCTTGCTTTATCTTGCGAGTCCCCGCCATCAACTGGCGAAACAGAGCCTGGTCCTCCTCGCTAAGTGTTGTTTTCTTTTTCATTGATGTGTCTCTATTTCTAATTTCCCTACAGTTTACCCGACTCGTCGCGCAATCGATCGTTTTAAACGTATTTTTCCTCACTCACCGCGCGTGAATGCTGATTTATCGTCATCTTCATGGCAAACTAGCCGCCGAAATTATTGCGATCATGCCCTGGAGGAATACGTGGATAAAATTTTCGTTGATGAAGCAGTAAATGAGCTGCAAACCATTCAGGACATGTTGCGCTGGTCGGTTAGCCGCTTCAGCGCGGCAAATATCTGGTACGGTCACGGCACCGATAACCCGTGGGATGAAGCCGTACAGCTGGTGTTGCCTTCGCTCTACCTGCCGCTGGATATTCCGGAAGATATGCGCAATGCGCGTCTGACCTCCAGCGAAAAACACCGCATTGTTGAGCGCGTGATCCGCCGCGTCAACGAACGCATTCCGGTGGCTTATCTGACCAACAAAGCGTGGTTCTGCGGCCATGAATTTTACGTCGATGAACGCGTGCTGGTGCCGCGCTCGCCGATTGGTGAACTGATCAACAATAAATTTGCCGGACTCATCAGCAAGCAACCGCAGCACATTTTAGATATGTGTACCGGGAGCGGCTGCATCGCTATTGCTTGCGCTTATGCTTTCCCGGAAGCGGAAGTCGACGCGGTGGACATCTCTCCAGACGCGCTGGCGGTTGCCGAACAGAACATCGAAGAACACGGTCTGATCCACAATGTCATCCCGATTCGTTCCGATCTGTTCCGTGATTTACCGAAAGTGCAGTACGACCTGATCGTCACCAACCCGCCGTATGTCGATGCGGAAGATATGTCCGACCTGCCAAATGAATACCGTCACGAGCCGGAACTGGGCTTGGCGTCTGGTACCGACGGCCTGAAACTGACGCGCCGCATTCTCGGTAACGCGGCAGATTATCTTGCTGATGATGGTGTGCTGATTTGTGAAGTCGGCAACAGCATGGTACATCTTATGGAACAATATCCGGATGTTCCGTTCACCTGGCTGGAGTTTGATAACGGCGGCGACGGTGTGTTTATGCTCACCAAAGCGCAGCTTATTGCCGCACGTGAACATTTCGCGATTTATAAAGATTAAATAAACACGCAAACACAACAATAACGGAGCCGTGATGGCTGGAAACACAATTGGACAACTCTTTCGCGTAACCACCTTCGGCGAATCGCACGGGCTGGCGCTCGGTTGCATCGTCGATGGTGTTCCGCCAGGCATTCCGCTGACGGAAGCGGATCTGCAACACGATCTTGACCGCCGCCGCCCTGGGACATCGCGCTATACCACCCAGCGCCGCGAGCCGGATCAGGTCAAAATTCTCTCCGGTGTTTTTGAAGGTGTGACCACCGGCACCAGCATTGGCCTACTCATAGAAAACACCGACCAGCGTTCTCAGGATTACAGCGCAATTAAGGACGTTTTCCGTCCAGGCCATGCCGATTACACCTACGAACAAAAATACGGTTTGCGCGACTATCGCGGCGGTGGACGCTCTTCCGCCCGTGAAACCGCCATGCGCGTGGCGGCAGGGGCGATTGCCAAAAAATATCTCGCCGAGAAATTTGGCATTGAAATCCGCGGCTGCCTGACCCAGATGGGCGACATTCCGCTGGAAATCAAAGACTGGTCGCAGGTCGAGCAAAATCCGTTCTTCTGCCCGGACCCGGACAAAATCGAAGCCTTAGATGAACTGATGCGCGCACTGAAAAAAGAGGGCGACTCCATCGGCGCGAAAGTCACCGTTGTTGCCAGTGGCGTCCCCGCCGGACTTGGCGAGCCGGTCTTTGACCGCCTGGATGCCGACATCGCCCATGCGCTGATGAGCATCAACGCGGTGAAAGGCGTGGAAATCGGTGATGGTTTTGACGTGGTGGCGCTGCGCGGCAGCCAGAACCGTGACGAAATCACCAAAGACGGTTTCCAGAGCAACCATGCGGGCGGCATTCTTGGCGGTATCAGCAGCGGGCAGCAAATCATTGCCCATATGGCGCTGAAACCGACCTCCAGCATTACCGTGCCGGGGCGCACCATTAACTGCTTTGGCGAAGAAGTTGAGATGATCACCAAAGGTCGTCACGATCCTTGTGTCGGGATCCGCGCGGTGCCGATCGCTGAAGCGA
Organism: Escherichia sp. E4736; assembly: GCF_005781225.1. Taxonomy (NCBI): domain Bacteria; kingdom Pseudomonadati; phylum Pseudomonadota; class Gammaproteobacteria; order Enterobacterales; family Enterobacteriaceae; genus Escherichia; species Escherichia sp. E4736. The sequence goes on along the minus strand of NZ_VATT01000014.1, from coordinate 414,431 downwards.
TGCTGGCGATCGTTTTAATGGATCACCTGTTACGGCAGCGGGCGCAAAATGCCGATGTGAAGACTGATATTCCACGCTGGTAAAAAATGAACAAAACTGCGATTGCGCTGCTGGCCCTGTTTGCCAGTAGCGTCAGCCAGGCAGCGACGCCGTGGCAAAAAATAACCCAACCTGTGCCGGGTAGCGCACAATCGATAGGTAGTTTCTCCAATGGTTGTATCGTCGGCGCTGACACGCTGCCGATACAGTCCGAACATTATCAGGTCATGCGTACCGATCAGCGTCGCTACTTCGGTCACCCGGACCTGGTGATGTTTATCCAACGTCTGAGTAGTCAGGTGAGCAATCTGGGCATGGGGACGGTGTTGATTGGCGATATGGGGATGCCTGCTGGTGGGCGTTTCAACGGCGGTCACGCCAGCCACCAGACCGGACTGGATGTCGATATCTTCCTGCAACTGCCGAAAACACGCTGGACCTCTGCGCAGCTCTTGCGCCCGCAAGCATTAGATTTGGTTTCCCGCGACGGTAAACACGTTGTCCCGACGCTGTGGAAGCCGGAAATTTTCAGCTTGATCAAACTTGCCGCCCAGGACAAAGACGTCACGCGCATTTTTGTTAATCCGGCGATTAAACAACAACTTTGCCTTGATGCGGGCACCGATCGCGACTGGTTGCGCAAAGTGCGACCCTGGTTCCAGCATCGCGCGCATATGCATGTACGATTACGTTGTCCTGCCGATAGTCTGGAGTGTGAAGATCAACCTTTACCGCCACCAGGCGATGGTTGCGGGGCAGAACTGCAAAGCTGGTTTGAACCTCCAAAACCGGGAACAACAAAGCCTGAGAAGAAGACACCGCCTCCGTTGCCGCCTTCCTGCCAGGCGCTACTGGATGAGCACGTGATCTAATGGAAACGTTTAATAGCCTGTTTATGGTTTCCCCGCTGCTGCTGGGAGTTCTCTTTTTTGTCGCCATGCTGGCGGGATTTATCGACTCGATTGCCGGTGGCGGTGGGTTACTCACTATTCCGGCATTGATGGCGGCGGGGATGTCTCCCGCTAACGCGCTGGCAACCAATAAACTGCAAGCCTGCGGTGGCTCTATTTCCGCCACTATCTACTTTATTCGCCGCAAAGTGGTTAGTTTAAGCGATCAAAAACTCAATATCGCCATGACCTTTGTCGGCTCAATGAGTGGCGCACTGCTGGTGCAATATGTTCAGGCCGATATATTACGGCAGATATTGCCCATCCTCGTGATTTGCATCGGCCTCTATTTCTTGCTGATGCCAAAGCTGGGTGAAGAAGATCGCCAGCGCCGGATGTACGGTTTGCCCTTCGCGTTAATTGCCGGTGGCTGCGTCGGTTTTTATGACGGATTCTTTGGTCCGGCAGCCGGATCGTTTTACGCGCTGGCCTTCGTTACCCTGTGCGGATTCAACCTCGCCAAAGCCACGGCTCACGCAAAATTACTCAACGCAACGTCAAATATCGGCGGTTTACTGCTGTTTATTCTCGGCGGCAAAGTGATTTGGGCGACGGGCTTTGTGATGCTGGTGGGGCAGTTCCTCGGCGCGCGCATGGGTTCACGACTGGTGTTGAGCAAAGGACAAAAGCTGATCCGCCCGATGATCGTTATCGTCTCGGCGGTGATGAGTGCCAAATTACTTTATGATAGCCACGGACAGGAGATCCTCCACTGGTTGGGGATGAACTAATGAACAGTACACACCACTATGAGCAGTTAATTGAAATTTTTAATAGCTGCTTTGCCGATGAATTTAATACCCGTCTGATTAAAGGCGACGACGAACCGATCTATCTTCCTGCTGATGCGGAAGTACCGTATAACCGAATCGTCTTCGCTCATGGCTTTTACGCCAGCGCCATCCACGAGATTTCGCACTGGTGTATTGCCGGGAAAGCGCGCCGTGAGCTGGTTGATTTCGGCTACTGGTATTGCCCGGACGGTCGCGATGCCCAAACGCAAAGTCAGTTTGAAGATGTTGAAGTGAAGCCGCAGGCGCTCGACTGGTTGTTCTGCGTGGCGGCGGGATATCCGTTTAACGTCAGTTGCGACAATCTGGAAGGGGATTTCGAACCGGATCGCGTGGTGTTTCAACGGCGTGTACATGTGCAGGTGATGGATTATCTGGCTAACGGTATTCCAGAACGTCCGGCACGCTTAATTAAAGCATTACAAAATTATTATCACACGCCGGAACTTACGGCGGAACGATTCCCGTGGCCGGAAGCGCTCAACTGAAGCCGGCGCCACGTTTTACAATGAGGAAAGAAGATGATCGCGGAGTTTGAATCACGCATTCTGGCATTAATCGACGGTATGGTTGACCATGCCAGTGATGATGAGTTGTTTGCCAGTGGGTATTTGCGTGGCCACCTGACATTAGCCATCGCAGAACTGGAAAGTGGTGATGACCACTCCGCTCAGGCGGTGCATACGACCGTTAGCCAGAGTCTGGAAAAAGCCATTGGCGCGGGTGAATTGTCGCCGCGTGACCAGGCGCTGGTGACCGATATGTGGGAACAACTGTTTCAGCAGGCGTCACAGCAGTAAGTTGCGGCGTCTGGAGCACCATGCCTGATGCGATGCTTATCGCGTCTTATCAGGCCTACAGGTCACACGTAGGTCGGATAAGGCGTTCACGCCGCATCCGACATTGGGTGCACCATGCCTGATGCGACGCTTACCGCGTCTTATCAGGACTACATGTCACACGTAGGTCGGATAAGGCGTTCACGTCGCATCCGACAAACAATGCCAAAGCAGATTACCCCGCCTTAACCGCTTTACCTTTCAACAACTTCCGCACCCATAACCTATTCGGATTTAACGCCGCCAGCGTACTGGCATCCATCGGAATCGGTTCTTCACTCATCTGTGCCGCCAGAATCTCGGCACACAGCGGGGCAGAACACAAACCACGCGAACCCAAAGCAGCAAGCATAAAGAGATCGTCATAAATCGGCGCGCTTACCGCCTCATCTTTTTTCTCCGTCAGCGACGCATATTCCACGAGTGTAGCGTCATAATCAGGCACGTTGCCTACCATTGGCAGATGATCGCGGGTGGCACAACGCACACCGCAGCGCGCCTCTTTATCACTGACATCAACCGCTTTCGCCCATTGTGCCTGCGGGAAACAATCAATCAACCGCTGGCGATTCTGCTGCTGATCGTCCTCACTGTACGCCGTCTCTTCGCTGCCGCGATGATAACTGGCACCAATACAATGGTGTTGATTCGCCGGATTTTGTGGCGTGAGATAACCGTCATAGCACAGCACCTGTTTCAGTTTTGCCAGTTCCGGCGTTGTCGGAATATGGCTGACCTGCCCGGCAACCGAATATACTGGCAGAGATGATGTTTGGCTGAAACCGCTGATTTGATGCCCGTTCGCCAGTACCACCACGTTATGCGTCGCGTGCTGATCACCTGCAAAATTCAACAACCAACCGTCATCCTTACGGGATAAATCCTGTAACTGATGTTGATAACGAATCTGCAAACCTTGCTGTTCCGCCAGTACCAGCACATTACGGGTCAGTTCCGCCGGACACAGCCAGCCACCTTGCGGATAAGTAATACCGCTGCAATTTGTCGCAACGCCCGTAATTTGTTCAACCGCATTTGCCTCAACGGCTACAGCCAACTCTGCGGGTAAATCCATCGACAGCATCTGTGCGATTTTATGCTGGCTTTTCTCATCCCAGCCTAACTGCGTTACGCCGCACCAGTCATGATCAAATTTAACGGGTAATTGGTCGTAAAGCCGACGAGCAAAAGTAAACGCATTAGAGAAAAAGCGGTTCAACGCCCCATCGTGTTTGCTTAAAAGCGGATACAGCGCCCCCTGGCGATTGCCGGAAGCACCCAGCGCGGGGGCCTCATTCGCACAATAAAGCGTTACCTGCCAGCCGCGACGTAATAGCGCCAGCGATAACAACGCGCTGGCAATACCGCCGCCGATAATCGCTGCTTCCCGTTTGCTGCTGCCCATACGATTAAACCACGGCGTGGAGCAGGGGAGTGGTAATGTCTGTTCCATCACCCCACAAAGCATTTCCCGTTTGCGCCCAAAGCCCTTACGTTTTTGCATGGTGAATCCGGCTTCCTGCAAACCGCGGCGGACAAAACCGGCAGAAGTAAATGTCGCCAGCGTGCCGCCCGGACGCGCCAGTCGTGCCATGGCGTTAAACAGATTTTGCGTCCACATATCCGGGTTTTTCGCTGGCGCAAAGCCGTCCAGAAACCAGGCATCTACTTTTTGATTTAGCGAATCGTCCAGTTGGCTGGTCAGTTCGTTTATATCGCCAAACCATAAATCCAGCGTTACGCGGCCTTCATCGAGCAATAAACGATGGCAACCGGGCAGGGGCAAAGGCCACTGCGCCTGAAGCTGTTCCGCCCACGGCGCAAGTTCCGGCCAGTGTTGGTGCGCTAGCGCTAAATCCGCACGGGTGAGGGGAAATTTCTCAAAACTTATAAAGTGGAGGCGCTTTAACTGCGCCTGTGGACGCGCTTCGCGAAACTGATCAAATGCCTGCCATAGCGTCAGAAAGTTTAATCCGGTGCCGAAGCCGCTTTCTGCTACCACAAACAGAGGATGTGGATGCTCAGGAAAGCGTGCCTCTAATTGGTTACCCCCAAGAAAAACATAACGCGTCTCTTCCAGTCCGTTATCGTTGGAAAAATAGACATCGTCAAAATCTCGGGAAACAGGTGTACCCTCAGCATTAAATTCAAGGTTGGCAGGTTGTATGGAGTAGTGTTTCACGTAAGTTACTCGTCTTACAGGCGGTGGCTCGATCTTAGCGATGTGTGCCAGGCTGCGCAAATTTCTCTATTAATTGGCTGATCGGACTTGTTCGGCGTACAAGTGTACGCTATTGTGCATTCGAAACTTACTCTATGTGCGACTTACAGAGGTATTGAATGAAACGTGCAGTGATTACTGGCCTGGGCATTGTTTCCAGCATCGGTAATAACCAGCAGGAAGTCCTGGCATCTCTGCGTGAAGGACGCTCAGGGATCACTTTCTCTCAGGAGCTGAAGGATTCCGGCATGCGTAGCCACGTTTGGGGCAACGTAAAACTGGATACCACTGGCCTCATTGACCGCAAAGTTGTGCGCTTTATGAGCGACGCATCCATTTATGCATTCCTTTCTATGGAGCAGGCAATTGCAGATGCTGGCCTCTCCCCGGAAGCTTACCAGAATAACCCGCGCGTTGGCCTGATTGCAGGTTCCGGCGGCGGCTCTCCGCGTTTCCAGGTGTTCGGTGCTGACGCAATGCGCGGCCCGCGTGGCCTGAAAGCGGTTGGCCCGTATGTGGTCACTAAAGCGATGGCATCTGGCGTTTCTGCCTGCCTCGCCACGCCGTTCAAAATCCACGGCGTTAACTACTCCATCAGCTCCGCGTGTGCGACTTCCGCACACTGTATCGGTAACGCAGTAGAGCAGATCCAACTGGGCAAACAAGACATCGTGTTTGCCGGCGGCGGCGAAGAGCTGTGCTGGGAAATGGCCTGCGAATTCGACGCAATGGGCGCGCTGTCTACCAAATACAACGACACCCCGGAAAAAGCCTCCCGTACTTATGACGCTCACCGTGACGGTTTCGTTATCGCTGGCGGCGGCGGTATGGTGGTGGTCGAAGAACTGGAACACGCGTTGGCACGTGGTGCTCATATCTACGCTGAAATCGTTGGCTACGGCGCAACGTCTGATGGCGCAGACATGGTTGCTCCGTCTGGCGAAGGCGCAGTGCGCTGCATGAAGATGGCGATGCACGGTGTTGATACCCCAATCGACTACCTGAACTCCCACGGTACTTCGACTCCGGTTGGCGACGTGAAAGAGCTGGCGGCTATCCGTGAAGTGTTCGGCGATAAGAGCCCGGCGATTTCTGCAACCAAAGCAATGACCGGTCACTCTCTGGGCGCTGCTGGCGTACAGGAAGCTATCTACTCTCTGCTGATGCTGGAACACGGCTTTATCGCCCCGAGCATCAACATTGAAGAGCTGGACGAGCAGGCTGCGGGTCTGAACATCGTGACCGAAACGACCGATCGCGAACTGACCACCGTGATGTCTAACAGCTTCGGCTTCGGCGGCACCAACGCCACGCTGGTAATGCGTAAGCTGAAAGATTAAGTCGGAGTAGGTCGGATAATACGCGCCAGCGTCGCATCCGACGTTACACGCCAATGCTGCCTCCGGCACTAAAGAAAAAGGGAACCTGATGGTTCCCTTTTTCACATCATTGACAATCGCCGCCTGTTCCAGGCAAACTTCCCGTTTTGTCGATTTCCTTCTGAAAAGACGTACGCGTTAAATCCTGCCAACGCACCGTAACCCTGAAAACCAGAGAGATGAGACGGGGAGACTCCTCGCCTTGCGCTGCATTCTGGAGTAATGCATGACTGCTGTAAGCCAAACAGAAACACGATCTTCTGCCAATTTTTCGCTCTTCCGCATCGCTTTTGCGGTTTTTCTAACTTACATGACCGTAGGGCTGCCATTGCCGGTTATCCCGCTGTTTGTTCATCATGAACTGGGCTATGGCAACACCATGGTCGGGATTGCCGTCGGCATTCAGTTTCTGGCCACGGTGCTGACGCGTGGCTACGCCGGACGACTGGCCGATCAATATGGCGCAAAACGTTCGGCGCTTCAGGGTATGTTCGCCTGCGGTCTGGCTGGCGGCGCGCTGCTGCTGGCGGCGCTTTTGCCTGTCTCCGCACCAATTAAATTTGCCCTGCTGGTCATCGGGCGTTTGATTCTTGGTTTTGGCGAAAGCCAGTTGCTGACGGGCGCTTTGACCTGGGGATTGGGCATTGTCGGGCCGAAACACTCTGGCAAAGTGATGTCGTGGAACGGGATGGCGATTTATGGCGCACTGGCGGTGGGCGCACCGCTTGGCTTGTTGATTCATAGCCATTACGGTTTTGCCGCACTGGCGCTTACGACAATGGCATTGCCTTTACTGGCGTGGGCTTGTAACGGCACAGTACGCAAAGTACCGGCAATGGCGGGAGAACGTCCATCGCTGTGGAGTGTTGTCGGGCTTATCTGGAAACCGGGGCTTGGTCTGGCGCTTCAGGGCGTTGGCTTTGCGGTTATCGGAACCTTTGTATCGCTCTACTTTGCCAGCAAAGGATGGGCGATGGCAGGCTTTACGCTCACCGCATTTGGCGGCGCATTTGTCGTGATGCGCGTCATGTTCGGCTGGATGCCAGACCGTTTTGGCGGCGTGAAAGTGGCGATTGTCTCTTTGCTTGTCGAAACGGTAGGTTTGTTGCTGCTCTGGCAAGCGCCTGGCGCGTGGGTGGCGTTAGCCGGTGCGGCGTTAACCGGGGCAGGGTGTTCACTTATCTTCCCGGCGCTTGGTGTGGAAGTGGTTAAGCGCGTTCCGTCTCAGGTTCGCGGTACTGCGCTCGGCGGTTATGCGGCGTTTCAGGATATCGCCCTCGGTGTTTCCGGGCCACTGGCAGGTGTCCTGGCGACCACATTTGGCTACTCGTCGGTATTCCTTGCCGGGGCGATATCGGCGGTGCTGGGGATTATCGTGACGATACTGTCATTTCGTCGTGGTTAACTCAATAACCAGACCAATATCACGATGATGGCGGTCAGCAATATCCACAGGCTGGGGCGCATGGCCATTTCTTGCATCGTGTTAATGAATGGCGTAAAGGGATTGAGCAACGGTTGAATATCTCGCGGTTCAATCCCATTCACCCGCCGTTGATAAAGCTGGTTGAGGATATCCTCGGCCTGCGCGGAAGTCAGGGCTGAATGCTGAGAAAGGCCATATTTTTGCTCAACATAGCTCGATAATACTGTCAACTCGCTGGCATCCAGTGGCTGTTTTAGCGCCATCTGAAGCGACTCCAGTGTCGGTGTATTTTGCTGACTTAACACCTGGCGTGCCTGCAACCAGGTAACCAGGTGGGTAAACATTTTGGCCGGGATCAACTCTCCATTTTTTACCCCAGAAAGTTCCAGCATAGATTGCCAAATCTGTTTGCTGGGTTCTCCTGTTGCCGCCGCGAGTTTAGTCACCAGTTGCTTAAGCGTATTGTGTTCTGCCGGTAGCAAAGGGCGATCGGTCGCCTGGCGCTGTTGCGGTTGCGGGATAACCATCTTCCCTTCCTGTAACAGCGTCAGGACGGTTTTTAATTGCTCCGGTGAGAGTTGATTCAGCGGCGTCTGACCAAAGTTATGACGAATGTAATCTGTGACCGCCTGACGATTATTCCCCAGCCGTAAGTACTCGCTCAATTGCGCCAAAAGCTGGCGGACAGAATGGCTTTCTTGCGCGGCCAGTAAACGTTGTGCAAGGTTTTGTTCTGCGGCGGGGAAATTGCGTGAAAGTAACGGTGAATCGCCGGGCAGACCGATGTCGTGCTTTATACCAGCCCACAATTCCGCGCTCTGCTGTTGCGTCAGCGAAGTCACTTTGGTTATCAAACTTTCCAGCACTGTACGTTGCAAGCTGGATAAAGGCTGATTGCCTGCGCCAGACGACAGTTTATCCCCCTGACCCGGTGGTTGCCCAGGAGGGGCGGAAATTGGTTGTATCATTACGTATCCTTATACCTGAAATCATCGCAAGTATGCCTGGCCGCGAGATTATGGCACACTTGTCCGGTTAACTCTCGTTCTCATACAGGTACCACAAACGTGAAAATCCTTGTTGATGAAAATATGCCTTATGCCCGCGAATTATTTAGTCGTCTGGGGGAGGTGAAAGCGGTTCCGGGGCGTCCAATTCCAGTTGCTGAACTGGATGATGCAGATGCTTTGATGGTGCGTTCGGTCACGAAAGTGAATGAATCTTTGCTGGCAGGAAAACCAGTAAAATTTATTGGCACCGCGACCGCGGGGACGGACCATGTCGATGAAGCGTGGTTAAAGCAGGCGGGAATTGGTTTTTCTGCTGCACCTGGCTGCAATGCGATTGCGGTAGTGGAATATGTTTTCTCGTCACTGCTGATGCTCGCCGAACGCGATGGATTTTCACTGCACGAGCGTACCGTGGGGATCGTGGGCGTCGGCAACGTCGGGCGACGGTTACAGGCACGGCTGGAAGCGTGGGGGATCAAAACATTACTTTGCGATCCACCACGCGCCGATCGTGGGGATGAGGGGGATTTCCGTCCTCTTGATGAACTGGTCGCGCAAGCAGACATTCTGACTTTCCATACGCCACTCTTTAAAGATGGTCCGTACAAAACGCGGCATCTGGCGGATGAAAAACTGATTCGCAGCCTGAAGCCGGGGGCAATTCTGATTAACGCCTGCCGTGGTGCCGTTGTCGATAATACGGCACTGCTGACCTGCCTGAATGAAGGTCAGAAGTTAAGCGTGGTGCTGGATGTCTGGGAAGGCGAGCCAGAACTCAACGTCGAGCTGCTGCAAAAAGTGGATATCGGCACGCCGCATATCGCGGGCTATACCCTCGAAGGTAAAGCGCGTGGCACAACGCAAGTGTTTGAAGCCTACAGCAAGTTTATTGGTCATGAACAGCACGTGGCGTTGGATACATTGCTGCCCGCGCCGGAGTTTGGCCGCATCACGCTGCATGGTCCGCTCGATCAGCCGACGCTAAAAAGGCTGGTGCATTTGGTGTATGATGTGCGCCGCGACGATGCGCCGTTGCGTAAAGTCGCCGGAATACCGGGTGAGTTCGATAAACTGCGCAAAAATTACCTTGAGCGCCGTGAATGGTCGTCTCTGTATGTGATTTGTAATGACGCCAGTGCGGCATCATTACTGTGTAAACTGGGTTTTAACGCCGTTCATCATCCGGCTCGTTAATCTCTTCTTCATGCTCTCTGCTGTAACATAGGCAGGGAGCTTTGCATTTTCTGGAGTAAACCACCATGTCTGAAGGCTGGAACATTGCCGTCCTGGGCGCAACTGGCGCTGTGGGCGAAGCCCTGATTGAAACGCTGGCTGAACGTCAGTTCCCGGTTGGGGAAATTTATGCACTGGCACGTAACGAAAGCGCAGGCGAACATCTGCGCTTTGGTGGTAAGACAATCACCGTGCAGGATGCTGCCGAATTTGACTGGACGCAGGCGCAACTGGCGTTTTTTGTCGCAGGCAAAGAAGCGACCGCGACCTGGGTTGAAGAAGCAACCAACTCAGGCTGCCTGGTTATCGACAGCAGCGGATTGTTTGCTCTCGAACCCGACGTACCGCTGGTGGTGCCGGAAGTAAACCCGTTTGTACTTGCTGATTACCGTAACCGTAATGTCATTGCCGTACCGGACAGCCTGACCAGCCAGCTGCTGGCCTCTCTGAAACCGTTAATCGATCAGGGCGGATTGTCGCGTATTAGCGTTACCAGCCTGATTTCAGCCTCCGCCCAGGGCAAAAAAGCGGTCGATGCGTTAGCGGGGCAGAGTGCGAAATTGCTCAACGGCATTCCGATTGACGAAGAAGATTTCTTCGGACGTCAGCTGGCGTTCAACATGCTGCCGTTACTGCCGGACAGGGAAGGTAGCGTGCGTGAAGAACGTCGTATCGTCGATGAAGTGCGCAAAATCATGCAGGACGAAGGGCTGATGATTTCGGCAAGCGTCGTGCAGGCACCAGTATTTTACGGTCACGCTCAGATGGTCAACTTTGAAGCTCTGCGTCCGCTGGCGGCAGAAGAAGCGCGTGATGCCTTTACCCAGGGCGAAGATATTGTGCTCTCTGAAGAGAACGAGTTTCCTACTCAGGTGGGTGACGCTTCCGGTACGCCGCATCTTTCTGTGGGCTGCGTGCGCAATGATTACGGTATTCCAGAGCAAATCCAGTTCTGGTCGGTGGCCGATAACGTCCGTTTTGGCGGCGCACTGATGGCAGTGAAAATCGCCGAGAAACTGGTGCAGGAGTATCTGTACTAATGTCCGACCAGCAACAACCGCCAGTTTATAAAATTGCGCTGGGCATTGAGTACGACGGCAGTAGGTATTACGGCTGGCAACGGCAGAACGAAGTCCGCAGTGTGCAGGAGAAGCTGGAAAAGGCGCTCTCCCAGGTGGCGAACGAGCCCATCACCGTCTTCTGCGCCGGGCGTACTGACGCAGGCGTACACGGCACCGGGCAGGTAGTGCATTTCGAAACCACCGCGCAGCGCAAAGACGCCGCGTGGACATTAGGCGTAAATGCGAATTTACCTGGTGACATCGCCGTGCGTTGGGTTAAAGCTGTACCTGATGATTTTCATGCCCGATTTAGCGCCACGGCTCGCCGTTATCGCTACATCATCTACAATCATCGGCTGCGCCCGGCAGTGCTGAGTAAAGGTGTGACCCACTTCTACGAACCGCTGGATGCCGAACGGATGCATCGGGCTGCGCAATGCTTGTTGGGCGAGAATGATTTCACCTCATTTCGCGCGGTGCAGTGCCAGTCCCGAACGCCGTGGCGCAACGTTATGCATATTAACGTCACGCGACATGGTCCTTATGTGGTGGTAGATATCAAAGCGAATGCCTTTGTACATCATATGGTGAGGAATATTGTCGGTAGCCTGATGGAAGTAGGCGCCCACAACCAGCCAGAGAGTTGGATAGCAGAGCTGTTAGCGGCAAAGGACAGAACGCTGGCGGCAGCAACGGCGAAAGCGGAAGGGCTGTATCTGGTTGCGGTAGATTACCCTGACCGATTTGATCTTCCAAAACCGCCAATGGGCCCGCTGTTTCTGGCGGACTAATGAGAATAATGCTCTAAAAATTTCAGGCTGTAGCCAATGCAGTTACAGCCTGAGAAATGAAGAGTACAAGGCATAGGCAATTATGGACCTGATTTATTTCCTCATCGATTTTATTTTGCATATTGATGTGCATCTGGCGGAACTGGTCGCAGAGTACGGCGTCTGGGTTTATGCCATTCTGTTTTTGATTCTGTTCTGTGAAACCGGGCTTGTGGTAACGCCATTCCTGCCTGGTGATTCGTTGCTGTTTGTCGCTGGCGCGTTGGCATCTCTGGAGACTAATGATCTCAACGTCCATATGATGGTGGTACTGATGTTGATTGCTGCAATTGTGGGTGATGCGGTCAACTACACCATTGGGCGGTTATTTGGTGACAAACTGTTCAGTAATCCGGATTCGAAAATTTTTCGTCGTAGTTATCTTGATAAGACTCATCAGTTTTACGAGAGACATGGCGGCAAAACAATTATTCTCGCCCGTTTTGTACCGATCGTCAGAACGTTCGCGCCGTTCGTTGCGGGAATGGGTCACATGTCGTATCGTCATTTCGCCGCTTTTAACGTGATTGGTGCACTGTTGTGGGTACTGATTTTTACCTACGCAGGTTATTTCTTCGGCACGCTCCCCTTCATTCAGAGTAACCTTAAACTGATGATTGTTGGCATTATTTTTGTTTCAATATTGCCTGGGGTTTTCGAATTTATTCGTCACAAACGCGCTGCAAAATAAAAAGTAACTCCGCGGTTCGACCACTTTTTTATCCAAAGTTTCGGGCTGTTATGTTTTAATGTGCAACATTCATGGTCTGTTGGGGGCAAAAATGGCATTATGCGTCCCCAAAGATAAAACTGGCATCGAACCAGGTTCAGACAGAAAGGTCCCTAATGAGCTGGATTGAACGAATTAAAAGCAACATTACTCCCACCCGCAAGGCGAGCATTCCTGAAGGTGTGTGGACTAAGTGTGATAGCTGCGGTCAGGTTTTATACCGCGCTGAACTGGAACGTAATCTTGAGGTCTGTCCGAAGTGTGACCATCACATGCGTATGTCGGCGCGTAACCGCCTGCATAGCTTGTTAGATGAAGGCAGCCTTGTGGAGCTGGGTAGCGAGCTTGAGCCGAAAGATGTGCTGAAGTTCCGTGACTCCAAAAAGTATAAAGACCGTCTGGCCTCTGCGCAGAAAGAAACCGGCGAAAAAGACGCGCTGGTGGTGATGAAAGGCACTCTGTACGGTATGCCGGTTGTCGCTGCGGCATTCGAATTCGCCTTTATGGGCGGTTCAATGGGTTCAGTGGTTGGCGCTCGTTTCGTGCGTGCCGTTGAGCAAGCGCTGGAAGATAACTGCCCGCTGATCTGCTTCTCCGCTTCTGGTGGCGCACGTATGCAGGAAGCGTTAATGTCGCTGATGCAGATGGCGAAAACCTCTGCAGCACTGGCGAAAATGCAGGAGCGCGGGTTACCGTACATTTCTGTACTGACCGACCCGACTATGGGCGGTGTTTCTGCAAGCTTCGCGATGCTGGGCGATCTCAATATTGCTGAACCGAAAGCGTTAATCGGCTTTGCCGGTCCGCGCGTTATCGAACAGACCGTTCGCGAAAAACTGCCGCCAGGATTCCAGCGCAGTGAATTCCTGATCGAGAAAGGCGCCATCGATATGATCGTCCGTCGACCGGAAATGCGTCTGAAACTGGCGAGCATTCTGGCGAAGCTGATGAATCTGCCAGCGCCTAATCCTGATGCGCCGCGTGAAGGCGAAGTGGTGCCACCGGTGCCGGATCAGGAACCAGAGGCCTGATAACTGATAAGGGCAGGGCCACTGGCTCTGCCCTTTTGCTATTTATTCTCCCCGTAACGAATCAGCGGATACCATGATTATCAAACGCACTCCTCAAGCCGCGTCGCCTCTGGCTTCGTGGCTTTCTTATCTGGAAAACCTGCACAGTAAAACTATCGATCTCGGCCTTGATCGCGTCAGCCAGGTTGCGGCGCGTCTTGGCGTCCTTAAACCTGCACCGTTTGTGTTTACCGTTGCGGGAACTAATGGCAAAGGCACGACCTGCCGTACGCTGGAGTCGATTCTGATGGCGGCAGGGTACAGGGTGGGGGTCTACAGTTCGCCGCATCTGGTGCGTTATACCGAGCGCGTTCGTATACAGGGCAAAGAACTGGCGGAGTCGGCCCATACGGCTTCTTTTGCCGAGATTGAGGCCGAGCGCGGCGATATTTCTCTGACTTATTTTGAATACGGTACGCTGTCGGCATTGTGGTTGTTCAAAGAGGCGCAACTCGATGTGGTGATTCTGGAAGTAGGTCTGGGCGGTCGTCTGGATGCTACTAACATTGTCGATGCTGATGTTGCCGTGGTGACCAGTATCGCGCTGGATCATACCGACTGGCTGGGGCCAGATCGTGAAAGCATTGGTCGTGAGAAAGCGGGGATCTTCCGCAGCGAAAAACCGGCAATCGTCGGTGAACCGGAAATGCCTTACACCATTGCCGATGTAGCACAGGAGAAAGGCGCACTGTTGCAACGTTGTGGCGTTGAGTGGAATTATTCCGTCACTGACCATGACTGGTCATTTACCGATGCTCACGGCACGCTGGCGGGATTACCGTTGCCACTTGTCCCGCAACCGAATGCCGCAACGGCGCTGGCGGCACTGCGTGCCAGCGGCCTGGAAGTCAGTGAAAAGGCAATTCGCGACGGTATCGCCAGCGCAATTTTGCCTGGACGTTTCCAGATTGTGAGCGAGACGCCACGCGTTATTTTTGATGTCGCCCATAATCCTCATGCGGCGGAATATCTTACCGGACGCATGAAAGCGTTACCGAAAAACGGGCGCGTGTTGGCGGTTATCGGTATGCTACATGATAAAGATATTGCCGGAACACTGGCCTGGTTGAAAAGCGTGGTTGATGACTGGTATTGTGCGCCACTGGAAGGGCCGCGCGGTGCCACGGCAGCACAACTGCTTGAGCATCTGGGGAACGGCAAACCATTCGATAGCGTTGCGCAGGCATGGGAAGCCGCAATGGCGGACGCTAAACCGGAAGATACCGTGCTGGTGTGTGGTTCGTTCCATACGGTCGCACATGTCATGGAAGTGATTGACGCGAGGAGAAGCGGTGGCGAGTAAGTTTCAGAATCGGTTAGTTGGCACTATTGTGCTGGTAGCTCTGGGAGTTATTGTGCTTCCAGGATTGCTTGATGGGCAGAAAAAACATTATCAGGATGAGTTTGCAGCGATCCCGCTGGTGCCGAAAGCGGGCGATCGTGACGAACCAGATATGATGCCAGCCGCCACTCAGGCGTTGCCGACACAGCCGCCAGAAGGCGCTGCAGAAGAGGTGCGGGCAGGTGATGCCGCAGCGCCTTCGCTCGACCCAACAACCATTGCGGCCAATAATACCGTGTTTGAACCGGAGCCTACACCGGTCGCTCCACCGAAACCGAAACCGGTGGATCCGCCTAAGCCGAAGGTTGAAGTGCCGCCCCCGCCGAAGCCAGAACCGAAGCCGGTTGTTGAAGAAAAGGTAGCGCCGACGGGTAAAGCCTATGTTGTGCAACTGGGCGCGCTGAAAAATGCCGATAAAGTGAATGAGATTGTCGGTAAGCTGCGTGGCGCGGGATATCGGGTTTATACTTCGCCGTCAACGCCAGTGCAGGGTAAAATCACCCGTATTCTCGTGGGGCCAGATGCCTCAAAAGATAAGCTGAAAGGATCGCTTGGCGAACTGAAGCAGATCTCTGGTTTGAGCGGCGTGGTGATGGGCTACACGCCGAATTAATACGGTTTTACCTGATGCGACGCTGGCGCGTCTTATCAGGCCTACGCAGGGATAGACCCGTAGGTCGGATAAGGCGTTTACGCCGCATCCGACAGCCGTTGCCTGATGTGACGCTGGCGCGTCTTATCAGGCCTACGCAGGGGCAGAACCGTAGGTCGGATAAGGCGTTTACGCCGCATCCGACAGCCGTTGCCTGATGTGACGCTGGCGCGTCTTATCAGGCCTGTGCTGGAGCAGAACTGTAGGTCGGATAAGGCGTTCATGCCGCATCCGACAGCCGTTGCCTGATGTGACGCTGGCGCGTCTTATCAGGCCTACGCAGGGGCAGAACCGTAGGTCGGGTAAGGCGTTTACGCCGCATCCGACAGCCGTTGCCTGATGTGACGCTGGCGCGTCTTATCAGGCCTGTGCTGGAGCAGAACTGTAGGTCGGATAAGGCGTTCACGCCGCATCCGACAATGATTGCCCGATGCCGCAAAGGCATAAAAAGTCGATGGCGTTGAATATTTTTTCAGCGCCATTTTTATTGATGCGCGGGAAGGAAATCCCTACGCAAACGTTTTCTTTTTCTGTTAGAATGCGCCCCGAACAGGATGACAGGGCGTAAAATCGTGGGACACATATGGTCTGGATTGATTACGCCATAATCGCGGTGATTGCTTTTTCCTCTCTGGTTAGCCTGATCCGTGGCTTTGTTCGTGAAGCGTTATCGCTGGTGACATGGGGTTGTGCTTTCTTTGTTGCCAGTCATTACTACACTTACCTGTCAGTCTGGTTTACGGGCTTTGAAGACGAACTGGTTCGAAATGGGATTGCCATCGCGGTACTGTTTATCGCTACCCTGATCGTTGGTGCTATCGTGAACTTCGTGATAGGCCAGCTGGTGGAGAAAACGGGGTTGTCAGGCACCGATCGGGTGCTGGGCGTCTGTTTCGGTGCGTTGCGCGGTGTGTTGATTGTTGCTGCCATTCTCTTCTTTCTCGACTCCTTTACCGGGGTGTCGAAAAGCGAAGACTGGAGCAAATCACAGCTGATCCCGCAGTTCAGTTTTATCATCAGATGGTTTTTTGATTATCTGCAAAGCTCGTCAAGTTTCTTGCCCAGAGCGTAAGTGCTCTGAGATGTGGCTTAACGAGGAAAAAGACGTATGTGCGGTATTGTCGGTATCGCCGGTGTTATGCCGGTTAACCAGTCGATTTATGATGCCTTAACGGTGCTTCAGCATCGCGGTCAGGATGCCGCCGGCATCATCACCATAGATGCCAATAACTGCTTCCGTTTGCGTAAAGCGAACGGGCTGGTGAGCGATGTATTTGAAGCTCGCCATATGCAGCGTTTGCAGGGCAATATGGGCATTGGTCATGTGCGTTACCCTACGGCTGGCAGCTCCAGTGCCTCTGAAGCGCAGCCGTTTTACGTTAACTCTCCGTATGGTATTACGCTTGCCCACAACGGCAATCTGACCAACGCTCACGAGTTGCGTAAAAAACTGTTTGAAGAAAAACGCCGCCACATCAACACCACTTCCGACTCGGAAATTCTGCTTAATATCTTCGCCAGCGAGCTGGATAACTTCCGCCACTATCCGCTGGAAGCCGACAACATTTTCTCCGCCATTGCCGCGACTAACCGCCAAATTCGCGGCGCGTATGCCTGCGTGGCGATGATTATCGGCCACGGTATGGTCGCCTTCCGCGATCCTAATGGGATTCGTCCGCTGGTGTTGGGGAAACGTGATATCGACGAGAATCGCACAGAATATATGGTCGCTTCCGAAAGCGTTGCGCTCGATACGCTGGGCTTTGAGTTCCTGCGTGACGTCGCCCCAGGTGAAGCGATTTACATCACTGAAGAAGGGCAGTTGTTTACCCGTCAGTGTGCCGACAATCCAGTCAGCAATCCGTGCCTGTTTGAGTATGTTTACTTTGCCCGTCCTGACTCGTTCATTGACAAAATTTCCGTTTACAGCGCGCGTGTGAATATGGGCACGAAACTGGGCGAGAAAATTGCCCGCGAATGGGAAGATCTGGATATCGACGTGGTGATCCCGATTCCGGAAACTTCCTGCGATATCGCGCTGGAAATCGCCCGAATTCTGGGCAAACCGTACCGCCAGGGCTTTGTTAAAAATCGCTATGTTGGTCGTACCTTCATCATGCCGGGTCAGCAACTGCGTCGTAAATCTGTGCGCCGTAAATTGAACGCCAACCGCGCTGAGTTCCGCGATAAAAACGTCCTGCTGGTTGATGACTCCATCGTGCGCGGCACCACCTCTGAACAAATTATCGAGATGGCACGCGAAGCCGGAGCGAAGAAAGTGTACCTCGCCTCTGCGGCACCGGAAATTCGCTTCCCGAACGTTTATGGTATTGATATGCCGAGTGCCACGGAACTGATCGCTCACGGCCGTGAAGTGGATGAAATTCGCCAGATCATCGGTGCCGACGGTTTGATTTTCCAGGATCTCAATGATCTGATCGAAGCCGTCCGCGCTGAAAACCCGGATATCCAGCAGTTTGAATGCTCGGTGTTCAACGGCGTTTACGTTACTAAAGATGTTGATCAGGGCTATCTCGATTTTCTCGATACTTTACGTAATGACGACGCCAAAGCATTGCAACGTCAGAACGAAGTGGAAAACCTGGAAATGCATAACGAAGGATGATGCCTTCACTCAGGGTGCCAGTCTGGTACCCTGACTTGCAACTCCCGCCGAAATCCTGCAAAGTCTGCCTGCAAGTCTGACAGGGCAACTCTCTATGAAACGACTCATTGTAGGCATCAGTGGTGCCAGCGGCGCGATTTATGGCGTGCGCTTATTACAGGTTCTGCGCGATGTCACAGACATCGAAACGCATCTGGTTATGAGCCAGGCGGCGCGCCAGACCTTATCCCTCGAAACGGATTTTTCCCTGCGCGAAGTGCAGGCGTTAGCCGATGTAACTCATGATGCGCGCGATATTGCTGCCAGCATCTCTTCTGGTTCTTTCCAGACGCTGGGCATGGTGATTTTACCCTGTTCAATCAAAACCCTTTCCGGCATTGTCCATAGCTATACCGATGGCCTGTTGACCCGCGCGGCAGATGTGGTGCTGAAAGAGCGTCGCCCGTTGGTGCTCTGCGTGCGTGAAACACCATTGCACTTAGGCCACCTGCGTTTAATGACTCAGGCGGCTGAAATCGGTGCGGTGATTATGCCTCCCGTTCCGGCGTTTTATCATCGCCCGCAATCCCTTGATGATGTGATAAATCAGACGGTTAACCGTGTTCTTGACCAGTTTACGATAACCCTTCCCGAAGATCTCTTTGCCCGCTGGCAGGGCGCATAACTCTGCTGTTGCCCTGTTTCAGGGCAATTTTGCAACCGCGATCAAATCCTCGACATTTTGTTCCTTCCATTGAATCGAAACGCTGCGATTCAACCGCCATACCTGCTATCTTCAATTTCAGGACAATAATGCAACGTCTTATTAACATATTTTACGTTGAATGTTGCTGCTGTCGGCAAGATGGCATAAGACCTGCATGAACGAGCCTGCAAACACACAACACAATACACAATATAAAAAAGCCATTTCACTTGAGGGTTATGTATGAAGAAGTCGATTCTCGCTCTGTCTTTGTTAGTCGGTATCTCCGCAGCAGCTTCCAGCTACGCGGCGCTGCCGGAGACGGTACGTATCGGAACGGATACCACCTATGCACCGTTCTCATCGAAAGATGCCAAAGGTGACTTTGTTGGCTTTGATATCGATCTCGGTAACGAGATGTGCAAACGGATGCAGGTGAAATGTACCTGGGTTGCCAGTGACTTTGATGCGCTGATCCCCTCACTGAAAGCGAAAAAAATCGACGCTATTATTTCGTCGCTCTCCATTACCGATAAACGTCAGCAGGAGATTGCTTTCTCTGACAAGTTGTACGCCGCGGATTCCCGTCTGATTGCCGCTAAAGGTTCACCTATTCAGCCAACGCTGGATTCACTGAAAGGTAAACATGTCGGAGTGCTGCAAGGCTCCACTCAGGAAGCCTACGCTAACGATACCTGGCGCAGTAAAGGTATTGATGTTGTGGCTTATGCCAACCAGGATTTAGTCTATTCCGATCTTGCTGCGGGGCGTCTGGATGCTGCGTTACAAGATGAAGTCGCCGCCAGTGAAGGATTCCTTAAGCAACCTGCCGGTAAAGAGTTCGCCTTTGCTGGCCCTTCAGTGAAAGACAAAAAATACTTCGGTGACGGCACCGGTGTCGGGCTACGTAAAGATGATGCTGAACTGACGGCTGCGTTTAATAAGGCGCTTGGCGAACTGCGCCAGGATGGTACTTACGACAAGATGGCGAAAAAGTACTTCGATTTTAATGTCTACGGTGACTGATACGTCGCAGGGAAGCTGCACCTGATAGCGTCATTATCATGGTGCATTATAGGTTTGTTGCACTATCGTGGTGCATTGAAATGCATACTTAAGCAATTTTAATGAAAAATAATACGATTAACGGGCCAGGATATTTTGCCTTGTTGGTCAATTTTATGGCACGATAAGTGTAACAAACCTGTAAATATTCCCTATTAAAAGACTGTCAGTTGAGGACATTATGAAAAAACTGGTGCTATCGCTCTCCTTGGTTCTGGCCTTCTCCAGCGCGACTGCTGCTTTTGCTGCTATTCCGCAAAATATTCGCATCGGTACTGACCCGACTTATGCACCGTTTGAATCAAAAAATTCACAAGGTGAATTGGTTGGCTTTGATATCGACCTGGCGAAGGAACTGTGCAAACGCATCAATACGCAATGTACATTTGTCGAAAACCCGCTGGATGCGTTAATTCCGTCATTAAAAGCGAAGAAGATTGACGCCATCATGTCATCGCTTTCCATCACCGAAAAACGTCAGCAGGAAATAGCCTTCACCGACAAATTGTACGCCGCCGATTCTCGCCTGGTTGTGGCGAAAAATTCCGACATTCAGCCGACAGTAGAATCGCTGAAAGGCAAGCGGGTGGGCGTATTGCAGGGCACGACCCAGGAGACATTTGGTAACGAGCACTGGGCGCCAAAAGGCATTGAAATCGTCTCTTATCAGGGGCAGGACAACATTTATTCTGACCTGACCGCCGGGCGTATTGATGCCGCGTTCCAGGACGAAGTTGCCGCCAGCGAAGGTTTCCTCAAACAGCCAGTCGGTAAAGATTACAAATTCGGTGGCCCGTCCGTTAAAGATGAAAAACTGTTTGGCGTAGGCACCGGCATGGGCCTGCGTAAAGAAGATAACGAACTGCGCGAGGCACTGAACAAAGCCTTTGCCGAAATGCGCGCTGACGGTACTTACGAGAAATTAGCGAAAAAGTACTTCGATTTTGATGTTTATGGTGGTTAATCACCATCGGTGAAAGAAAGCCCGCTCCCTTTGGGTAACCGGAGGGAGACAAGAGGCAGGAAATTCACCACACACGACAGGACAGGCTGCATGTTGTATGGGTTTTCAGGTGTTATTTTACAGGGGGCGCTCGTCACGCTGGAGCTGGCTATCAGCTCTGTAGTGCTCGCTGTAATCATCGGTTTAATTGGCGCTGGCGGTAAGCTCTCGCAAAATCGGCTTTCGGGGCTGATTTTCGAAGGGTACACCACGCTGATTCGCGGCGTGCCGGACTTGGTGTTGATGCTGCTGATATTTTACGGTTTGCAGATTGCGCTAAACGCGGTGACGGAAGCGATGGGCGTCGGACAGATTGATATCGACCCGATGGTTGCCGGTATTATCACCCTGGGTTTTATTTACGGTGCTTACTTCACCGAAACGTTCCGTGGCGCGTTTATGGCGGTGCCGAAAGGACAAATAGAGGCGGCTACGGCGTTCGGTTTTACTCGCGGGCAAGTATTTCGGCGGATTATGTTTCCGGCGATGATGCGTTACGCTCTGCCGGGCATTGGCAACAACTGGCAGGTGATCCTCAAATCTACCGCTCTGGTTTCGTTACTCGGCTTGGAAGATGTGGTGAAAGCCACCCAATTGGCAGGCAAAAGTACATGGGAACCGTTCTATTTCGCCATCGTCTGTGGCGTGATTTATCTGGTTTTCACCACCGTTTCCAATGGTGTGCTGCTGTTCCTTGAGCGCCGCTACTCCGTGGGTGTGAAGAGGGCTGACCTGTGATCGAAATCTTACATGAATACTGGAAACCGCTGTTGTGGACCGACGGTTATCGCTTTACCGGCGTGGCGATTACCCTTTGGTTGCTGATTTTGTCAGTAGTGATAGGCGGAATTCTGGCGCTGTTTCTGGCGATTGGTCGCGTCTCAAGTAATAAATACATCCAGTTTCCAATCTGGTTATTTACCTATATTTTTCGCGGTACGCCGCTGTATGTGCAGTTGCTGGTGTTCTATTCCGGCATGTACACGCTGGAGATTGTTAAAGGGACCGAGTTCCTTAACGCCTTTTTCCGCAGTGGCCTGAACTGTACCGTGCTGGCGCTGACGCTTAACTCTTGTGCTTACACCACCGAGATTTTTGCCGGAGCGATCCGCTCGGTGCCGCACGGGGAAATTGAAGCTGCCAGGGCCTATGGTTTCTCGACCTTTAAAATGTATCGCTGCATTATTTTACCGTCGGCGCTGCGTATTGCTTTACCGGCCTACAGCAACGAAGTGATCCTGATGTTGCACTCTACTGCGCTGGCGTTTACTGCCACGGTGCCGGATCTGCTGAAAATTGCCCGTGATATCAACGCCGCGACGTATCAACCTTTTACCGCCTTTGGCATTGCTGCGGTACTCTATTTAATCATCTCTTATGTCCTGATCAGCCTCTTTCGCAGAGCGGAAAAACGCTGGTTGCAGCATGTGAAACCTTCTTCAACGCACTGAGAATACGATGTCCGAGAATAAATTAAACGTTATCGATTTGCACAAACGCTACGGCGAACATGAAGTGCTGAAAGGGGTGTCACTGCAAGCGAACGCCGGGGATGTGATCAGCATCATCGGATCGTCGGGATCGGGGAAAAGTACCTTTCTGCGTTGCATTAACTTCCTCGAAAAACCGAGTGAAGGCA
This sequence comes from Escherichia sp. E4736, assembly GCF_005781225.1. Classification (NCBI taxonomy): domain Bacteria; kingdom Pseudomonadati; phylum Pseudomonadota; class Gammaproteobacteria; order Enterobacterales; family Enterobacteriaceae; genus Escherichia; species Escherichia sp. E4736. Next base: position 391,840 of record NZ_VATT01000014.1, on the reverse strand, counting down.
CGATCGTGGTTAACGGCCAGACTATCAATCTGGTGCGGGATAAAGACGGCCAACTCAAAGTCGCCGATAAAAATCAGCTGCGTTTACTGCGCACGCGCCTGACGATGGTGTTCCAGCACTTCAATCTCTGGAGCCACATGACGGTGCTGGAAAACGTCATGGAAGCGCCCATTCAGGTGCTGGGCCTGAGCAAGCATGAAGCGCGCGAGCGGGCGGTGAAATATCTGGCGAAAGTCGGCATAGACGAACGTGCGCAGGGGAAATATCCGGTGCATCTGTCCGGTGGTCAGCAACAGCGTGTTTCCATCGCAAGGGCGCTGGCAATGGAACCGGAAGTTCTGTTGTTTGATGAACCTACATCGGCCCTTGATCCAGAGCTGGTGGGCGAAGTGCTGCGCATTATGCAGCAGCTGGCGGAAGAGGGCAAAACGATGGTGGTGGTAACCCACGAAATGGAATTTGCTCGCCATGTCTCCACACATGTTATTTTCCTCCATCAGGGGAAAATCGAAGAAGAGGGTGCGCCAGAACAATTATTTGGCAACCCGCAAAGTCCTCGTTTGCAACAGTTCCTTAAGGGATCGCTGAAATAATTGCCTCTCCGGTGGCTAATGCTGCCGGAGTATTTTCAAGGCTAATTTGCGAGTTAGCTTCCGTTGAAATGTATATATTGCAGTCCACTTAAAATAGTTCTGAATTCGCTGTCCAGATATAAAAACTGCCTGCTGCCTTGCTTATAAAGGGTGGTTATTGTCTCGTCATCTTAAATTTGAGAGGTGACGGAACGCCATGACCATATCGACAACTTCCACACCGCATGATGCGGTATTTAAATCCTTTTTACGTCATCCGGACACCGCGCGGGACTTTATTGATATTCACCTTCCCGCGCCGCTACGTAAACTTTGTGATTTATCGACGTTAAAACTGGAACCCAACAGTTTTATTGATGAAAACCTGCGACAATATTACTCCGACATCTTGTGGTCAGTGAAAACTGAGGAGGGGATGGGATATATTTATGTCGTCATTGAACACCAAAGTAAGGCGGAAGAATTAATGGCTTTTCGCATGATGCGCTATTCTATTGCGGCAATGCAAAACCATCTTGATGCAGGCTATAAAGAACTACCTTTGGTGATCCCGATGCTGTTTTATCATGGTTGCAGAAGTCCTTATCCTTATTCTCTCTGTTGGCTTGATGAATTTGCGGAGCCTGCTATTGCCCGCCAAATTTATTCATCGGCTTTTCCGCTGGTGGATATTACCGTAGTGCCGGATGACGAGATTATGCAACACCGCAAAATGGCGTTACTGGAGTTAATGCAGAAACATATTCGCCAGCGCGATCTGTTAGGATTAGTCGATCAAATTGTTTCGCTGCTAGTTACAGGGAACACTAATGACAGACAGCTAAAAGCCCTGTTTAATTATGTATTACAAACGGGGGATGCCCAGCGTTTCCATGCGTTTATTGGTGAGATAACAGAACGCGCACCACAAGAAAAGGAGAAACTGATGACCATTGCTGACAGATTACGTGAAGAAGGCGCAATGCAGGGCAAACACGAAGAAGCCCTGCGTATTGCTCAGGAGATGCTGGAGAGAGGTTTAGACCGAGAGTTAGTTTTGACACTGACCCGACTTTCGCCAGACGAGCTTTTGGCGAAAAGCCACTAATTCTGAATTACCAGGAACTAACTGGCGGATGTTCGCGGTAAAACACATCAGTGAATAACGTCTGCCAGCGCCTCGTCTAAATCGTACCAGCGAAAAGCGAATCCCGCTTCTTCCAGCCTTTTTGGCAGCGCACGTTGCCCGCCTAATACCAGAACTGAAGATTCGCCCATTAACAGCCGAATAGCGGTGGCGGGGACGCGCATAATTGCCGGGCGATGCAGTGCATGACCGAGCGCGTGGGCAAATTGTTCGTTGCGTACCGGATAGGGGGCAACCATATTAAACGGTCCGCGCAGATCGTTATCCAGCAGCCAGAGAATCCCGTTGACCATATCATCGATATGAATCCAGGCCAGATACTGCCGACCAGAGCCAATGGGGCCACCTAAACCGAGGCGAAACGGCGGCAGCATTTTGCCGAGAATTCCGCCATCTGGTGCCAGCACCACACCGGTACGCAGCAGGCACACACGCGTTTTGTCGCTTTGCGCCCGACAGGCAATTTCTTCCCAGCGGGCGCAGAGTTTATGGGTAAATTCGTTATGCGGAGGCTCTTCTTCGGTAACCACTACTTCACCTAAATCACCGTAATATCCCGCCGCCGAACCAGAAATAAGGACCGACGGTGGCGTGTCGCTGGCGTTAATTAAATCCACCAGTTTTTGCGTAATATTCCAGCGACTTTGGCACAGTCGGTCTTTTTGCTCGCGAGTCCAGCGTTTGTCGGCAATCGGTTCGCCAGCCAGGTTGATTACCGCATCAACGCCGTTGAGGTTGCTTTGATCGGCAAGCCCTTGCCATAGTGTCACTTGAGGGCCGAGGATTGAACTGGCTTTCTGCGTGTTACGCGTCACCACAGTGACCTGATGGCCCAACTCCAGCAAACGCGGGATTAAATGGCGACCAATTAATCCAGTCCCTCCGGTGATCACTATATTCATGCAGCCTCCCGATATGGCGGTTAACGCTGCCAGCTCAAGGTCATTGATACCGAATCGGCGTAGCGCAGCGCGTGCAGTTTATCGATCTCCACTTCAGCATAGGTTACCCAGTGATGTTCTCGTGCGATATCGAGCACATCCTGAGTTAATTTTTCCAGCAAAGAGAAACGGTTATTCTCTACGTGTTGAATGATGTTTTTGGTGACGGTGCGATAGTTCAGCGCGTCATTAATATCTTCACTGGTACGCGCTTTATCGGCGGGGTAGTGGATCGTGACATTGATAACGATATCCTGACGGTTGTTAATCTCTTCGTCCTTAATTCCGATAAATGTACGTAAACGAAGGTTCTTTATACGAATAATAGCGGCAGGTTGTGACATTGCAGGTTCCCTGTTGTTTTACTTAGACTGGAATAATACACGAGAACCTTTCTCAGTTAACTATCTGAGATCTCATCATTCAATTGGGCCTTTAATAGTGATTGTCCGGTGGCTGGGCGCGAACGGATCCGCTCATGCCAGTTCTTCGCTGCCGGGTACATAGCAAGGTCAATCCGCTGACGAGCATATGCATTTACCCACGGCCAACAGGCAATATCCGCAATGCTGTAATCTTCGCCGCCAAGCCAGGGGGCGTTTTCCAGGCGCTTATTGAGTACCTGATACAGACGCTGGGTTTCAACCTGATAACGTTCAATAGCGTAAGGAATAGTCTGTGGCGCAGCATGATTAAAATGATGATTCTGTCCGAGCATTGGCCCCAGGCCGCCAACCTGCCAGAATAACCATTGTAAGGTGGTGGCGCGCTCACGCGGGTCGTGACTTAAAAATAGTCCCGTTTTCTCTGCCAGATACAACAATATTGCACCTGACTCAAAGAGGCTTAACGGTTCGCCGCCATCAGTCGGTGAATGATCAACAATTGCCGGAATTTTATTGTTCGGCGAAATGCGCAAAAACTCCGGGCGAAACTGACAGCCTTTCCCCAAGTCAACCTTAATTAAACGATAATCCAGGCCAGCCTCTTCGAGAAACAGCGTAATTTTGTGGCCATTTGGGGTAGGGGCATAATAGAGATCGATCATTGCAGCTCCGGTTGTCTAATAATCTGAACATCTCAAGTATAGAAACCCGGGAGGCTTGCGTGAGTTTTCATCAAGTAACCGTGGCAAAAAGGCTCTATAGTTTGAGAGCAAGTCCCTTTATCGCCGAGGATATAATGAGTAAACCCGCTATCACGCTTTGGTCAGATGCCCATTTTTTCTCCCCCTACGTGTTATCTGCCTGGGTGGCGTTGCAGGAGAAAGGACTACCTTTTCATATAAAGACTATCGACCTTGACAGCGGTGAACATTTACAGCCGACGTGGCAAGGTTACGGGCAGACACGCCGCGTGCCTTTGTTACAGATTGATGATTTTGAGTTGAGTGAATCCTCTGCCATAGCGGAATATCTGGAAGACCGTTTTGCGCCGCCGACCTGGGAACGCATTTATCCATTGGATCTGCAAAACCGGGCGCGTGCACGGCAGATTCAGGCATGGCTGCGGAGCGACCTGATGCCTCTGCGTGAAGAGCGTTCGACGGATGTCGTTTTTGCTGGCGCAAAAAAAGCACCGCTAACGGCGGAGGGAAAAGCCAGCGCGCAGAAATTGTTCGCAATGGCAGAACATTTACTGACGCATAACCAGCCTAATTTGTTTGGCGAGTGGTGCATTGCCGACACTGATTTAGCGCTAATGATTAATCGTCTGGTGCTGCACGGCGATGAGGTGCCGGAGCGTATGGTGGATTATGCGGCATTCCAGTGGCAGCGTGCTTCAGTTCAGCGTTTTATTGCACTTTCAGCAAAGCAATCTGGCTGATAGCAGCGACAGAATCCAGTATCATAGCTTACGTTTTTTCGACGAGGAGTGAGTGATGAAACTGATGTTTGCATCGGACATTCATGGGTCGTTACCGGCGACGGAACGTGTACTGGAGTTGTTTGCCCAAAGCGGCGCGCAGTGGCTGGTGATTCTTGGCGACGTGCTGAATCACGGCCCACGCAATGCTTTACCGGAGGGCTATGCGCCGGCAAAGGTGGCGGAACGCTTGAATGAAGTGGCGCATAAAGTCATCGCTGTACGTGGCAACTGCGACAGTGAAGTGGACCAAATGCTGCTGCATTTCCCAATGACCGCGCCATGGCAACAGGTGTTGCTGGAAAAACAGCGCCTGTTTCTGACACATGGGCATCTGTTTGGCCCGGATAATCTGCCGGCGTTAAACCAGAACGACGTGCTGGTGTATGGTCATACCCATCTGCCGGTGGCGGAGCAGCGGGGGGAGATTTTCCACTTCAACCCCGGTTCGGTTAGCATTCCGAAAGGCGGCAATCTGGCGAGCTACGGCATGCTCGAAGATGACGTACTAAGCGTAATCGCACTCAATGATCAAAGTATCATTGCGCAGGTCGCGATTAATCCGTAATTTACCCAACAACTCAAAATGCGCCGTAAGAGCGCCAGAAAAAGAAGGTTTCCTGATAATGGAACAGCGTCGTTTGGCAAGTACTGAATGGGTGGATATTGTCAATGAAGATAACGAAGTCATTGCACAAGCCAGCCGGGAACAAATGCGGGCACAGTGTCTGCGTCATCGTGCAACTTACATCGTCGTGCATGATGGTATGGGCAAAATTCTGGTCCAGCGTCGTACCGAGACAAAAGACTTTTTACCCGGCATGTTAGATGCTACTGCTGGTGGTGTGGTCCAGGCTGATGAACAACTGCTGGAATCCGCACGTCGCGAAGCGGAAGAAGAGTTGGGCATTGCCGGTGTCCCCTTTGCCGAGCACGGGCAGTTCTATTTCGAAGATAAAAATTGCCGAGTCTGGGGCGCGTTGTTCAGCTGTGTTTCTCACGGCCCTTTCGCCCTTCAGGAAGATGAAGTCAGCGAGGTCTGCTGGCTGACGCCAGAAGAAATCACCGCGCGTTGCGATGAGTTCACACCAGACTCGCTAAAAGCTTTGGCGTTGTGGATGAAGCGCAATGCCAACAATGAAGCCGTAGAGGCTGAAACGGCAGAATGAAAAAAGAGCCGCAGTTGCGGCTCTTAACGTTTTTAATGGTAGCCCATCAACTGGGCGCCTATCACCACCACGCTGGACATAATAAACAGCAGCCCAAGCAGTGTTGCCCCCACTTTTATCCAGTTACGGAAGTCCACCCGGCAAACACCGAGCGTGGCCATTAATGAAGCCGAGGTCGGGTAAATGATATGACTGAAGCCATCGCCAAACTGGAAGGCCAGCACGGTAACCTGACGGTTAACGCCGACCAGATCGCCAAGCGGTGCCAGTAACGGCATGGTTAACGCGGCCTGGCCAGAACCGGATGTCACGAAGAAATTAAATACCGCCTGGAAGAGCAGCATAAACCACGCCGCGACCGCGTTATCAAGGCCGCTAATGGCATTGGCAATGCTGTTGAGGATGGTATTCAGTACGCTGGCATCACCGGCTTCGCCGTTACCTACCAGCAGCAAAATCCCTTTGGCGAAACCAACCAGCAGGGCGGGGGCTATCATCATTCGCGCGCCTTCGGTAAATGATGAAGCCATGGTGTTTACCGTCATACCATTCAGACGGAAGACAACGCCGATGATGCCAATTACCAGACCCATAGCGAAGAACTGGCTGGCAATTTCAGGAATAAACCAGGCATTGACGATAACGCCCCAAATCACCCAGATCATGACGGCGGTTAAAACAATTAATACCAGCCAGTCACCAAAGGTAAATGGGCGCTGTTCGACATCCGCCTGTTTTTCGCGGAAGAAACGATCGGACTCATGAACGCGTGACAACAGAGGATTCTTTTTCACCCGTGAGGCGTACACCATGGTGAAGACCAGGCCAATCAGAGTAGAGATTACCCATACCACGATGCGCAAACCGGAGCCAGAAAGCACCGGAACACCAGCGATCCCCTGGGCGACGACCACGCAGAACGGGTTCATCCACGAGCTGGCAAAACCGATTTGCGTAGCGATATAGGTTACCAGGACGGTGGTGATACTGTCATAACCTAGCCGTACCATGAGTGGCGCGATGATGATGGCAAAGGCGACTGCCTCTTCCCCCATGCCAAATACCGCACCGCCGAGTGAAAAGAGAATAAATAACGCCGGAATGAAAAGAATTTCATTCCCTCGTGTGTGGCGGATAAGCGCCAGGATGCCGTTATCAATAGTTCCTGTACGCATCACGATGCCAAACGCGCCGCCAATCACCAGCATAAACATGATGATGCCAACGGCGGTCCCATATTTCGAACCAGAGGTTAGCCCTTCAAACGGGAAGTTCATCAGGCCGGGACGTTCATCGCCCGTCGAGAACAGTTGTACGCGGTGATACTCTGGTTCGCCCGCCTCGTTGGTCAGAATGCGAAATGAGTGAGGGTCTACAACCTTGCGTGTTTTTGTCTGACCATCAACCTGATATTGCACTTCCTGACTGTCAAACATTCCCACCGGAACAACCCAGGTGGCGAGACTGGTTAAAATAGCAACAAAAAAGATAATCACCAGAGTATCGGGCATTGCCCATCTTCTGGTTGGTTTGGATTCAGTGATTGCTGACATAGCGCAAATTTTCCCTTGCACAAGACAAAGTGGTAAGTATGCAAAGTGAGATGACGCAATTCATTGATGCAGCGCAGTTAAGCAAGATAATCAGAAAGGAGTAATGCAAATTAAGAGAATAAAAAACCGGAAATAGTGGCTATTTCCGGTTCTGATATCCGCAGCAGTAAGGCTGCGGATTATGACGAGATTACTGCTGCTGTGCAGACTGAATCGCAGTCAGCGCGATGGTGTAGACGATATCGTCAACCAGTGCGCCACGGGACAGGTCGTTAACCGGCTTGCGCATACCCTGCAGCATCGGCCCGATGGAGATCAGGTCGGCAGAACGCTGTACCGCTTTGTAGGTGGTGTTACCGGTGTTCAGATCCGGGAAGATGAACACGGTAGCGCGACCTGCAACCGGAGAGTTCGGCGCTTTAGATTTCGCAACGTCAGCCATTACCGCAGCGTCGTACTGCAGCGGGCCGTCGATCATCAGGTCAGGACGTTTTTCCTGCGCCAGACGAGTTGCTTCGCGAACTTTCTCTACGTCGCTACCTGCACCAGAAGTACCGGTGGAGTAGGAGAGCATAGCCACACGCGGTTCGATACCGAAGGCTGCGGCGGAATCCGCGGACTGGATGGCGATTTCAGCCAGCTGTTCTGCGGTCGGATCCGGGTTGATCGCACAGTCACCGTAAACGTAAACCTGTTCCGGCAGCAGCATGAAGAACACGGAAGATACCAGAGAGCTACCCGGTGCAGTTTTGATCAGCTGCAGCGGCGGACGGATGGTGTTTGCGGTAGTGTGAACAGCACCGGAAACCAGACCATCAACTTCATCCTGTTCCAGCATCAGGGTACCGAGAACCACGTTGTCTTCCAGCTGTTCGCGGGCAACGGTTTCGGTCATGCCTTTGTTCTTACGCAGTTCGACCAGACGAGCAACATATTTTTCGCGAACCACTTCCGGATCAACGATTTCAATGCCTGCGCCCAGTTCTACGCCTTGAGACGCTGCAACTCGGTTGATCTCTGCCGGGTTACCCAACAGTACGCAAGTTGCGATACCACGTTCAGCACAGATGGCGGCTGCTTTAACGGTACGCGGTTCGTCGCCTTCCGGCAGAACGATACGTTTGCCCGCTTTGCGCGCCAGTTCGGTCAGCTGATAACGGAACGCAGGCGGAGACAGACGACGGCTGCGCTCGGAAGTGGCAGTCAGAGTGTCAATCCAGTCAGCGTTGATGTAGTTAGCAACGTATTCCTGAACTTTCTCAATGCGCTCGTGATCGTCAACCGGAACTTCCAGGTTGAAGCTCTGCAGGCTCAGAGAAGTCTGCCAAGTATTGGTGTTCACCATGAATACCGGCAGGCCGGTAGCGAAAGCGCGTTCGCACAGTTTAGAAATGCGCGCGTCCATTTCATAGCCGCCAGTCAGCAGCAGGGCGCCGATTTCTACGCCGTTCATTGCAGCAAGGCAAGCGGCAACCAGTACGTCAGGACGGTCTGCGGAAGTTACCAGCAGAGAACCTGCACGGAAGTGCTCCAGCATGTGCGGAATGCTGCGTGCACAGAAAGTTACAGATTTCACGCGGCGAGTGTTGATGTCGCCTTCGTTGATGATGGTGGCATTCAGGTGGCGTGCCATATCGATAGCACGAGTCGCGATCAGATCAAAGCTCCACGGCACAGCGCCGAGAACCGGCAGCGGGCTGGATTCTTGCAGCTTCGCTGGATCAACATTGTTGATTTTAGCTTTGGAAGAGTCGTCGAAAATCTCGGACAGATCCGGGCGAGTACGGCCCTGTTCATCAACCGGTGCGTTCAGTTTGTTAACGATAACGCCAGTGATGTTGGTGTTTTTGGCACCACCGAAGCTGTTACGAGTCAGTTCGATACGCTCTTTCAGCTGTTCCGGGGTGTCAGTACCCTGAGACATAACGAAGACGATTTCCGCGTTCAGCGTTTTGGCGATTTCGTAGTTCAGAGACTGGGCAAACTGGTGTTTACGTGTCGGTACCAGACCTTCAACCAGAACCACTTCAGCGTCTTTGGTGTTAGCGTGGTAGTTCGCGACGATCTCTTCCATCAGCACATCTTTTTTATTGCTGGAAAGCAGACCTTCAACGTAGCTCATTTTCAGCGGTTCGGCGGCTGTCGTGGTGGAAGAGCTCGCACGCACGATAGTCGTTGTCTGATCGGGCGCATCGCCACCGGTACGCGGCTGAGCAATAGGTTTGAAAACGCTCAGACGAACGCCTTTGCGTTCCATTGCACGGATCACGCCGAGGCTGACGCTGGTCAGACCGACGCTGGTTCCGGTAGGGATCAGCATAATAATACGGGACACGGTTTATCCTCTTTCGTTACCGCCGGTTGGCGGGTTACAAAACAGCACCGCCAGCTGGGCTGGCGGTGTGAAATCAGGCAGTCAGGCGGCTCGCGTCTTGCGCGATAACCAGTTCTTCGTTGGTTGGGATAACCACCGCAGGACGGGTACCTTCTTTGTTGATGAAACCAGATTTGCCGAAACGTGCAGCCAGGTTGCGTTCGCGATCAACTTCAAAGCCCAGCACGCCCAGTTTGCCCAGAGACAGTTCACGAACCATCGCTGCGTTTTCACCGATACCACCGGTGAATACAACAGCGTCCAGACGACCATCCATCAGCGCGGTGTATGCACCGATGTATTTCGCCAGGCGGTGGCAGTAAACGTCCATTGCGCGCTTCGCGTCTTCTTTCGTCGCGTAGTTATCTTCAACATAGCGGCAGTCGCTGGTCACTTCGGTCAGACCCAGCAGGCCAGACTCTTTGGTCAGCAGTTTGTTGATGGCATCAACGCTCATGCCGAGGGTGTCGTGCAGGTGGAAAATGATCGCCGGATCGATGTCACCAGAACGAGTACCCATTACCAGGCCTTCCAGCGGAGTCAGACCCATAGAGGTATCAACGCATTTGCCGTTACGGATAGCAGAAACGGAACCACCGTTGCCCAGGTGACAGGTGATGATGTTCAGTTCTTCTACCGGTTTGTTCAGCATTTTTGCCGCTTCCTGAGTTACATAGAAGTGGCTGGTGCCGTGCGCGCCATAACGACGGATGCCGTGCTCTTTGTACAGGTTGTACGGCAGGGCGTAGAGGTAAGACTCTTCCGGCATAGTCTGGTGGAACGCCGTGTCAAATACAGCAACGTTTTTATCTTTCAACTGCGGGAAAGATTTCAGTGCTTCTTCGATACCGATCAGGTGAGCCGGGTTGTGCAGCGGTGCAAAAGAAGCTGCATCTTTGATACCCTGAATAACAGACTCGTCGATCACTACGGAGCTGGTATACTTCTCACCGCCGTGTACGATACGGTGACCGATAGCGGTCAGCTGCGCAGACAGTTCTGGTTTTTGTGCCAGAATAGTATTAACGATAAAGTTGAGCGCTTCGCTGTGAGCGGCGCCTGCACCTAAAGCCGCTTCTTGTTTATTGCCGTCCATTTTCCATTTGATACGTGCTTCGGGCAGGTGGAAACATTCGGCTAAACCAGAAAGGTACTCTTCACCATTCGCTGCATCGATGATTGCAAATTTCAGTGAAGAACTACCGCAGTTCAGAACCAGTACTAACTTACTCGACATGGAAGTACCTATAATTGATACGTGGCTAAAAAAACGTCAGGGAGCCATAGAGCGTAGCGCATGATGACACCGACATTTATGATTAACATCATGCACTGCAAATTTTTTTTGCATGATGGAAGAAATATCTTGAGTCTATGCCATTTTGCGTAATTTTCAGCCAATGGCATAATGTTTATGAATTTGACGACTCAATGAATATGTACTACTCGGCCATTTCAGGCTGCTAAAGGATACCTGATTGTGGGTATGGAAGACAAAATGTTTTGAACGTTGTCCCGCTGAGTTGTGAATTTGCACAAATTTTTGAATCTTTATATGTGAAGTTGAGGTGAAGCATGTCAACGCCGGATAATCGTTCTGTTAATTTTTTTAGCTTGTTTCGCCGGGGACAGCATTACTCAAAGACGTGGCCGCTGGAAAAACGCCTTGCCCCGGTCTTTGTTGAGAATCGTGTCATTAAGATGACGCGCTATGCGATCCGCTTTATGCCGCCGATCGCCGTGTTTACTCTCTGCTGGCAGATTGCGCTGGGCAGTCAGCTTGGTCCGGCAGTCGCCACTGCGTTGTTCGCCCTAAGCTTACCCATGCAGGGACTGTGGTGGCTGGGCAAGCGTTCTGTAACGCCATTACCACCTGCAATCCTCAACTGGTTTTATGAAGTTCGCGGTAAATTGCAGGAGTCTGGACAGGTGCTGGCACCTGTTGAAGGCAAGCCAGATTACCAGGCATTAGCTGACACGCTTAAGCGCGCCTTCAAACAACTGGATAAAACTTTCCTTGATGATTTGTAATTGACCCCTGATTACGCATATAAAAGAAGGCAGACATCGGCCTTCTTTTTTTTCACCGTAGTAGAGTGATACAGGAGTCAACAATGGAAATGACCAACGCGCAACGTCTTATTTTGTCTAACCAGTACAAAATGATGACTATGCTCGATCCGGCAAATGCTGAACGTTACCGTCGCCTGCAAACAATCATTGAGCGTGGTTATGGTTTACAAATGCGTGAACTGGATCGCGAGTTTGGCGAGCTGAAAGAAGAAACCTGCCGCACTATCATCGACATTATGGAGATGTATCACGCGCTGCATGTTTCCTGGTCTAATTTACAGGACCAGCAATCCATCGATGAACGTCGTGTCACCTTCCTCGGCTTTGACGCTGCTACCGAAGCACGTTATCTCGGTTATGTCCGCTTTATGGTTAACGTTGAAGGGCGTTACACCCATTTTGATGCCGGAACTCACGGCTTTAATGCCCAGACGCCGATGTGGGAGAAATATCTGCGCATGTTGAATGTCTGGCATGCCTGCCCGCGTCAGTATCACCTGAGCGCTAACGAAATTAACCAAATCATCAACGCCTGAGGAGGCCCGCGTGCGGTGTAAAGGTTTTCTGTTTGATCTGGATGGAACGCTGGTGGATTCTCTGCCCGCGGTAGAGCGGGCGTGGAGCAACTGGGCCAGACGTCATGGGCTAGCACCGGAAGATGTGCTGGCGTTTATTCATGGTAAACAGGCGATTACGTCTCTGCGCCATTTCATGATGGGCAAATCGGAGACGGAAATTGCCGCCGAGTTTACCCGTCTGGAACAAATCGAGGCCACGGAAACCGAAGGTATTACCGCACTCCCAGGGGCGATAGCTTTACTCAATCATTTGAATAAAGCGGGGATTCCGTGGGCCATTGTCACTTCTGGTTCCATGCCTGTTGCGCGAGCACGTCACAAAGTCGCCGGACTTCCCGCGCCGGAAGTGTTTGTTACCGCAGAGCGGGTTAAACGTGGAAAACCAGAGCCTGATGCATATCTGTTAGGTGCACAACTGTTGGGCCTTGCGCCGCAGGAATGCGTGGTGGTAGAGGATGCGCCCGCTGGTGTGCTTTCTGGCCTGGCGGCGGGTTGCAAGGTTATCGCAGTCAATGCACCGGCTGAGACGCCGCGTCTGAATGAGGTAGATTTGGTCCTCCATAGTCTGGAACAAATTACTGTGATCAAACAGCCAAATGGTGACGTTATTATTGCGTGAAACGCCAGATCATGATTTAGCCCCGTCCCGACGGGGCTTTTTTGTGGCAGAATCAGGCCATCCCCCTCAATTAACAAGGATACGTTGTGAACGGTGAATTGATCTGGGTTCTTTCATTACTGGCGGTTGCTATCGTCTTGTTTGCGACTGGCAGAGTGCGTATGGATGCGGTCGCTTTGTTTGTCATTGTTGCGTTTGCATTAAGCGGTACGCTGACCGTCCCTGAAGTGTTTTCCGGTTTTTCCGATCCTAACGTGGTACTGATCGCCGCCTTGTTTATTATTGGCGATGGTTTAGTCCGCACGGGTGTCGCCACTGTAATGGGGACATGGCTGGTTAAAGTGGCAGGCAACAGTGAAATCAAAATGTTGGTTTTGTTGATGCTGACCGTTGCGGGCCTTGGCGCGTTTATGAGTTCTACGGGCGTCGTCGCTATCTTTATCCCTGTGGTGTTAAGCGTCGCTATGCGCATGCAAACGTCGCCGTCGCGCCTGATGATGCCGTTGAGTTTTGCCGGGCTGATCAGCGGCATGATGACGCTGGTGGCAACGCCACCTAACCTGGTGATTAACAGTGAATTGCTGCGTGAAGGCTATCATGGTTTTAGTTTCTTTAGCGTAACCCCCATCGGCCTGGTCGTACTGGTGCTGGGCATCTTGTATATGTTAGTGATGCGTTTCATGCTGAAAGGGGATGCCCAGACCCCGCCGCGCGAAGGCTGGACGCGTCGTACCTTCCGCGATCTTATCCGTGAATACCGACTTACCGGGCGCGCGCGTCGCCTGGCCATTCGTCCCGGTTCGCCGATGATTGGCCAGCGACTGGACGATCTCAAATTACGTGAACGTTATGGCGCTAACGTCATCGGTGTTGAACGCTGGCGGCGTTTTCGTCGCGTTATTGTGAACGTGAACGGGGTTTCTGAATTCCGAGCGCGTGACGTTTTGCTTATTGATATGTCTGCGGCTGATGTCGATCTCCGACAATTTTGTAGTGAACAATTGCTGGAACCGATGGTGCTGCGCGGCGAGTATTTTTCCGATCAAGCCCTTGATGTTGGCATGGCGGAGATTTCATTAATTCCTGAGTCTGAGTTGATTGGTAAATCGGTGCGCGAAATTGGCTTTCGTACGCGCTACGGGCTGAATGTGGTGGGCCTGAAACGCAACGGCGTGGCGCTAGAAGGTTCGCTGGCGGATGAGCCCCTGCTGCTGGGCGATATCATTCTGGTCGTCGGTAACTGGAAGCTTATCGGTATGTTGGCAAAACAGGGCCGCGACTTCGTGGCGCTGAACTTACCGGAAGAAGTGAGTGAAGCATCGCCTGCGCACAGTCAGGCACCCCATGCCATTTTCTGTCTGGTGTTGATGGTGGCGTTAATGCTGACTGATGAAATCCCTAATCCCATCGCGGCTATCATTGCCTGCCTGCTGATGGGGAAATTCCGCTGTATAGATGCTGAAAGCGCCTATAAATCCATTCACTGGCCGAGCATTATTTTGATCGTTGGGATGATGCCGTTCGCGGTAGCGCTACAGAAAACAGGCGGTGTCGCGCTGGCGGTGAAAGGGTTAATGGACATCGGCGGCGGTTACGGACCACATATGATGCTTGGCTGTTTGTTTGTCTTGTCGGCGGTGATTGGTTTGTTTATTTCGAATACGGCAACGGCTGTGTTGATGGCGCCGATTGCGCTGGCCGCGGCGAAAACAATGGGCGTCTCGCCGTATCCATTTGCCATGGTGGTGGCGATGGCAGCATCCGCCGCCTTTATGACGCCAGTCTCCTCACCGGTTAACACGTTGGTTTTAGGGCCGGGAAATTACAGCTTTAGTGATTTTGTGAAGCTGGGAGTACCGTTCACCGTTATTGTGATGGCGGTTTGCGTGGTGATGATTCCGATGCTGTTTCCGTTTTAACGAGAGCCCGATGCGACGCTGGCGCGTCTTATCAGGCTGCGTCGGCTGGTATCTGTCTGCTTACAGTGGCGAATCCTGGCTAATCTCATCGAGTGAAAGATGGAAGCTGGGAACAAAGACTTCAATGAAGTAGTCCATCTCCTGGCTGCGGCGCGCTTCAAGCGTCGCTTCCAGCCGCGTTTTTGCCAGCAAAAATTCATTATTTCCGGCTGCGAGCTCTTCCAGACATTTCAGATAGGCACAAAGTGCATCAGCCTGTTTCACCAGCGACTTTTCTTCATCGCTATACGCATTTTCATCGATTAATGGCGCGAAAATATCCCGCAACTCCTCCGGAACCATATCGACCAGCTTTTGTTGGGCGATTTTTTCAATGGCTTTGTATTCCTGAGCGATTTGCGAGTTGAAATATTTCACTGGGGTAGGGAGATCGCCGGTGAGCACTTCAGAGGCATCGTGGTACATCGCCAGCAGAGCGATGCGTTCAGCGTTGACATTTCCGCCAAACTTACGGTTTTTAATGGCAGCCAGCGCATGGGCGACCATCGCCACCTGCAAACTGTGCTCAGACACATTTTCTGTCCGTACATTGCGCATTAACGGCCAGCGGTTAATGAGTTTCAGACGGGAGAGATGGGCAAAAAAATGGCTCTGCTTCATAACGACCTTGCGTGTGATGACTTCATGAGATCATTGTGGGGGGATAACACTGCCGGATGCAATCTCCGGCAGTGAATTTAAGATTACAGCTGATGATAGCCAGAAAGGAAACGAGCGAATTTACTTAATGACAGTTCGATATCATCAACGCGCGGCAGCGTAACTATGCGGAAGTGATCCGGCCACGGCCAGTTAAAAGCCGTTCCCTGAACCAGCAGAACTTTTTCCTGTAACAGGAAGTCCAGCACCATTTTCTGGTCGTCGTGAATATTAAAACGTTTGGCGTCGATTTTTGGGAACATGTACAGCGCGCCGCGTGGCTTCACGCAGGAAACGCCTGGAATGTCGTTAATCAATTCCCATGCGCGATTACGCTGCTCGTAAAGACGCCCGCCTGGTAAGATAAATTCACTGATACTCTGATAGCCACCCAATGCGGTCTGAATCGCGTGTTGTGCGGGAACGTTGGCGCAAAGTCGCATTGAGGCCAGCATCTCCAGACCTTCGATGTAGCCTTTGGCGTGTTTTTTCGGCCCGTTCAGCACCATCCAGCCCTGACGGAAGCCTGCCACGCGATACGTTTTCGACAGACCGTTAAAGGTAATGGTCAGCAGGTCAGGCGCCATCGCCGCGATCGAGTGATGCTCGGCGTCGTCGTAGAGAATTTTGTCGTAAATTTCATCGGCGAAGATAATGAGATTATGCTGACGCGCAATCTCCACAATTTCCATTAAAAGCTCTTTGGAATAAACCGCGCCGGTAGGGTTGTTCGGGTTGATAATAACGATACCGCGCGTACGAGGCGTAATTTTAGCGCGAATATCATCAAGGTCCGGAAACCAGTCAGAGGACTCGTCACAAAGGTAGTGCACCGCTTTACCGCTGGAGAGCGAAACCGCCGCGGTCCATAGTGGGTAATCAGGTGCAGGAACCAACATTTCATCCCCGCTGTTCAGCAAGGCCTGCATTGCCTGAACGATAAGCTCCGATACACCATTGCCGATGTAAATATCTTCCACGGTAACATCACGCATGCCTCGCGCCTGATAGTGCTGCATGATGGCTTTACGCGCAGAGTAGAGGCCTTTTGAATCACAATAGCCCTGAGCGGTCGGGAGGTTGCGTATCACGTCAACCAGGATCTCATCAGGAGCGTCAAAACCGAACGGGGCTGGGTTGCCGATGTTCAGTTTCAATACCTTGTTACCTTCTTCTTCCAGGCGTTTTGCTTCTTTCAGCACCGGACCACGGATGTCATAACAGACATTCTCTAACTTGCTGGATTTTTCAATGGGTGACATGAATCTTGACCTTTTTTGCTGTTATCGCCACTCCCTGCCGTGGAAGTCAGCTTAGAACAATGTACTCCCCCGAGGCGGTGTTTTGAAGTTCTGCAGAACAAGATTTTGCGAGAGTAAAAGAAGGGAATGTGCTGTTAATAACTTAATAATCGTTAAATATTGAGATGCATATGCTTAATGATTTGTGTTTTGTAGTGATTTATTCTAAGTATTAATCTAATGCATAGTTTTTTGTCTGGTAGATAAATGTGCGAATTTCCTTTGATTTAAGAAATCACGAACATAACATATTCATGATATTTTCATTATAAGTGAAACATTAACAGAGTAGTGATTGCCGAAGTGTCGTATAGGTGATGACGTGCGAAACTATTGTTAAGCGTAATTAATGAATGCAGGGTGTGCTAATTAATTATTATTTAATATTCAAAAAGGTTTTGTTGTGCTTATTAATAATAGAAGATTACTTTGCCTAACATAACATAACTTTGCATCAGATAATTCGCAATGGCCCTTATAAATAAATGGGTTTTAGGGTAAAATGCTCGCTTAAATGACGGAACCCCCACTTTTGATGCAGACAAATCATCGCCGCTTATGCGTGTTCACGCTGGGTTGGCGCCGCTTTGCTAGTAGTGGAACAAGGATCAACATTTACATTTACACAAACACTCGCATGTCATAAATAGAAAAGAGTGAGTAACTTAATAGATATGCGATTCCTGAAGATATATTCTGTGAACTACTTCAGGCATTATAACGGAACAATGTGAGTCGTTCTTATTAGTGCAACTCATATGCATTTTAACTTTCATCCAGACTTCCGGATGAAACTGCCAGGGAGGCACATTACAAATGGAATTGCTTGTTTGTGTGTGCACAGCATTAACCAGCTCAGTATGAGCCGCCAGTAAGTGATAATATATGATAAGTGCAAATCGTCCGATAATTAACCTCGACCTCGATCTGCTGAGAACATTTGTTGCTGTTGCCGATCTGAACACTTTTGCTGCCGCAGCTGCCGCCGTGTGTCGTACTCAGTCCGCTGTTAGTCAGCAAATGCAACGTCTTGAACAACTCGTTGGGAAAGAACTGTTCGCTCGGCATGGTCGTAACAAACTGTTAACTGAACATGGCATTCAGCTTCTTGGCTATGCCAGGAAGATCCTGCGTTTTAATGATGAAGCTTGCTCATCATTGATGTTCAGTAATCTTCAGGGCGTGTTAACAATCGGCGCTTCAGATGAATCTGCTGATACGATCTTACCTTTCCTGCTTAATCGCGTGAGTTCGGTTTATCCGAAACTTGCGCTGGATGTCCGCGTTAAGCGTAATGCTTACATGGCAGATATGCTGAAGTCCCAGGAAGTGGATTTAATGGTTACCACAAATCGTCCTGATACCTTTAAGGCGTTGAACCTGAGAACTTCTCCAACGCACTGGTATTGCGCTGCGGAATACGTATTGCAAAAAGGCGAGCCGATCCCTCTGGTGTTGCTGGATGATCCTAGTCCGTTCCGCGATATGGTTCTGGCAACACTCAATAAAGCAGATATTCCATGGCGTCTGGCTTATGTCGCCTCCACGTTGCCGGCGGTCCGTGCTGCCGTGAAAGCGGGATTGGGTGTAACGGCCAGGCCGGTTGAAATGATGAGTCCGGACCTGCGCGTCTTGAGTGCTGTGGACGGTTTACCACCACTGCCAGATACCGAATATTTGCTCTGCTATGATCCGTCCAGCGGTAATGAACTGGCCCAGGTGATATATCAGGCTATGGAGAGTTATCAGAATCCATGGCAGTTCAGCGCGACAGGAGCCCATGAAGGGGATGATTCTCTGTTAATTGAAGGCGATTACGAATAATTGCCTGGTACCAGGTAACCACATTTGTAAAAACAAGCCACTGATGTTTTTTTGAACGTCAGTGGCTTTTTTTTACAATAAATGATGACGACTTTTCCTGATTTTGAACAAATGTGTTCATTTTTCAATCGCCCTCCATTCTCTATACGCGCGAACAAAAAAACGCCTGATAAAAATCTCCTGCTACAATAATGTTAAAAAATACGTGAACTTGTTGCTGTGTTTTTGTTATGGATTAACAAAAGCGTGTCACAGATCAAGAAAATACTCTCTTTTAGGGGGAGGAATCGACACAAATTCCTGTCAAAATAGGCCCGTATTTTTTCCGTTGCTTCACAACGGACACGATTCAACAACATCTAATTTTCCTGGAGTCGTCAATGATCTGGGATGAAGAGCATTAAATGCAATGGTTGTTGGTATTATGTAAATTAATGTGAAGAAACCTTTGTTAAAGTTGACAAAAGGTTATAGAAAGGGGTAAAAGACCACATCAATTCACTGTATAAAATTGTTATTACAGTAGTTGTAAGGTTTTTTTTATTCCTCCCCATGAATCGATGTGGCGTCCATCTGCCGTGAAGAGCAGTGAATCTGGCGCTACTTTTGATGAGTAAGCAATGAGTATGTCAACATCCACTGAAGTCATCGCTCATCACTGGGCATTCGCTATCTTTCTTATCGTTGCCATTGGCCTGTGTTGCCTGATGCTGGTAGGCGGTTGGTTTTTAGGCGGTCGCGCACGCGCGAGGTCGAAAAACGTGCCGTTTGAATCCGGTATCGACTCGGTCGGCTCCGCCCGCTTACGCCTGTCCGCCAAGTTTTATCTGGTGGCCATGTTCTTCGTTATCTTCGACGTTGAAGCGCTGTATCTGTTCGCATGGTCAACCTCTATTCGCGAAAGCGGCTGGGTAGGCTTTGTGGAAGCTGCAATTTTTATTTTTGTGTTACTGGCAGGTCTGGTTTATCTGGTGCGTATTGGCGCGCTGGACTGGACGCCCGCGCGTTCACGCCGCGAGCGTATGAACCCGGAAACGAACAGTATCGCTAATCGTCAACGCTAACCGCGAGGCATTAAGATGGATTATACGCTCACCCGCATAGATCCCAACGGTGAGAACGACCGTTACCCCCTGCAAAAGCAGGAGATCGTAACCGACCCTCTGGAGCAAGAAGTTAACAAAAACGTGTTTATGGGCAAGCTCAATGACATGGTTAACTGGGGTCGTAAAAACTCAATTTGGCCGTATAACTTCGGTCTTTCCTGCTGTTACGTTGAGATGGTGACTTCGTTTACCGCGGTGCATGACGTGGCGCGTTTTGGCGCAGAAGTATTGCGTGCTTCGCCGCGTCAGGCTGACCTGATGGTGGTGGCAGGAACCTGCTTTACAAAAATGGCACCGGTTATTCAGCGTCTTTATGACCAGATGCTGGAACCAAAATGGGTTATCTCAATGGGTGCCTGTGCCAACTCCGGCGGTATGTACGATATTTATTCCGTTGTGCAGGGCGTCGATAAATTCATCCCGGTTGATGTGTATATCCCGGGCTGCCCGCCGCGTCCTGAAGCGTACATGCAGGCACTGATGCTGTTGCAGGAATCTATCGGTAAAGAACGTCGTCCGCTCTCCTGGGTGGTTGGCGATCAAGGCGTTTATCGCGCCAATATGCAATCAGAGCGCGAACGTAAGCGCGGTGAACGCATTGCCGTAACCAACCTGCGTACACCTGACGAGATTTAATTTGCGCCTGTCGGCAAAGGGATTTTTCTTCGCTTATTCCTAAATCTATTTCGCGAAGCTTACTGCGCCGACAGTCACCACGGACCATTTGCAATGGTGAACAATATGACCGACTTAACCGCGCAAGAACCCGCCTGGCAGACCCGCGATCATCTTGATGATCCGGTGATTGGCGAACTGCGCAACCGTTTTGGGCCGGATGCCTTTACTGTTCAGGCGACTCGCACCGGGGTTCCCGTTGTGTGGATCAAGCGTGAACAATTACTGGAAGTTGGCGATTTCTTAAAGAAACTGCCGAAACCTTACGTCATGCTGTTTGACTTACACGGCATGGACGAACGTCTGCGCACACACCGCGAAGGGTTACCTGCCGCGGATTTTTCCGTTTTCTACCATCTGATTTCTATCGATCGTAACCGCGACATCATGCTGAAGGTGGCGCTGGCAGAAAACGACCTGCACGTACCGACCTTTACCAAACTGTTCCCGAACGCTAACTGGTATGAGCGTGAAACCTGGGATCTGTTTGGCATTACTTTCGACGGTCACCCGAACCTGCGCCGCATCATGATGCCGCAAACCTGGAAAGGTCACCCGCTGCGTAAAGATTACCCGGCGCGCGCTACCGAATTCTCGCCGTTTGAGCTGACCAAAGCCAAACAGGATCTGGAGATGGAAGCCCTGACCTTCAAACCGGAAGAGTGGGGGATGAAGCGCGGCACCGAAAACGAGGACTTCATGTTCCTCAACCTCGGTCCGAACCACCCGTCGGCGCACGGGGCTTTCCGTATCGTTTTGCAACTCGATGGCGAAGAGATTGTCGACTGCGTACCCGACATCGGCTACCACCACCGTGGCGCTGAGAAAATGGGCGAACGCCAGTCCTGGCACAGCTACATTCCGTATACCGACCGTATCGAATATCTCGGCGGCTGCGTTAACGAAATGCCTTACGTGCTGGCGGTAGAGAAACTGGCCGGGATCACCGTGCCGGATCGCGTTAACGTCATTCGCGTAATGCTCTCCGAACTGTTCCGCATCAACAGTCACCTGCTCTATATCTCCACCTTTATTCAGGACGTCGGCGCAATGACGCCAGTGTTCTTTGCCTTTACCGATCGGCAGAAAATTTACGATCTGGTGGAAGCAATCACTGGTTTCCGTATGCACCCGGCGTGGTTCCGTATTGGCGGCGTAGCGCACGACCTGCCGCGTGGCTGGGATCGTCTGCTGCGTGAGTTCCTCGACTGGATGCCGAAACGTCTGGCGTCTTACGAGAAAGCGGCGCTGCAAAACACCATTCTGAAAGGTCGTTCCCAGGGCGTTGCCGCCTATGGCGCGAAAGAGGCGCTGGAGTGGGGCACCACCGGTGCTGGCCTGCGTGCCACCGGGATCGACTTCGACGTGCGTAAGGCGCGTCCTTATTCTGGCTATGAAAACTTCGACTTTGAAATCCCGGTGGGTGGTGGTGTTTCTGACTGCTACACCCGCGTAATGCTTAAAGTGGAAGAGCTGCGCCAGAGTCTGCGCATTCTTGAGCAGTGCCTCAACAACATGCCGGAAGGCCCGTTCAAAGCGGATCACCCGCTGACCACGCCGCCGCCGAAAGAGCGCACGCTGCAACATATCGAAACCCTGATCACCCACTTCCTGCAAGTGTCGTGGGGTCCGGTGATGCCTGCCAATGAATCCTTCCAGATGATTGAGGCGACTAAAGGGATCAATAGTTACTACCTGACCAGCGACGGTAGCACCATGAGTTATCGCACCCGTATCCGTACGCCGAGTTATGCGCATTTGCAGCAAATTCCGGCGGCGATCCGCGGCAGCCTGGTGTCTGACCTGATTGTTTATCTGGGCAGTATCGATTTTGTTATGTCAGATGTGGACCGCTAATTATGCACGAGAATCAACAACCACAAACTGAGGCTTTTGAGCTGAGTGCGGCAGAGCGTGAAGCGATTGAGCACGAGATGCACCACTACGAAGACCCGCGTGCGGCGTCCATTGAAGCGCTGAAAATCGTTCAGAAGCAGCGTGGCTGGGTGCCGGATGGCGCGATCCACGCGATCGCCGATGTGCTGGGTATTCCGGCGAGCGACGTCGAAGGTGTGGCAACGTTCTACAGCCAGATCTTCCGTCAGCCGGTAGGCCGCCATGTGATCCGTTATTGCGACAGCGTGGTTTGTCACATCAACGGTTACCAGGGCATTCAGGCGGCGCTGGAGAAAAAGCTGAACATCAAACCAGGGCAAACGACATTTGATGGCCGCTTTACGCTGCTGCCAACTTGCTGCCTGGGGAACTGTGATAAAGGGCCAAACATGATGATCGATGAGGACACTCACGCGCATCTGACCCCGGAAGCGATCCCTGAACTGCTGGAGCGGTATAAATGAAAAACATTATCCGTACTCCCGAAACGCATCCGCTAACCTGGCGTCTGCGTGATGACAAACAGCCAGTATGGCTGGACGAATACCGCAGCAAAAACGGTTACGAAGGCGCGCGTAAGGCGCTGACCGGGCTGTCTCCGGACGAGATCGTTAATCAGGTTAAAGACTCTGGTCTGAAAGGGCGCGGCGGTGCAGGCTTTTCAACTGGCCTGAAGTGGAGCCTGATGCCGAAAGACGAATCCATGAACATCCGTTACCTGCTATGTAACGCCGATGAAATGGAGCCTGGCACTTATAAAGACCGTCTGCTGATGGAGCAACTGCCGCACCTGCTGGTGGAAGGCATGCTTATTTCCGCGTTTGCGCTGAAAGCCTACCGTGGCTACATCTTCCTGCGTGGCGAATATATTGAAGCAGCCGTGAATCTGCGCCGTGCCATTGCCGAAGCGACCGAAGCGGGTCTGCTCGGTAAAAATATTATGGGAACAGGTTTTGATTTTGAACTGTTCGTCCATACCGGGGCAGGGCGCTATATCTGCGGTGAAGAAACGGCGTTAATCAACTCCCTGGAAGGGCGTCGCGCTAACCCTCGCTCAAAACCGCCATTCCCGGCAACCTCCGGTGCATGGGGTAAACCAACCTGCGTCAACAACGTCGAAACTCTGTGTAACGTTCCGGCGATCCTCGCTAACGGCGTGGAGTGGTATCAGAACATCTCGAAAAGTAAAGATGCTGGCACCAAGCTGATGGGCTTCTCCGGTCGGGTGAAAAATCCGGGCCTGTGGGAACTGCCGTTCGGCACCACCGCGCGCGAGATCCTCGAAGATTACGCCGGTGGTATGCGTGACGGTCTGAAATTCAAAGCCTGGCAGCCAGGCGGCGCGGGTACCGACTTCCTGACCGAAGCGCACCTTGACCTGCCGATGGAATTCGAAAGTATCGGTAAAGCGGGAAGCCGTCTGGGTACGGCGCTGGCGATGGCGGTTGACCATGAGATCAACATGGTGTCGCTGGTGCGTAACCTGGAAGAGTTTTTCGCCCGTGAGTCCTGCGGCTGGTGTACTCCGTGCCGCGACGGTCTGCCGTGGAGCGTGAAAATTCTGCGTGCGCTGGAGCGTGGCGAAGGTCAGCCGGGCGATATCGAAACACTTGAGCAACTGTGTCGATTCTTAGGCCCGGGTAAAACTTTCTGTGCCCACGCACCTGGTGCAGTGGAGCCGTTACAGAGCGCCATCAAATATTTCCGCGAAGAATTTGAGGCGGGAATCAAACAGCCGTTCAGCAATACCCATTTGATTAATGGGATTCAGCCGAACCTGCTGAAAGAGCGCTGGTAACCGAATTTCGATTAACGCTCGGTCCCTGACCGAGAAAACTGGAAGCATGCTAATGGCTACAATTCATGTAGACGGCAAAGAATACGAGGTCAACGGAGCGGACAACCTGCTGGAAGCTTGTCTGTCTCTGGGCCTTGATATTCCTTACTTTTGCTGGCATCCGGCGCTGGGAAGCGTCGGTGCTTGCCGCCAGTGTGCGGTGAAGCAATACCAAAACGCGGAAGACACGCGTGGTCGCCTGGTGATGTCCTGTATGACACCGGCTTCCGATGGCACCTTTATTTCCATTGACGACGAAGAAGCGAAACAGTTCCGTGAAAGTGTGGTCGAGTGGTTGATGACTAACCATCCGCACGACTGTCCGGTATGTGAAGAAGGCGGTAACTGCCATCTTCAGGATATGACCGTGATGACCGGGCATACCTTCCGTCGCTACCGTTTCACCAAACGTACCCACCGCAATCAGGACCTGGGGCCGTTCATCTCTCACGAAATGAACCGCTGCATCGCCTGCTACCGCTGCGTGCGTTACTACAAAGATTACGCTGACGGTACAGATCTGGGCGTTTATGGCGCGCATGACAACGTCTACTTCGGTCGCCCGGAAGACGGCACGCTGGAAAGCGAATTTTCCGGTAACCTGGTCGAAATTTGCCCGACCGGCGTATTTACCGACAAAACGCACTCCGAGCGTTACAACCGTAAATGGGATATGCAGTTTGCGCCGAGCATCTGCCAGCAATGTTCCATCGGCTGTAACATCAGCCCCGGCGAGCGTTATGGCGAACTGCGTCGTATCGAAAACCGTTACAACGGTACGGTAAACCACTACTTCCTCTGCGACCGTGGTCGTTTCGGTTACGGCTACGTCAACCTGAAAGATCGTCCGCGTCAGCCAGTACAGCGTCGTGGCGATGATTTCATTACCCTCAACGCCGAACAGGCAATGCAGGGCGCGGCAGATATTCTGCGTCAGTCGAAGAAAGTGATCGGCATCGGTTCTCCGCGCGCCAGCGTGGAAAGCAACTTTGCGCTGCGTGAGCTGGTGGGCGAAGAAAACTTCTATACCGGTATCGCTCACGGTGAGCAGGAACGTCTGCAACTGGCACTAAAAGTGCTGCGTGAAGGCGGCATTTATACTCCGGCACTGCGCGAAATCGAATCTTATGATGCGGTACTGGTGCTGGGCGAAGACGTTACCCAGACCGGCGCGCGCGTCGCGCTGGCAGTGCGTCAGGCGGTGAAAGGTAAAGCGCGCGAAATGGCGGCAGCCCAGAAAGTGGCTGACTGGCAGATTGCGGCAATCCTCAACATCGGTCAACGTGCGAAGCATCCGCTGTTTGTTACCAACGTTGATGACACCCGCCTGGATGATATCGCGGCGTGGACTTACCGCGCACCGGTTGAAGATCAGGCGCGTTTAGGTTTTGCCATCGCCCATGCGCTGGATAACTCTGCGCCAGCGGTTGACGGTATCGAACCTGAGCTGCAAAGCAAAATCGACGTCATCGTGCAGGCACTGGCTGGTGCGAAGAAACCGTTGATTATCTCCGGGACGAACGCCGGTAGCGCTGAAGTGATTCAGGCTGCGGCTAACGTGGCGAAAGCCCTGAAAGGTCGCGGTGCTGACGTCGGTATCACCATGATTGCCCGTTCCGTCAACAGCATGGGGCTGGGCATTATGGGCGGTGGTTCGCTGGAAGAAGCGTTAACCGAACTGGAAACCGGACGCGCCGACGCGGTGGTGGTGCTGGAAAACGATCTGCATCGTCACGCTTCCGCTACCCGCGTGAATGCTGCGCTGGCTAAAGCGCCGCTGGTGATGGTGGTTGACCATCAACGCACAGCGATCATGGAAAACGCCCATCTGGTGCTTTCTGCCGCCAGCTTTGCTGAAAGCGACGGTACGGTAATTAATAATGAAGGCCGCGCCCAACGTTTCTTCCAGGTTTACGACCCGTCCTATTACGACAGCAAAACTGTCATGCTGGAAAGCTGGCGCTGGTTGCACTCGTTGCACAGCACCCTGCTGAGCCGAGAAGTGGACTGGACGCAGCTCGACCACGTGATTGACGCCGTTGTGGCGAAAATCCCGGAACTGGCGGGTATCAAAGATGCTGCGCCGGATGCGACATTCCGTATTCGTGGGCAGAAACTGGCCCGTGAGCCGCACCGTTACAGCGGTCGTACTGCCATGCGCGCCAACATCAGCGTTCATGAGCCGCGTCAGCCGCAGGACATTGACACCATGTTCACCTTCTCGATGGAAGGTAACAACCAGCCGACCGCGCACCGTTCGCAAGTGCCGTTTGCCTGGGCGCCAGGCTGGAACTCCCCGCAGGCGTGGAACAAATTCCAGGACGAAGTGGGCGGCAAACTGCGCTTTGGCGATCCGGGCGTGCGTCTGTTTGAAACCAGCGAAAACGGTCTGGATTACTTCACCAGCGTACCGGCACGCTTCCAGCCGCAGGACGGGAAATGGCGTATCGCGCCGTACTACCACCTGTTTGGCAGCGATGAATTGTCACAGCGTGCTCCGGTCTTCCAGAGCCGTATGCCGCAGCCGTACATCAAACTCAACCCAGCGGATGCCGCGAAGTTAGGTGTGAACGCAGGTACACGCGTCTCCTTTAGTTACGATGGCAACACGGTCACGCTGCCGGTTGAAATCGCCGAAGGGCTGACGGCAGGGCAGGTTGGCTTGCCGATGGGTATGTCCGGCATTGCTCCGGTGCTGGCGGGCGCGCATCTTGAGGATCTCAAGGAGGCACAACAATGAGTTGGATATCACCGGAACTGATTGAGATCCTGCTGACCATCCTCAAAGCGGTGGTGATCCTGCTGGTGGTTGTCACCTGTGGGGCATTCATGAGCTTTGGCGAACGTCGCCTGCTGGGTCTGTTCCAGAACCGTTACGGACCTAACCGTGTTGGCTGGGGCGGTTCGCTCCAGCTGGTTGCGGACATGATCAAAATGTTCTTTAAAGAAGACTGGATCCCGAAATTCTCGGATCGCGTCATCTTTACCCTGGCACCGATGATTGCTTTTACCTCGCTGCTGCTGGCCTTTGCGATTGTGCCAGTCAGCCCAGGTTGGGTGGTTGCCGACCTGAACATCGGGATTTTGTTCTTCCTGATGATGGCCGGTCTGGCGGTTTACGCGGTGCTGTTTGCGGGCTGGTCAAGTAACAACAAATACTCGCTGCTGGGTGCGATGCGTGCTTCTGCGCAGACCCTGAGCTACGAAGTGTTCCTCGGGCTTTCCCTGATGGGCGTGGTGGCGCAGGCCGGTTCATTCAACATGACCGACATCGTCAACAGCCAGGCGCATGTGTGGAACGTCATCCCGCAATTCTTTGGTTTTATTACCTTTGCCATCGCGGGCGTGGCGGTGTGTCACCGTCACCCGTTTGACCAGCCGGAAGCCGAGCAGGAACTGGCGGATGGTTACCACATTGAATATTCCGGCATGAAGTTCGGTCTGTTTTTCGTGGGTGAATACATCGGGATTGTGACCATCTCTGCACTGATGGTGACGCTGTTCTTCGGTGGCTGGCAAGGCCCGTTGTTACCGCCATTCATCTGGTTCGCGCTGAAAACCGCGTTCTTTATGATGATGTTCATTTTGATTCGTGCGTCGTTACCGCGTCCGCGTTATGACCAGGTAATGTCCTTCGGCTGGAAAATCTGCCTGCCGCTGACGCTGATCAACTTGCTGGTAACGGCGGCTGTCATTCTCTGGCAGGCGCAATAAGGGGCAATAAGACCATGACCTTAAAAGAATTGTTAGTAGGTTTCGGCACCCAGGTTCGTAGTATCTGGATGATCGGCCTGCACGCGTTCGCCAAACGCGAAACGCGAATGTACCCGGAAGAGCCGGTCTATCTGCCGCCCCGTTATCGTGGTCGTATCGTTCTGACCCGCGACCCGGACGGCGAAGAGCGTTGCGTAGCCTGTAACCTCTGCGCGGTAGCCTGCCCGGTCGGCTGTATCTCGCTGCAAAAAGCAGAAACCAAAGACGGTCGCTGGTATCCGGAATTTTTCCGCATCAACTTCTCACGCTGCATTTTCTGTGGTTTGTGCGAAGAAGCCTGTCCGACCACGGCGATTCAGTTAACCCCGGATTTCGAAATGGGGGAATACAAGCGCCAGGATCTGGTTTACGAGAAAGAGGATCTGCTGATCTCCGGTCCGGGCAAATACCCGGAATATAACTTCTACCGGATGGCAGGTATGGCAATCGACGGCAAAGATAAGGGCGAAGCAGAGAACGAAGCCAAGCCTATCGACGTCAAGAGCCTGTTACCGTAAGGAGAGGGGCAATGGAGTTCGCTTTTTATATCTGTGGCCTGATAGCCATACTTGCGACCTTGCGAGTGATCACCCATACCAATCCGGTACACGCACTGCTGTACCTGATTATTTCGCTGCTGGCGATTTCCGGGGTGTTCTTCTCGCTGGGCGCTTACTTCGCCGGTGCGTTGGAAATTATCGTCTACGCGGGTGCCATTATGGTGCTGTTCGTGTTCGTGGTGATGATGCTCAACCAGGGCGGTTCGGAAATCGAACAAGAACGCCAGTGGCTGAAACCGCAGGTGTGGATTGGTCCGGCAATTTTGTCGGCCATCATGCTGGTGGTGATTGTTTACGCCATCCTCGGTGTTAACGATCAGGGTATCGACGGTACGCCAATCAGTGCTAAAGCAGTGGGTATTACGCTGTTCGGGCCTTATGTACTGGCGGTAGAACTGGCTTCTATGCTGCTGCTCGCGGGTCTGGTTGTGGCCTTCCACGTCGGTCGTGAAGAGCGTGCGGGTGAAGTGCTGAGCAATCGTAAAGACGACAGCGCGAAAAGAAAAACGGAGGAGCACGCATGATCCCCTTACAACATGGACTGATCCTCGCGGCAATCTTATTCGTTCTTGGCTTAACCGGTCTGGTTATCCGTCGCAATCTGCTGTTTATGCTGATTGGTCTGGAAATCATGATTAACGCCTCCGCGCTGGCCTTTGTGGTTGCCGGAAGCTACTGGGGCCAGACCGACGGTCAGGTGATGTACATTCTCGCCATCAGCCTCGCGGCGGCAGAAGCGAGTATCGGCCTTGCGCTGCTGCTGCAACTTCACCGTCGTCGCCAGAACCTGAACATCGATTCAGTAAGTGAGATGCGCGGATGAACATGCTTGCCTTAACCATTATTTTGCCATTGATTGGCTTCGTCCTGCTGGCATTCTCCCGTGGGCGCTGGTCTGAAAACGTCTCGGCGATCGTCGGCGTTGGCTCTGTGGGCCTGGCGGCGCTGGTAACTGCCTTTATCGGCGTTGACTTCTTCGCTAACAGTGAGCAGGCATACAGCCAGCCGCTGTGGACGTGGATGTCGGTAGGCGACTTTAACATCGGTTTCAATCTGGTGCTGGACGGCCTGTCGCTGACCATGCTCTCGGTGGTCACTGGTGTGGGTTTCCTTATTCACATGTACGCCTCCTGGTATATGCGTGGTGAAGAGGGCTACTCTCGCTTCTTCGCTTACACCAACCTGTTCATTGCCAGCATGGTCGTTCTGGTTCTCGCCGATAACCTGCTGCTGATGTACCTCGGCTGGGAAGGCGTGGGCCTGTGCTCCTATCTGCTGATCGGTTTCTATTACACCGATCCAAAGAATGGCGCAGCGGCAATGAAAGCGTTCGTCGTGACCCGTGTGGGTGACGTGTTCCTCGCTTTCGCGCTGTTCATTCTCTACAACGAGCTGGGTACGCTGAACTTCCGCGAAATGGTGGAACTGGCGCCTGCGCACTTTGCTGACGGCAATAACATGCTGATGTGGGCGACGCTGATGCTGCTGGGCGGTGCGGTTGGTAAATCTGCTCAGTTGCCGTTGCAGACATGGCTTGCTGACGCGATGGCGGGCCCGACGCCTGTCTCCGCGCTGATCCACGCCGCAACGATGGTAACCGCAGGTGTCTACCTGATCGCCCGTACCCACGGCCTGTTCCTGATGACGCCGGAAGTTCTGCATCTGGTGGGTATTGTTGGGGCGGTTACGCTGCTGCTGGCCGGTTTTGCCGCGCTGGTACAGACCGACATCAAACGTGTTCTCGCTTACTCTACCATGAGCCAGATTGGCTACATGTTCCTCGCGCTTGGCGTGCAGGCATGGGATGCGGCGATTTTCCACTTGATGACCCACGCGTTCTTTAAAGCGCTGCTGTTCCTGGCATCCGGTTCCGTCATTCTGGCCTGCCATCACGAACAGAACATCTTCAAGATGGGCGGTCTACGTAAATCTATTCCGCTGGTTTATCTCTGCTTCCTGGTGGGCGGCGCAGCACTGTCGGCACTGCCGCTGGTCACTGCGGGCTTCTTCAGTAAGGATGAGATCCTCGCGGGTGCGATGGCGAATGGTCATATCAATCTGATGGTGGCAGGTCTGGTCGGTGCGTTTATGACCTCGCTCTACACCTTCCGTATGATTTTCATCGTCTTCCACGGAAAAGAACAAATTCACGCTCACGCCGTGAAAGGGGTAACTCACAGCCTGCCGCTGATTGTGCTGCTGATCCTTTCCACCTTCGTTGGCGCACTGATTGTACCGCCGCTGCAGGGCGTGCTTCCGCAAACGACGGAGCTGGCGCACGGCAGCATGTTGACCCTGGAAATTACCTCTGGCGTGGTCGCGGTGGTCGGCATTCTGCTGGCAGCCTGGCTGTGGCTGGGTAAACGTACTCTGGTGACCTCCATCGCCAACAGTGCGCCGGGCCGCCTGCTGGGCACCTGGTGGTACAACGCCTGGGGCTTCGACTGGCTGTATGACAAAGTATTCGTCAAGCCGTTCCTGGGGATTGCCTGGTTGCTGAAACGCGATCCGCTGAACTCAATGATGAACATCCCGGCGGTTCTTTCCCGCTTTGCAGGTAAAGGTCTGCTGTTAAGCGAGAACGGCTACCTGCGCTGGTATGTGGCATCCATGAGCATCGGTGCGGTCGTGGTGCTGGCACTGTTGATGGTACTGCGTTGAGTTGTTGGCTGAGTGAATATACCCGGCGCTGCGCCGGGTCTGTGAACTAAGAATAAATTTTAGGTAACTGTTCCTGAAGTACAGGCGTCATCGGCGAAGTCAGACCGGATACCGCCAGCGCACAGCAACCGGAGCGTACTTAAGTACGTGAGGATTGCGAGCACTGCCGGGATTCGGGCTGGCGAGTGAGATAGCCTGAGCAGGAGTAAATATAAGGGACATACTTAGCTATGTTATTACCCTGGTTAATACTAATCCCCTTTATCGGCGGCTTTCTGTGCTGGCAGACCGAACGCTTTGGCGTCAAGGTGCCGCGCTGGGTAGCGCTGATCACCATGGGATTGACGCTGGCGCTGTCGCTGCAACTGTGGTTGCAGGGCGGTTATTCACTGACGCAATCCGCCGGAATTCCGCAGTGGCAGTCTGAATTCGACATGCCGTGGATCCCGCGTTTTGGTATCTCTATCCATCTTGCCATTGACGGTCTGTCGCTGCTGATGGTCGTGCTGACCGGTCTGCTCGGCGTGCTGGCGGTACTCTGTTCGTGGAACGAGATCGAAAAATATCAGGGCTTCTTCCACCTCAACCTGATGTGGATCCTGGGCGGCGTTATCGGCGTGTTCCTTGCCATCGACATGTTCCTGTTCTTCTTCTTCTGGGAAATGATGTTGGTGCCGATGTACTTCCTGATCGCACTGTGGGGGCATAAAGCTTCTGACGGTAAAACGCGTATCACGGCGGCAACCAAGTTCTTCATTTATACCCAGGCGAGTGGTCTGGTGATGTTGATCGCCATCCTGGCGCTGGTCTTTGTTCACTACAACGCGACCGGCGTCTGGACCTTCAACTATGAAGAGCTGCTGAATACGCCGATGTCTAACGGCGTGGAATACCTGCTGATGCTGGGCTTCTTCATCGCCTTCGCGGTGAAAATGCCGGTGGTTCCGCTGCATGGCTGGCTGCCGGATGCGCACTCCCAGGCACCAACTGCGGGTTCCGTGGACCTCGCAGGGATCTTGCTGAAAACCGCCGCTTACGGTCTGCTGCGGTTCTCCCTGCCGCTGTTCCCGAACGCGTCGGCAGAGTTTGCACCAATCGCTATGTGGCTGGGTGTTATCGGCATCTTCTACGGTGCATGGATGGCCTTCGCCCAGACCGATATCAAACGTCTGATCGCCTACACCTCGGTTTCCCACATGGGCTTCGTGCTGATTGCCATCTACACCGGCAGCCAGTTGGCCTACCAGGGCGCGGTAATTCAGATGATTGCGCACGGCTTGTCAGCGGCGGGTCTGTTTATTCTCTGCGGTCAGCTCTATGAACGTATCCATACCCGCGACATGCGCATGATGGGCGGTCTGTGGAGCAAGATGAAATGGCTGCCAGCACTGTCGCTGTTCTTTGCGGTGGCAACGCTTGGGATGCCAGGCACCGGTAACTTCGTCGGCGAATTTATGATTCTGTTCGGCAGCTTCCAGGTTGTCCCGGTGATTACCGTTATCTCTACCTTTGGGCTGGTCTTTGCATCTGTTTATTCGCTGGCAATGTTACATCGCGCTTACTTCGGTAAAGCGAAAAGCGAGATTGCCAGCAAAGAACTGCCAGGGATGTCGCTGCGCGAGCTGTTTATGATCCTGTTGCTGGTGGTGCTGCTGGTACTGCTGGGCTTCTATCCGCAGCCGATTCTGGATACCTCGCACTCCGCGATTGGCAATATCCAGCAGTGGTTTGTTAATTCCGTTACTACTACAAGGCCGTAAATCGCCATGACAATAACTCCACAAAACCTGATCGCACTGCTACCGTTGCTGATCGTCGGCTTGACGGTGGTGGTTGTGATGCTCTCCATTGCGTGGCGACGCAATCATTTCCTCAACGCTACGCTCTCGGTTATTGGGCTTAACGCGGCGCTGGTTTCGCTCTGGTTTGTCGGCCAGGCGGGCGCTATGGACGTTACGCCGCTGATGCGCGTTGATGGTTTCGCCATGCTTTACACCGGGCTGGTATTGTTGGCGAGCCTCGCCACCTGTACTTTCGCCTACCCGTGGCTTGAAGGCTATAACGACAACAAGGACGAGTTCTACCTGTTGGTGTTAATTGCTGCGCTGGGCGGGATCCTGCTGGCGAATGCCAACCATCTGGCGTCTCTGTTCCTCGGTATCGAACTGATCTCTTTGCCGCTGTTTGGCCTGGTCGGTTACGCTTTCCGCCAGAAACGTTCGCTGGAAGCCAGTATCAAATACACCATTCTTTCTGCCGCAGCGTCTTCTTTCCTGCTGTTTGGTATGGCGCTGGTGTATGCGCAGTCTGGGGATCTGTCGTTCGTTGCACTGGGTAAAAACCTCGGCGACGGTATGCTCAACGAGCCGCTGTTGCTGGCAGGTTTCGGCCTGATGATTGTTGGCCTCGGCTTCAAACTCTCTCTGGTGCCGTTCCACCTGTGGACGCCAGACGTATACCAGGGCGCGCCTGCGCCGGTTTCCACTTTCCTGGCGACGGCGAGCAAAATCGCTATCTTCGGTGTGGTGATGCGTCTGTTCCTTTACGCACCAGTGGGTGACAGCGAAGCGATTCGCGTGGTGCTGGCGATTATCGCCTTTGCCTCCATCATCTTCGGTAACCTGATGGCGCTGAGCCAGACCAATATCAAACGTCTGCTCGGTTACTCATCTATCTCTCACCTCGGCTATCTGCTGGTGGCGCTGATTGCACTGCAAACTGGCGAGATGTCGATGGAAGCGGTAGGGGTTTACCTGGCCGGTTATCTGTTCAGCAGCCTCGGCGCGTTCGGTGTGGTCAGCCTGATGTCCAGCCCGTATCGTGGCCCGGATGCTGATTCCCTGTTCTCTTACCGCGGTCTGTTCTGGCATCGTCCGATCCTCGCGGCGGTGATGACGGTGATGATGCTGTCTCTGGCCGGTATTCCGATGACGCTGGGCTTTATCGGTAAGTTCTACGTGCTGGCAGTCGGTGTCCAGGCGCACTTGTGGTGGCTGGTGGGGGCCGTGGTTGTCGGTTCGGCAATCGGCCTTTACTACTACCTGCGCGTGGCGGTGAGTTTATACCTGCACGCACCGGAACAACCGGGTCGCGATGCACCGTCAAACTGGCAGTACAGCGCGGGCGGTATCGTGGTGCTGATCTCTGCACTGTTGGTACTGGTGCTGGGTGTATGGCCGCAACCGCTGATTAGTATTGTGCGTTTGGCAATGCCGCTGATGTAAGGTTGAGTGTTGATGTTAAAAAACCGCCGATTTCGGCGGTTTTTTTATGGTGTTATGATTTGATTGGGTTTGTGCAGGTTTTATTTTGGAAACGTTTATTGTATTTATAATTATAGTCTGAAGAGACAATAGTATTATAGTTTATGGTTGACGCACTTGCATAACACGCCACATCAACGTTTAAATCGTTAATGATGAAGTCGATCATGTCTTCTGTACCATTCATTATAATAAACTTTACTAATGTTATATTTTCACCAAAATCACCATATTCTTGACCAATCACGGAAGGTAGGTATTCTTTGTTCTTTATTTTTGATATTACGGACTGGTTATCACCTAAAACAACATGCATAGCGATAATGTCATTTTCATTTTCAGGTTGAACAAATTTTGAAAAATAAGAAGCACTAAGCTTATTTGAGTTTAAAATAGAATTATGCAAGTCTACCGGTTTGATAAATAAATGCTTTTGCCATTTTGGAACGAGCTTTAGTAGAAAATCGAGCATTTGGATTTTTTGTGCACTGCACTTTTCGTCTCTTAAACATCGCTTTAAATCAATTAATCTAGTGTCTATAATACCTTTATCATTCTGAATCTCTTTCTTTTTATTATCATCTATTTTGCTATATAGAAATTTTAAGAAATTAATGCTTGTTACGTTAGCAAAAGAATAGTTGACAGCATAATCGCTGGTAAAGTCATCTTTAAATTCACTACACTGGATAACTTTCTCGAATGAAGTGATTGGGTAGTCAAAGTTATATGTTCTGTTATAGTTAAATTTCATATTGAACAAAAGTGAATTGATACCCTCCGGGCATGTTTTCCAAAGTTTATCCAATGCAGTACCATCCCCTTGTCTTAGTGCCGTATTCACAGCAGTGTCATAATCTGATTCGTTTTTCATGGGGAATAAATAGAATGTATGTAAAACAAATATAATGGCAAAGGCGCGCCAGCCTGTAAATAAAATTTTGCGTGGGCTGCAATATATGCTTTTCCTTAGAAAACACACATACCATAAAATTAATGTATAGGGTATGAGGTTGAAAATATATTCAAAGAAAGAATCGAAATACTTATTGAAATAAAATAAATAGGCTAATGCGGTAGTGCCGATTGGCAATTCCAGATAGATTAAAGAAATGAAACCGGTGTTATCCCTTTTCTCTTTATCCCATCGAAGAAGAAACGGAACGATAAAGAGTATTGGTATGATAAAGGCTAATGCATAACACGCAAAAATGATAATTACAGCACCCGTTGAAAATGACAATATACATCCTCCATGAAGTATTTTAAAAATTTTTCGTAATGAGTAATCTGTTTTAATCCCACCAACAATTAACCGAATGCATACCCGCAGGGACTTCAACCCATCCATGATCTGTATCTTCTTCCCATCCTTCCCGGCACTCATCAGGGGCAATTTCTTCTGCAAACCAATTCTGAACTTCTTCGGGTGAAGCAGAAGTGATAACTGAAATTCTTTCGCTAAAGGGCCAGTTAGGGTCATTGAACATCGTAATTTCTACCAAAACATCACTGACATCGTTACGCTCACGAATTTTCAGCAAATGGTGGTAGATAGCTTGCGGAGATTGTTCTGGAGTCACATTGCAACATATTGAACCGAGGATATTATTTCCGATAAAAAAATCCTCAAGAGATAACAATGGACGGGGGGTAGCAGGCTCGTTAACATCACCATTGATATTAACAAGTTGGGTAATGCGTTCTAAAGGTGTCATAATTATTCCCTGAAATAATGTATTCATCAAATGAATGGCATTGTTTGAATTCATTAGCGGATAAATAGTGACAATGCCACACGTCTTATTAGTTTCAGGCGCATCATAACATGGATGTTAAGCAGGAAAAGGTGAAATATTCAGTCAGGCTGGGTCGTGATCCAGACGTTGTTATATATAGCATCATAAATATTTAAAGGGGTTTGACATGGAATGGTTAAGTGAAATTCGCAAACTTCGGGAGCACGTACCTGTCGGTATCCAGTCTGCCAGACGTTTGCTAGAGAGGACTGGCGGTAATGTTGATGAGGCCATTAAATTCTTTCATATTGATCAAATCAATATATTGACTGCAAAAGTAGACGTCACACATCAGGAAGCAGAGAATGTTTTGTTGGCTACAAACTATGATATTGCAGAAACTCTTCGGCGTATTGATGAACAACGCTATACACTGACGGAATTGATTTTGCGTAAAAATAAGGATGCCGGAGATGCCTTAAACAAAATAGCATTGGCGATTGAATATGAGTGGTATCTCAAGCGTAAGTTTTGGTTTAGTTTTGCAGATATCCAATTATTACAGCCAGTTTTACAAACTTTTATGCTGGTTTATGAATGGCATGAATATGTTGGTTGGGAAGGAATGGATTGTGGGATCTTTTTTGAAAGTGATCATATTCACCAACAATTGCAAGCGTTGGGATTGTCAGAACTTGCCAAAAAAATGGTTACTGCAAGAATCAGATATGGGGAATTAAAAGAGAAAGTTAATACTTTTAATGAAATTACAAATGATGAAATATTCAAAATGCTGATAATGCAATGTGACCAACTTGCAAAAGATGTTGATTCTGTATTACTGCAATTTGTGAAAGATAACATTGATGCTTTTCCTTGTCGCCATAACCAACACGATCTATAAAAAATCATCGCAAAATTGAACAGGCTTTTTGCTCGCCTGATTATTTTCAGGTAACGAATGGTTAAACACTGTTTTCATCTAACAGGCCAGATCGTTGCCAGCACTAGTGGTATCGCTGTTATATACTGAATAAACGGGTTTAACTTAAGAATGCGATAAAGCAAGCATATAGCAGTGTTTATACAAGGGGATCAAAACCGGGTCTTGGTTAAAGATTTATTTAAGATGATCTTTGCATAAATCTAAACTGATAGGTCTTTCTCCCCCAGGCATCAAGCTATATCACCCAACAATAACCGTCAGCGCATGATTCCCTTGTCGCAGCATACGTCGATACGCGCTAATCAGCTTTTCCATATCAAGCATGATCGAAGCAAAGAGTTGCCCCTCTAACTCTTCTGAAAAGGTCACTCCCGGATAAATCTCCATTTCATTGAGTCGCTGAATGGAAAACTGTTTACGCAGCTCACTTCGATCCAGAGCTTCCAGGCGGTCGATTGTCGCGGCTAACTCCTGATTCCAGGTCAATCCCAGGAAACCATCTATGCCATCTTCGAGGCTGTGTTCACCAAGCACGGCACGACTCAGCGGATCATTCTTCGCTGGATCAAAAGCAGAGGTACCCGTTAGGCCAAAATGTAAAAAATCCCAGCGTTTATCAATATCCAGTCGCCGTAAACCTGAAAGCGTGTCATGAATATTGTCCATTAAGGGTTTTTCAGTAGACTCAAGCAGTCGGTTAATTCTTTCTGAGTCAATTTCTGCAAAATAGCCAATCATTCCCATTTGTTTTTCCTCCGTTGAATTTAATTTTTCGCATCTTAAAACAGACGAGGGAAAATAAAATGCGCATGTTGCTTTTTCTGGATCTTCCTCGAGAAATTTTTATTATTTACTGTTTTGCAACAAGGTTATAACGCCATCCACCACCTGAGTCATTTTCTGATAATTGAGTTTGTCTGCGGTATCGCCAGGTAAGTGATATTGTTTATTACGATAAAAAGCGGTGTCAGTAATCATTACGGCGGGAATATCGTGTTGCCAATAATTAAGGTGGTCGGAGAAATCGATACCGGGAATAAAACCAGGTGCATTAATAGAATAAACAGGCAACTCTTTTGCTGATAACAACGCAGATTTTACCTGACGCACAGCGCTGATATCCTGCACTCTGCCGACGACAGCAATAAAATCACCATGGTCGGGATAAAGCCAGGACATGACAGAGTAAGGGTAATCCTGACTCCCTGGTGCGGAGTCGTAATAACCTATCATCTCCAGTGCTATCATTAATTTCACAGGACGCTCAAGCGAAGCGGCGTGTACCGCGCTCCCCATTTCATTGCTACGAAAGAAGGGCGGTTCTTCCGACACATAGGCGACCAGTTGCACACCTATTTTCGGCGCTTGCTGCTGTAACAAACGAGCCAGTTCGAGTAATCCTGCCACGCCGCTGGCGTTATCATCCGCACCCGGCGTATAGGTTAATTGATCGTTTTCGTAACTGCTGGCAGAGTCATAGTGCGCACCAATAATAATCTGCGGTCCATCGGTAGGACCATAATCAGCAACAATGTTTTTGTAGGGGCCACCAGTAATAGGGACATCCTGCTTGGTAACTCTGGCGCCGCTACTGACAAAGACCTCTTTTATATACTCTGCGGACCTATTCAGATTATCAATATTGTCGGCACTACGTGGATGCACAGTTTGTGTAAGATAACGAACTGTTTTTTCTAATTGCTCGGGACTTGCGTGCTGGGGCGTTTGCGGTAATGCATTGACCCAGGGTTGGTAAAAAACAATCAGAGGAAGTGAAAACAGGAATAATATAAAAAAGGAAAAGGTTATTTTTTTCATATATAAATTGTTGATAGGTTTCGTTGTTGAATCATTATTTGTTATAGGTTTCGAGATCGTATTTTATTAAGATTAGCCGGATTATACAAAGAGTCTATTTTATGTCTGGTGGTTGAGTTTATTTAAAAGGATTTTATATGCGAAATAAAAATATAATCATGTTGCTTATTAGTAGTTTGATTTTGTCAGGATGTGGGCCGGAATCTGATGATAAGGAAAGTCAGCAACAACAATCTACTACACCCACAGACCAGCAAGTACTTGCCGCGCAACAAGCGGCAACAAAAGTGGCGGAGCAAAGAGCCGCCGCTAAAGCCGCTAAAGCAAAAACCTTAGCCCAGCATGAAGCGCAACAATCCTCAGACAAACAGGCTTTGCAGGGGCGATTACAGGAAGCGCCAACATTTGAAAGAGCGGCTAAAGCAAAAGCTACACGTATCGCAAATCCAGGAACCGCTCGCTATCAGCAGTTCGATGATAATCCGGTTAAGCAGGTAGCGCAAAACCCGTTGGCGACGTTTAGCCTTGACGTCGACACCGGCAGCTAACGCTGAATGGGCAAAAAGCATCAATTGATAAGTTACGCTATGCCCCGGATAACAAATCAGTGGAATCAGATAAAGCGAAAGAACTGGCCTGGTTAAAGATTCGTTGGAAATACCCGCAGGGAAAAGAAAGTCAGTTAGTTGAATTCCCGTTGGCACCCACAATAAACGCACCTTCAGAAGATATGCGTTTTCGCGCAGCAGTCTCTGCGTATGGGCAAAAATTGCGCGGTTCTGAATACCTGAATAATACATCCTGGCAGCAGATCGAACAGTGGGCGCGGCAAGCAAAAGGACCGGATCAACAAGGCTACAGAGCGGAATTTATTCGTCTGATTGGGCTGGCGGAAGGTCTGGATAATTCACAAAACTAAAAATGATAAATCTGTTTGCCTGATACCGACATCAAACGTATCCGGCAAACAGATGAAAAAATGGCAAATAAGTGCGTTGGTATCATTAAATTAATCTGCCAACTAACCACCGCTTTCGACTTAAATGCTAAACACCGCGAAATCGCTCGCCAGTTCAGTTGCCGGGAAAATCGTCCGGCACTCGTGTAACAAGTGCTGACAGCCTTTATCATCATAGCGTGAACTAACATGGGTAATGATTAGCTTACCGACACCAGCTTCACGGGCCAGTGCCGCCGCCTGGCGTGTGGAGCTGTGGCCGCGACTGTTGGCTTTGGCCTCCATCGCCAAATCCAGAGTCGCTTCGTGAACCATTACGTCGACACCTTTGGCCAGCGCCAGCGCGGCATCGCAAGGACCAGTATCGCCGAAAATGGCGATCGCTTTTCCTGGTGTAGGCGCGGCTAAGTAATCAGCGCCGTTAATCTGCCGACCGTCTTCCAGTGTGACAGTTTTTCCGGCTTTCAAATCCTGAAACAATGGGCCAGGCGGTACGCCCGAGGCCTTTAATGCCTGAGCATTCAGCGCACCAGGCTTATCATGTTCTTCTACCCGATAGCCGTAACATTCCAGCGGATGTTCCATCGGATAAGCTGTCACTTTACGCAAGCCATCATCAAGAATTTCGCCTGCGCTAATTTCAATAATCTCCAGTGGATAATCGGTCCACGAGCCACTAATACGTAACGCTGTCTCAACAAATTCACGGATACCTTTCGGACCATAAATGGTTAAGGGTTGCACAATACCTGACATGGAACGACTGCACAGCAAACCGGGCAGACCGAAAAGATGATCGCCATGAAGATGGCTAATAAAAATCCTGTCCAGTTTGCCGGGATTAAACACCGTGTGCAGCATTTGGTGTTGAGTGCCTTCGCCACAGTCAAATAACCAAAGTCCGGCCTGGGTCGGATGTTGCAGATTGAGCAATATCGCCGTGACATTACGCGCCCGGGTCGGAACTCCCGCCGAAGTACCTAAGAAAATTAATTCCATAAGACCATCACATTTCTAAAAATAATCCGGCTAGTATAAGGCATACAACCAAAAGGAGCGCATCATGATCGACTGGCAGGATCTTCATCACTCTGAATTATCGGTTTCTCAGCTTTATGCCTTATTACAACTGCGTTGTGCGGTATTCGTTGTCGAACAAAACTGTCCTTATCAGGATGTCGATGGTGACGATCTGGTAGGTGAAAATCGTCATGTTCTCGGCTGGCAAAACGGGAAACTGGTAGCGTATGCGAGGATTCTGAAAAGTGATGATGATCTCGAACCGGTGGTGATTGGTCGCGTGATTGTCAGCGAAGCGTTGCGGGGCGAAAAAGTGGGGCAGCAACTGATGAGTAAGGCGCTGGAATCATGTACGCGCCACTGGCCGGACAAGGCGATTTATCTGGGAGCGCAGGCGCACTTACAAAACTTTTACCGCAGTTTTGGCTTTATCCCCGTAACGGATATCTACGAGGAAGATGGTATTCCCCACATTGGGATGGCGCGCGAAGTCATTCAGGCGTAATTGATAACCGTTGTCTATAGTTAGTGGCAGGTTTTAAGCAAATGGAGAACGAGAATGTCTAATCAATTTGGTGATACACGCATCGATGACGACCTGACGTTGCTGAGTGAAACACTGGAAGAAGTGCTGCGCTCCTCTGGCGATCCCGCCGATCAGAAATATGTTGAGCTGAAGGCGCGAGCAGAGAAGGCGCTGGATGATGTGAAAAAAAGAGTCAGTCAGGCTTCGGACAGCTATTACTATCGGGCGAAGCAAGCGGTTTATCGCGCCGACGACTACGTTCATGAAAAACCGTGGCAGGGGATTGGCGTTGGCGCTGCGGTTGGTTTGGTATTAGGACTGTTGCTGGCACGCCGTTAAAACCTCCCTACACTGGGGTACTGCATTTTTTTTGC
Organism: Escherichia sp. E4736; assembly: GCF_005781225.1. Taxonomy (NCBI): domain Bacteria; kingdom Pseudomonadati; phylum Pseudomonadota; class Gammaproteobacteria; order Enterobacterales; family Enterobacteriaceae; genus Escherichia; species Escherichia sp. E4736. The sequence continues at coordinate 350,073 of NZ_VATT01000014.1, read as the reverse complement.
AGTACCCCGTATAATGTGAGGCTTTTAACAGGGAGAGGTCCGCGTGCAATCACTCACTACGGCGCTGGAAAATCTATTGCGCCATCTGTCGCAAGAGTTTCCAGCGACGCCCGGCATTCGGGTTTTTGATGTTCCTTTCCCATTAAATGACGCCTTTGATGCCTTAAGCTGGCTGGCCAGCCAGCAAATGTATCCGCAATTTTACTGGCAACAACGCAATGGTGATGAAGAGGCTGCCGTGCTGGGTACAATAGCCAGCTTTTCGTCGCTGGCGCAGGCGCAGCGTTTTCTCCGACAATACCCGGATCACACCGACTTACGTATCTGGGGGCTGAATGCGTTTGACCCTTCCCAGGGCAATTTACTCCTCCCGCGGTTGGAATGGCGACGCTGTGCAGGCAAAGCGACCCTTCGACTGACCCTTTTCAGCGAAAACTCCCTTCAGCAAGACGCACATCAGGCAAAGGAATACATTGCTGCTCTGGCAAACATTAAACCGTTGCCAGCTCTGCATTTAACCATCACCCAAGAAAATCACTGGCCGGACAAACCAGCCTGGACGGGGTTAATTAAACTGGCGACCGACACCATTGCTGAAGGTGAACTGGATAAAGTGGTGTTGGCGCGGGCGACCGATCTGCATTTCTCCGATTCAGTTAACGCGGCGGCAATGATGGCTGCCAGCCGTCGGTTGAACCTGAACTGCTACCATTTCTACATGGCCTTTGATGGCGAAAGCGCGTTCCTGGGTTCATCTCCTGAGCGGCTTTGGCGGCGGCGTGACAAAGCGTTGCGTACTGAAGCACTGGCGGGAACGGTGGCGAATCATCCTGATGATAAACAGGCGCAGCAACTGGGCGAGTGGCTGATGGCGGATGATAAAAACCAGCGCGAGAATATGCTGGTGGTGGAAGATATCTGCCAGCGATTACAGAGCGACACCCAGGCGCTGGATGTTTTACCGCCGCAGGTGCTTCGTCTGCGTAAAGTGCAGCATCTGCGTCGCTGTATCTGGACCTCGCTTAATACGGCAGATGATGTGGTTTGTCTGCATCAGTTGCAGCCAACGGCAGCGGTGGCAGGTTTACCGCGCGATTTGGCACGGCAGTTCATCGCCCGGCACGAACCGTTTACCCGTGAATGGTATGCGGGTTCTGCGGGCTATCTCTCATTACAACAAAGCGAATTCTGCGTTTCCCTGCGCTCGGCGAAAATCAGTGGCAATGTCGTGCGATTGTATGCCGGAGCGGGTATTGTCCGAGGCTCAGACCCCGAACTGGAGTGGCAGGAAATCGACAACAAAGCGGCAGGACTGCGCACTTTATTACAATTGGAATAGTAATGAGTCGCATCATTACCGATTCATATCAATAATCTCTTTTTGTAGCTCCTTATACTTAGCCGCAATATTGATACCGGACAAACTCATGTCAGTAAGCGCATTTAACCGACGCTGGGCGGCGGTCATTCTGGAAGCATTAACACGTCATGGCGTCAGACACGTCTGCATCGCCCCTGGCTCTCGTTCTACGCCATTAACTCTGGCGGCGGCGGAAAATTCCGCTTTCATTCATCACACTCATTTTGATGAGCGTGGGCTGGGGCATTTGGCGCTGGGGCTGGCGAAAGTCAGCAAGCAGCCGGTGGCGGTGATAGTGACTTCCGGCACGGCGGTAGCGAATCTCTATCCGGCACTGATTGAAGCTGGGTTAACCGGAGAAAAACTGATCCTGTTAACCGCCGATCGTCCTCCGGAATTGATTGACTGCGGCGCAAATCAGGCAATTCGTCAGCCGGGCATGTTCGCCTCTCATCCTACGCATAGCATTTCACTACCGCGCCCGACGCAGGATATTCCCGCCCGTTGGCTGGTTTCTACTATCGACCACGCTTTAGGCACGCTGCATGCGGGTGGAGTCCATATCAACTGCCCGTTTGCCGAACCGCTTTATGGCGAGATGGACGATACCGGACTTAGCTGGCAACAACGTCTTGGCGACTGGTGGCAGGGCGACAAACCGTGGCTGCGTGAAGCGCCTCGTCTTGAGAGCGAAAAACAGCGCGACTGGTTCTTCTGGCGGCAAAAGCGCGGCGTGGTGGTTGCCGGGCGCATGAGTGCGGAAGAGGGCAAAAAAGTTGCCCTGTGGGCGCAAACACTTGGCTGGCCGCTGATTGGCGACGTGCTGTCGCAAACCGGGCAGCCGCTGCCGTGTGCCGATCTCTGGTTAGGCAATGCCAAAGCGACCAGCGAACTGCAACAGGCGCAGATTGTCGTGCAACTGGGGAGCAGCCTGACCGGCAAACGGTTACTGCAATGGCAGGCAAGCTGTGAGCCAGAAGAGTACTGGATTGTTGATAACATCGAAGGGCAGCTTGACCCGGCACACCACCGTGGACGTCGCCTGGTCGCCAATATTGCCGACTGGCTGGAGCTGCATCCGGCTGAAAAACGCCAGCCCTGGTGCGTGGAGATCCCGCGTCTGGCTGAACAGGCAATGCAGGCAGTTGTTGCCCGTCGTGATGCGTTTGGCGAAGCGCAACTGGCGCATCGCATCAGCGACTATTTGCCTGAACAGGGGCAACTGTTTGTCGGTAATAGCCTGGTGGTACGTCTGATTGATGCGCTTTCGCAACTTCCGGCAGGTTACCCGGTATATAGCAACCGTGGGGCCAGCGGAATAGATGGGCTGATTTCTACCGCCGCAGGCGTTCAGAGGGCTAGTGGTAAACCGACGCTGGCGATTGTGGGCGATCTCTCTGCTCTTTACGATCTCAACGCGCTGGCGCTATTGCGTCAGGTTTCCGCGCCGCTGGTATTAATTGTGGTGAACAACAACGGCGGACAAATTTTCTCGCTGTTGCCGACGCCGAAAAGCGAGCGCGAGCGTTTCTATCTGATGCCGCAAAACGTCCATTTTGAGCACGCTGCCGCGATGTTTGAGCTGAAATATCATCGTCCGCAAAACTGGCAGGAACTAGAAACGGCACTTGCCGACGCCTGGCGCACTCCGACCACCACGGTGATTGAGATGGTGGTTAACGACACCGACGGCGCGCAAACCCTCCAGCAACTGCTGGCGCAGGTAAGCCATTTATGATCCTGCACGCACAGGCAAAACACGGCAAGCCAGGTTTACCCTGGCTGGTGTTTTTGCATGGTTTCTCCGGCGATTGCCTCGAATGGCAGGAAGTCGGCGAGGCGTTTGCAGACTACTCGCGGTTGTATGTTGATCTGCCAGGTCACGGTGGTTCGGCGGCAATTAGCGTCGATGGATTTGATGATGTCACCGACTTACTGCGTAAAACTTTGGTTAGTTACAACATCCTTAACTTCTGGCTGGTGGGGTACTCGCTCGGTGGACGGGTGGCGATGATGGCGGCTTGTCAGGGGATGGCGGGGCTTTGTGGCGTGATTGTCGAAGGTGGGCATCCTGGGCTGCAAAGTGCTGAACAACGCACGGAACGTCAGCTTTCCGATCATCGCTGGGCGCAGCGTTTTTGTTCAGAACCGTTAACGGCGGTATTTGCCGACTGGTATCAACAGCCTGTTTTTGCCTCGCTCAATGACGATCAACGCCGGGAGCTGGTGGCGCTGCGCAGCAACAATAACGGCGCAACCCTTGCCGCGATGCTGGAGGCCACTTCTCTCGCCGTCCAGCCTGATTTACGTGCTAACCTTAGCGCCCGCACATTTGCGTTTTATTATTTATGTGGTGAACGTGACAGCAAATTCCGCGCTCTGGCAGCGGAACTGGCTGCCGACTGCCATGTCATTCCTCGCGCCGGACATAACGCGCATCGGGAAAATCCCGCTGGCGTAATCGCAAGTCTGGCGCAGATCTTGCGTTTCTGACTAAAGGACACAATATGATTTATCCTGATGAAGCAATGCTTTACGCACCGGTTGAATGGCACGATTGCTCCGAAGGTTTCGAGGACATTCGTTATGAAAAATCCACCGACGGTATCGCAAAAATCACCATTAATCGTCCGCAGGTGCGCAATGCCTTCCGTCCTCTGACGGTAAAAGAGATGATCCAGGCGCTGGCGGATGCCCGTTATGACGACAACATCGGCGTGATCATTTTGACTGGCGCGGGCGATAAAGCGTTCTGCTCCGGTGGTGACCAGAAAGTACGTGGCGACTACGGCGGTTATAAAGATGATTCCGGCGTACATCACCTCAACGTGCTGGACTTCCAGCGTCAGATCCGTACCTGTCCGAAACCGGTTGTCGCGATGGTGGCTGGCTACTCCATCGGCGGCGGTCATGTTCTGCACATGATGTGCGACCTGACTATCGCGGCAGATAATGCCATCTTCGGTCAGACTGGCCCGAAAGTCGGTTCCTTCGACGGCGGCTGGGGAGCTTCCTATATGGCTCGCATCGTCGGGCAGAAAAAAGCGCGTGAAATCTGGTTCCTGTGCCGTCAGTACGATGCAAAACAGGCGCTGGATATGGGCCTTGTGAACACCGTGGTGCCGCTGGCCGATCTGGAAAAAGAGACCGTCCGCTGGTGCCGCGAAATGCTGCAAAACAGCCCGATGGCGCTGCGTTGCCTGAAAGCTGCACTGAACGCCGACTGTGACGGTCAGGCGGGTCTGCAGGAACTGGCGGGTAACGCCACCATGCTGTTCTACATGACGGAAGAAGGTCAGGAAGGTCGCAACGCCTTTAACCAGAAACGTCAGCCTGACTTCAGCAAATTTAAACGGAATCCGTAATGCGTAGCGCGCAGGTATACCGCTGGCAGATCCCCATGGACGCGGGGGTGGTTCTGCGCGACAGGCGGTTAAAAACCCGCGACGGGCTATACGTTTGCCTGCGTGAGGGCGAGCGCGAAGGGTGGGGGGAGATCTCCCCACTGCCGGGCTTCAGTCAGGAAACCTGGGAAGAGGCGCAAAGTGTGCTGCTTGCCTGGGTACATAACTGGCTGGCAGGCGATTGCGAGCTACCACAGATGCCTTCCGTCGCCTTTGGCGTAAGCTGCGCGCTGGCTGAACTAGCAGATACGCTCCCGCAGGCGGCCAATTACCGTGCTGCGCCGCTGTGTAATGGCGATCCGGACGATCTGATCCTCAAACTTGCCGATATGCCTGGCGAGAAAGTGGCGAAGGTCAAAGTGGGATTGTACGAAGCCGTGCGCGACGGCATGGTGGTCAATCTTTTGCTGGAGGCAATTCCGGATCTGCATTTGCGTCTTGACGCGAACCGCGCCTGGACGCCGCTGAAAGGCCAGCAGTTTGCCAAATACGTTAACCCGGACTATCGCCACCGCATCGCGTTTCTCGAAGAGCCGTGCAAAACCCGCGATGATTCGCGTGCGTTTGCCCGTGAAACCGGCATTGCCATTGCCTGGGATGAAAGCCTGCGCGAGCCGGATTTTGCCTTTGTGGCGGAAGAGGGCGTGCGTGCGGTGGTGATCAAACCCACGCTCACGGGCAGCCTGGAGAAAGTCCGCGAGCAGGTGCAGGCGGCGCACGCGCTGGGGCTGACGGCGGTGATCAGTTCTTCCATCGAGTCGAGCTTAGGCTTAACGCAACTGGCGCGGATTGCTGCCTGGTTAACGCCAGACACCATTCCGGGGCTGGATACGCTGGATCTGATGCAGGCGCAGCAGGTTCGTCGCTGGCCGGGTAGCCCGCTGCCATTAGTGGAAGTTGATGCACTGGAGCGGCTGTTATGATCTTCTCTGACTGGCCGTGGCGTCACTGGCGGCAGGTGCGGGGAGAAGCCATCGCCTTACGTCTTAATGACGAGCAACTCAACTGGCGCAAGCTTTGTGCTCGCGTCGATGAATTAGCCTCCGGCTTTGCGGCGCAGGGTGTGGTTGAGGGCAGCGGCGTAATGTTGCGGGCGTGGAATACGCCGCAAACGCTGCTGGCCTGGCTGGCGTTACTGCAATGCGGGGCGCGGGTGCTGCCCGTGAATCCACAACTGCCGCAACCGTTGCTTGAGGAATTGCTGCCAAATCTCACTCTGCAATTTGCGCTGGTGCCGGAAGGGGAAAACACGTTTCCGGCGTTAACGTCGCTGCACATTCAGCTGGTTGAAGGCGCACATGCCGCTGCGTGGCAGCCGACGCGCCTGTGCTCAATGACGTTAACCTCTGGCTCCACTGGCTTGCCGAAAGCCGCAGTTCATACTTATCAGGCCCATCTTGCCAGTGCCGAAGGGGTGTTATCGCTGATTCCGTTTGGCGATCACGATGACTGGTTGCTCTCTTTGCCGTTGTTTCACGTCTCTGGTCAGGGAATTATGTGGCGCTGGTTATACGCTGGTGCGCGGATGACGGTACGTGATAAACAGCCATTGGAGCAAATGCTGGCAGGCTGTACTCACGCTTCACTGGTGCCAACACAGCTCTGGCGTTTGCTGGTTAACCGCAGTTCAGTTTCCCTGAAAGCGGTGTTACTTGGCGGCGCGGCAATTCCGGTTGAGTTGACGGAGCAGGCGCGCGAGCAGGGCATTCGTTGCTTTTGCGGCTATGGTCTGACGGAGTTCGCTTCCACGGTTTGCGCGAAAGAAGCGGACGGCCTGGCTGACGTCGGTTCGCCGCTGCCGGGGCGGGAAGTGAAAATCGTTAATGATGAAGTGTGGCTGCGGGCTGCCAGTATGGCAGAAGGTTACTGGCGTAACGGGCAACTGGTGCCGCTGGTTAATGATGAAGGCTGGTACGCCACGCGCGATCGCGGTGAGATGCATAATGGCAAGCTGACCATTGTCGGACGTTTAGACAATCTGTTCTTCAGTGGTGGCGAAGGCATTCAGCCAGAAGAAGTCGAACGTGTGATTGCCGCGCATCCTGCGGTTTTGCAGGTGTTTATCGTCCCCGTTACTGACAAGGAGTTTGGTCATCGACCGGTAGCGGTGGTGGAGTATGACCACGAAACCGTTGATCTTAGCGAATGGGTGAAAGACAAGTTGGCCCGTTTTCAACAACCGGTGCGTTGGCTGACGCTTCCGCCGGAGCTGAAAAACGGCGGCATTAAGATTTCACGTCAGGCATTAAAAGAGTGGGTGCAACGCCAGTATTAAGAAATCATTAGTTTCATCTCTCATTTCCGCTATTCCATTGCCATTGATAATGAGTTTATCTGTTAATCTGTAAATTAATGTGACAATTCTTATCAGACAGGATAGTGCAATGGAATGGCTGGTTAAAAAATCATGCAGCGATAAACAAGACAACAGACATGTACTAAAGCTTTGTGATACTGGCGGCACGATAAAAATGATTGCCGAAGTGCAAACTGACTTTAGCGTTAAATCAGGTGACCTGCTTTCTCCGCTACAGGATGCGCTTTATTGCATCAACCGGGAAAAACAGCGCACGGTGAAAGTCATTTCGGCGAGCAGTTATAGTGTTGAAGAATGGGGGCGACAATGTCAGTCTGGCTGCAAAAGTTAGCAGCGTTGTTTTGCTGCTGGTAGAAAAATCAGCGTTAATCCACCCATAATACAGGCTACGCCCAGCATAGCCTTCAACGAGAAGGTCCCTTCCCAGCCGGGAAGTACCATTGATGCAATCCATACCAGTACATAACTCATACTCAGTAAGGCATAGGCTTTGCTGAGTGCCAGCCGATGCAACGCCTTATACCAGCAAAAAACGGAGATCAGATAGCCAACCAGGCCGACGACCAGCATCCGGGCACCGAAATCAAAAGTAAAAAGCGCCGCGATAAAATTCCATAATTGCGTCATCGGCGGCAGATGATTCGCCGCAAAACCGAGGCTTAATTGCGCAGCAGAAGCAATAATGACGCTGAATAATCCCCACATCAGGCCCATTACACCGTACTCCCGAGAATCACAATGCCGCCAATAATGAAGGCCACCCCACACCAGTGACGAAAAGACACTGGTTCGTGCCACAGTTTTACTGCTGCCAGCGTCACCCAGACAAAATTCAGGCTCAACATTGGATAGGCAATGCCTACCGGCACGTTCTGTAATACCAGCAGCCAGAGCACCATTGCCAGCCCCAGACACATCAATGCCAGCGCCAGCCACAGTGCAATATGTTTGCGCCGTTTACTTATTGCCACAAAGCGAGTTGCCTGTTTCTGGCAGAGCTGCCCGGCTACGCTAAGCAGGCTGGCAAAGACTAAAATCAGCCAGATCATTTGGGCCGATACTGAATGAGCACCAGACGCCCCTGATGATCGATAGCATCTGCAGGTGGAATGGCAAGGCTGTTGATATCCTCATCGCGGTCTACCGAAAGCACGAGAGTAATAATCCCCTCCTGGCGATGTTGAGTAAGCCAGCTGGCGAAATCATCACCGCTGACAAATCTGCCTTTCGCATCCGGATAATTGAGGCCATATTTCAACTCCCCCGTCTGGCGATACATGATGATGTCATCGCGTTGCAGACTCCATGCCAGACCTGCGGCAACACCGACGCTATCCGTAAGAATATAGCGGCTCGGCTGGAGTGACTCTTGCGTCATCTCAACAAAAAACTGCGGATGTTTGCCTTCCATGACCCTGTCGGGGATCGCAATACCCACGAGCAACGCCAGCCCCAACGGACAAAGCGCCGCAAAGGGCCAGTTTTTTTCCACGTTCGTTAACGTATACCAGCCGAAAAATGCCCACAGCGAAAAAATCGACCATGCGCAAAAGACCTTATAGATTTCGAAAGCCTGCCAGACGGGTGTGCCCATGGGGCCCCAGGGCGAAACGATAAACGTGGCAATAATGCCAGTGACGCCAAATGCGATATTGATCCAGCCATTAATCCGCAACGCCAGAGGATTATTTTTTGCTGCCTGCAACGCGTAATACGCCACCAGTATTGCCAGAGGCGCAAAGCAGGAAAGAATATAGGTCGGCAGCTTGCCTTTAGCGACGGAGAAAAACAGCAGTGGCATCACCGTCCAGCTCAAGAGATAGACGGTTGCGGAATGGTTGCGGTTTTTCCAGCCAGAACGCAGCGCACCGGGGAGTAATCCCAGCCATGGCAGGCTACCGGCAATGATGATAGGCAAGTAGTACCAGAACGGGGCTTTATGTTGGGCATCATCCATCGCAAAGCGTTGAATATGCTCAATCCAGAAAAAATAGTGCCAGAAGTCAGGCTCCCGTTGCGCTATTGCTAACCCCCAGGGGAGAACCGTCAGTACACAACTGATGATTGCCAGCCAGCCGTAAATAAAGAAATCTTTCCAGCGTTTTTGCGTCGCCACCCACGGCAGCACGCTTAATACCGGCACGGCGAGGGCGAGAAAACCTTTGGTCATTACCCCCATACCGCAGGTGACTCCCAGCAGTAAAAATCCCGCGCTTTTGCCTTTCCACGTTTGCGCATCCATTGCCAACCAGAAGCTACACATTCCCGCCACCAGCCAGAATGCAATAAACGGATCGAGCACGGCGTAAGTGCCGATGGCGTAGACAATAAGCAGCGAGAGATAAATCACAGCGGCGAGTAGTGCCAGACGTTTATCGCGCCATAAGCGCAGAGTAAACCAGGTCACCAGCGCGGCGGTTAACAGGGTCGCAAAGATAACGCCTGCCCGAACACCAAAGTTATTCGCGCCAAATAGCCATTGCCCAATGCTGTTAATCCAGTATCCGGCAATCGGTTTTTCGAAATAACGTAGCCCTAACAGATGGGGCACAATCCAGTCGCCGGAAGCCAGCATTTCCCGACTGATTTCCGCATATCGTGTTTCATCAGGTTGCCAGAGCAGGCGATAATTAATCGGCAAGAGATAATAGACGGTAATAAACGCAAAGAATGCGGCGTAATAGCGAATGGATTTCATGGACGAGTTCCCGCAACTTGTTGGCAACCCAGCCAGCCTTCACGTCCAGCGATTCTTCCACGCACAACATGTCCGAGCGGCAACGTCTCCGGCAGCAGCTCGCCTAATGGACAAAACGTAATGCCTTCACGGGCGGCACGCTTCAGGAGATCAACAAAATCAGGATGATAAGCACAACCTTCAACTTCAGCATGGATGGTATAAACCGGCGTCCCTTTATCTCGCAGGATGCGGTTGAGTAGCCAGCCGTTAAAATCTTGCGCTTTCACATCCCGGCCAATCACTTCATCCCAGGTAGGTAATGTCACTGGAATTTGTGCAGTGCCAGGTTTTCCTGATTCGAGCAAGGGACGAAACGGCATCGCCCCACGACAATCGCTGTTGTAGCGCAAATGGAACGCTTCTTTTGCTTCGATCACCTGTTGGTCGGCACGCCAGCCAGCGGCAGCGGAGCAGGTTATCGGTTGGCCGATAATCTCTTCCAGGGTACGAAGGCCGCGGGCAATATCGTCTACCATTGTTTGCCGATCCCAGTTGCCGCTATGGGCTTGCCAGGCGTGGTGATCCCAGGCGTGCAGGCCGACTTCGTGGTATTTAGCCGCTTCACGAATGATATCGGCATTGGCATGACCAATCTCTTTTCCTGGCCATGCCGTACCTGCCAGTAAAATATCCCAGCCATAAAGCGATGCCGCGTTTGAGCGCAGCATCTTCCACAAAAACTGTGGCTTCACCAGTCGCCAGAGATGGCGGCCCATATTGTCCGGGCCGACGCTGAAAAAAATGCTGGCCTGAATATTATGCTTACTTAAGGTTTCCAGCAGACGTGGCACCCCTTCGCGGGTGCCACGAAAAGTATCGACATCAATACGTAAACCTACTTTGGTCATGATGACTTATCCGTAAGATCGACAGTGCGCAGGAAGAAATCCAGCGTCTCATCGATGGTTTCCTGCATATCAATTTTCGGTTCCCAGCCGAGGCAACGGCGGGCATTGCGGATGCTCGGTTTACGATGCTCTACGTCCTGATATCCTTTGCCGTAGTAGCTGCTACTTTCTACCACGCGAAAGCCCGCAAACGGTGGGAAGTGATGGCGCAGCGGATGTTTTTCGAAGCTCGCCAGCAGCATCTCGCCGAGCTCTTCAATACTCGCTTCGTTATCAGGATTGCCAATGTTGATAATTTCGCCGTCGCAGCGATTTCCCGCATTTTCGATAATGCGGTATAACGCTTCGATTCCATCGCGAATATCAGTAAAGCAGCGTTTTTGTTTTCCGCCATCAATCAGCTTAATCGGTGAACCTTCCACCAGATTGAGAATGAGTTGCGTAATAGCGCGTGAGCTACCAATTCGCGCCGCATTAAGGTTATCCAGTCGTGGCCCCATCCAGTTAAACGGGCGGAAGAGGGTGAACTGCAACCCCTCTTTTTCGCCATACGCCCAGATCACCCGATCAAGTAATTGTTTTGATACTGAATAAATCCAGCGTGGTTTATTCACCGGGCCGACGATTAAATTAGAATGGTCTTCATCGAAGTATTTATCGCTACACATCCCATAAACTTCTGAAGTCGACGGGAAGATGATTCGCTTACGGTACTTCACGCAGTAACGGATAATGCGCAGATTCTCTTCAAAATCGAGTTCAAATACGCGTAGCGGGTTGCGGGTATATTCAATCGGCGTGGCTATCGCCACCAGCGGCAACACGACATCACATTTTTTGACGTGATACTCAATCCATTCGGAATGAATGCTGATATCGCCTTCAACAAAATGAAAATGCGGATGATTCAGAAAACGGCTTATCGCGTCGCTGCCAATATCCAGACCGTAAACTTCATAGTGATCTTCGCGCAGCAGGCGTTCTGTCAAATGGTTACCGATAAAGCCATTCACCCCGAGGATGAGTACCCGGGTACGGCGTCGGGCGGCACAGGCAGGCTGGCTATTCAAGCGTGAACCTTGCACCAGGCCCAGTGTCTGCGCTAATTGTGAGCCCTGCATAGTAATGCCGTCGCCCGCTTGTCCGGTGACGATTTCCAGCGCGCCATCGCCACAGGCAATCAGCAACGGCGCAACAGAAATCACGCTTCCCGGCTGCGCTGCGGATGTATGAGGATGTACGCGTGACGACCAGACGGTAAATTTTTGATTACCAACATAGCTGAAGGAACCCGGCCACGGATCGGCGACGGCGCGGACCATGTTATGCAATACGGCTGCCGGTTTGTGCCACTCGAGGAAGCTGTCTTCTGGTGTTCTGCGACCAAAACAGGTGGCTTCGTTCTCGCGTTGGGCTATTTCCAGAATCTTACCGTGTTTAATGGCGGGTAACGTCTGTTCCAGCAACTGACGCGCGGCATGGCACAATTTATGATGCAGCGTAATGGCGATATCATCTGGCGCAATGGCAACGCGCAGTTGGGCAACAATGGCCCCGGCATCGGCACGTTTAACCATTCGGTGCAATGTAACGCCCGTTTCCGTTTCACCGTTCACCAGCACCCAGTTCAGCGGCGCGCGACCACGATATTTTGGTAACAGCGAACCATGCAGATTAAATGCACCTGCGGGAGCGAGCTGCAAAATCTCATCGCTAATGAGATGGCGATAATAAAAAGAGAAAATCACCTCTGGTGATAGTTGGGCAATGCGTTCCACCCACAGCGGATGATTAATGTTATCCGGCGCGTAAACCGGAATGCCTCTTTCCGCCGCCAGGCGAGCGACTGAACCATAAAAAGCTTTTTCGCCAGGATTATCAGTATGGGTAAAAATGGCGCTAATTTCGTAACCGGCAGCCAGCAGGGCTTCAATACCGAGGCATCCCATATCGTGGTAGGCAAAAACGACGGTTTTCATTATTCATTTTCCTTGCTGGATGGACGGATAACTTGCTGAACAAAATAGCGGGGGCGGGCGCGGACATCGGTGTAGATCCTGCCAATATATTCACCGAGCAATCCCATGCCGATAAACTGAGCGCCAATAAAAGTAAACAGCACGGCAAATAGCATAAAGACGCCTTCCGCGGCCCATTGTGGTCCGAAGGTCAGGCGTAAAATCACCAGCAGTACCGCAATGCTGAAACCCCCAATCGCAATCACGCTGCCGAGAAGACTCAGCATACGTAGCGGTGTGGTCGTGAGGCAGGTCACCAGGTCGTACATCAAATTAATCAGGCGCATAAAGCTGTATTTAGATTCGCCATACTCACGCTCGGCATGATGCACCGGAATTTCAATGGCGCGGCGAGCGAAGATATTCGCCAGAATCGGGATAAAGGTGCTGCGTTCATGGCAGTGCAACATGGCATCGATAATATGACGGCGATAGGCGCGTAACATACAGCCATAGTCGCCCATCGCTTTGCCGGTAGTGCGCTGAATAAGCCGGTTAATCATCTTCGATGCCGTTTTACGAAACCAGGTATCTTGGCGATTCTGGCGCACAGTACCCACTACGTCGTAACCTTCATCGGCTTTTTCTACCAGACGGGGGATCTCCTCTGGCGGATTCTGGAGATCGGCATCGAGGGTAATAATTAAGTCGCCGGTAACGTGGCTGAAACCTGCCATGATCGCCGAATGCTGTCCGTAATTACGATTAAGCAAAATAGACACGATGTGGCTGCCCTCTGCTTGTGAGGCATCGACGAGCATTTGTGCAGAATTATCGCTACTGCCGTCATCAATCAGCAGGATCTCATACTCTTTCCCCAGCGATTCACAGGCTGCGGTGGTGCGCCTGATTAATTCCGGTAAGCTTTCCTGCTCGTTATAGACGGGAATAACCACCGAGACTTTCTTAACAGGGTGGATTTCAAACATGGCTTATTGTCCTGCGAGTTGCTGAAGGGCCGCGATGACGCGGTCGGCATCGGCGGTGGTCATATCTGGAAAAAGCGGCAACGAACAGATGCGTTCGCTGTTCCATTCGGTATTCGGTAACGACAGCGTGGGAAAACGCTCGCGATAATATTTTTGCGTGTGAGCGGCGCGGAAATGTAACCCGGTGCCAATGCCTTTTTCTTTTAACGCTTCCATCAACGCATCGCGGCTGATACCACAACGTTGTTCATCGACACGAATAATAAACAGATGCCAGGCGTGAACATGCGGCCATGCGGGAAGGCTTAAAGGCTGGAACGGGAGAGCTGCCAGTGCTTGCTGATATTGCAGGGCAATTTCCCGACGACGGGTGTTGAGTTGCTCTAATTTGGCTAACTGTGTCAGGGCAATCGCGGCGTTAATATCGGTCAGATTGTACTTGTAGCCCGGCGTTAATACTTCTGCCTGTGGCGCGCGGCCCCAGGTTTGTCTGTCATATGCATCGACGCCCAGACCATGAAATTTCAGCATCCGTAGCTGGCGGGCGAGGTTTTCATCATCAGTAACAATCAGGCCGCCTTCTGCACAGGTAATATTTTTGATGGCGTGAAACGAAAAAATAGCAGTACCTTTCGCACCAATATGTCGGCCTTTGTAATACGTACCGACGGCATGGGCGGCATCTTCAATAACCGCGATACCGTAACGTTCGCCAATGGCGCGAATAGCGTCAATATCTGCTGGCGCACCGGCATAATGCACTGGAATGATGGCTTTGGTACGCGGCGTAATGGCTGCTTCGATCGCTTCAGGCGTGACCATCAGCATATCGCGATCGACATCTACCATTACCGGCGTAGCGCCCAACAAAGAAATCATATTAAGAGTTGATACCCAGGTCAGAGAAGGCGTGATCACTTCATCGCCAGCACCTATCTCCAGCGCCATCAGCGTAATATGCATTCCGGCTGTGGCTGAACTGACCGCGATGGCATGTTGGTTTCCCGTCAACTGGCAAAAGGCTTGTTCAAGCGCCTGATTCTTCGGACCTGTGGTGATCCATCCAGATTCGAGAACATCTTTAACCGCAGCGAGTTCTTCCACACCCATTGCCGGACGTGAAAAGGGCAAAAAATCTGACATTATTATTCCTTCGGCCATTGAATACTTTTCCCATCTATTCACTAATATTTGTTATAGGGAGCGTTATATGTATTTTGCCATTTGGCGTAAAATTCTAAGGGTAGAATATTAATTTAACCTTAAGGAACTAATATAGTACTTAAATATTAGTTTTTTTCGTTTTTTTATCTTTTTCAGGCTTTTCATTTGACAAGATTTAAGGCATTTTGCGTGCATCGTAATGTTTTAATACTATCCCCAGCCCCTATTTTCCGGTGAAAATGTTATTTTTTTTTCACGGTCATTTAGCTGGCTACGCGTGTCTATAGGTGGAGCTTAAGTGTTAGCTTTTTGTCGGACTTCGATGAAGTCTAAAAAATATATCTTCATTTTACTGGTGCTTGCTGTAATTGCCGGGTTGGGTAGTCATGCAGCCTGGAGTAGCAATGGGTTACCACGAATCGACAATAAAACGTTGGCCAGGCTGGCGCAGCAGCATCCGGTGGTGGTTCTGTTTCGCCATGGAGAACGCTGCGATCGTTCCTCCAATCAATGCTTGTCAGACAAAACAGGTATTACGGTAAATGGCTCTCAGGATGCGCGTGAACTGGGCAAAGCCTTCAGCGCAGATATCCCTGATTTCGATCTTTATTCCAGTAATACCGTTCGGACTATTCAGTCGGCAACCTGGTTTTCTGCGGGCAAAAAACTGACGGTAGATAAACGACTGCTACAATGTAGTAATGAGATTTATAGCGCAATTAAAGACTTACAAAGTAAAGCGCCTGATAAAAATATTGTTATCTTCACCCACAATCACTGTCTGACGTATATCGCGAAAGATAAACGTAACGTGACATTTAAACCAGATTATCTGGATGGACTGGTGATGCATGTGGAAAACGGTAAAGTTTTACTGGATGGGGAATTTGTCAATCACTGATCTTTGAATCTGACAGCCAGTAATGGCTGTCATCACTATCACAGAAGACCCTTCAAACGTAATGTTTTCTTGGTCGCAACATTCAAATCGTATTGCGCCAGATCTTCAGGTTTTACCCACGCGTATTCCTGAAACTCTTCGTTTATTTTCACTTCACGGTTGGCAGAAACACAGTCAAAGATCAGGTAAATCATATAAATCTCTTCCTTACGACCATCTGCATATGTCTTAGTGCGAATGTCATCGCTGAAAGTCCACGGAGTGATGTCGGTAAGAATCAGTTGCTCGCCTAACTCTTCTCTGATTTCACGGCGTAATGCTTCTTCAATACGTTCGCCAGGTTCCACGCCACCACCCGAAAGCGCCCATTGACCCGGGAAAACGCCGCGATCGTCAGCCATTTTGCATAGCAGATAAGCACCATCATTTTGAATCAAAGGGCAAACAATAGTCCGTTGTCGCACAGGGATGTTCCTTATAATCGAAAATAAACCAAGAGAATACGGCAACTCAGAAATATGCGAAAGTGACATTAGTCTCTTTTGCGATGATAACTGCGCTGATTATTATTTTGGTTTATAACGTAAATCATGTTTATTTTTTCGACGTTAAATTATTAAAGACGTATTTAGTTACAATAAGTTAGCAGATCGCTTTTTTCACGCATTGAATCCTCTGCGTCAGGCAGTACAATCCCGCAGCTTTGGGGAATGTTGATTATCTTCTTGCGGAAAAAGGTAAAAATGAAAAAATTTGCGCTACCAGTTCTGGCTGGAATGCTGTTGGTTTCTGCATCGGCAAATGCGATAAGCATCAGCGGCCAGGCAGGTAAGGAATACACCAATATTGGCGTCGGTTTCGGGACCGAGTCTACGGGACTGGCGTTAAGCGGTAACTGGACACATAACGACGACGACGGTGATGTCGCGGGCGTGGGGTTGGGCCTGAATCTTCCTCTGGGGCCGTTAATGGCAACTGTAGGTGGGAAAGGTGTTTATACCAACCCGAATTACGGCGATGAAGGTTACGCGGCAGCAGTCGGTGGTGGTTTGCAGTGGCAAATTGGCGACAGCTTCCGTCTGTTTGGCGAGTATTATTACTCTCCGGATTCGCTCTCCAGCGGTATTCAAAGTTATGAAGAAGCGAATGCTGGCGCGCGTTATACCATTATGCGTCCAGTCAGTATTGAGGCAGGCTACCGTTATCTGAACCTGTCGGGGAAAGACGGCAATCGCGATAATGCCGTGGCCGACGGCCCTTATGTCGGGGTTAACGCCAGCTTCTGATACCTTCCGGCGCGGCGTTCTGTCGCGCCATTCAGTTTCTTACTACGCCTTATCTCCCTTTGCGTTATAGTGATTCGATAACAAAAGCAGGAGATAACCATGTTAAAAGTGGAAATGCTATCCACCGGGGATGAGGTGTTACACGGGCAAATCGTTGACACGAATGCAGCCTGGCTGGCCGACTTTTTCTTTCATCAGGGCTTGCCGCTATCTCGCCGTAATACGGTAGGCGATAACCTTGAAGATTTAGTCACCATTCTTCGTGAGCGCAGTCAGCACGCCGATGTGCTGATCGTCAACGGCGGACTGGGGCCAACCAGCGATGATTTAAGCGCGCTCGCTGCTGCGACAGCAAAAGGTGAAGGTCTGGTGCTACATGAAGCCTGGCTTAAAGAGATGGAACGTTATTTCCGCGAACGTGGTCGCGTGATGGCGCCGAGCAACCGTAAACAGGCAGAATTGCCAGCGAGTGCCGAGTTCATCAATAACCCCGTAGGCACCGCCTGTGGTTTTGCCGTGCAGCTTAATCGTTGCCTGATGTTCTTTACCCCCGGCGTACCGTCAGAATTTAAGGTGATGGTCGAGCACGAAATCCTGCCGCGCCTGCGCGAGCGTTTTTCTTTACCGCAGCCGCCGGTTTGTCTGCGTTTGACTACCTTTGGTCGTTCGGAAAGCGATCTGGCACAAAGCCTGGACACTCTACAACTGCCGCCGGGCGTAACAATGGGCTATCGCTCCTCGATGCCGATAATTGAACTGAAGCTGACCGGACCGGCAAGCGAGCAACAGGCGATGGAAAAACTGTGGCTGGACGTTAAACGTGTTGCCGGACAGAGCGTGATTTACGAAGGCACCGAAGGACTGCCCGCGCAGATCAGTCGCGAATTGCAAAACCGCCAGTTCAGCCTGACGTTGAGCGAGCAATTCACCGGTGGTTTATTGGCTTTGCAACTTTCTCGCGCAGGTGCGCCATTGCTGGCGTGTGAAGTGGTTCCTTCACAGGAAGAGACTCTGGCACAAACCGCGCACTGGATTACAGAACGGCGGGCCAACCATTTTGCCGGGCTGGCACTGGCTGTTTCGGGGTTCGAGAACGAATATCTCAACTTTGCGCTAGCCACGCCGGACGGCACTTATGCTCTGCGCGTACATTTCAGCACTACGCGCTACAGTCTGGCTATTCGTCAGGAAGTGTGTGCAATGATGGCGTTGAATATGCTGCGCCGTTGGCTGAACAGTCAGGACATCGCCAGCGAGCACGGCTGGATTGAGGTTGTTGAGTCCATGACCTTATCCGTCTGATCAGTCATTCTGTGCCGGTTTACTGCACCGGCACATTCCCCTCCTGCAAATTTGTCCAACCTGTTGTACTCAATAAGAAAAAATCCGTGCGCTGATTCACAAATTTGTGCGTAATTTCTCCAGTCCGCTGGACGAGAAACGGGATTTGATGCGCTTCACAATTTTACTCACCCTGAGCGACGAGACTGATTCCAGTATCTAAGACTGGAGTCCAGTATGTTGGAATCAAGCAAAGTACCCGCCCTGACACGGGCTATTGATATTCTTAATCTGATTGCCCGCATTGGACCTTGTAGTGCTGCAACGATCATTGACACATTGGGGATCCCGAAAAGCACGGCCTATCTGCTGCTTAACGAACTTAAACGCCAGCGTTTTCTTAGCCTTGATCACCAGGAAAATTTTTGTTTGTGGACCAAGCTGGTGGAGCTTTCCGCTCATGCGTTAAGCAAGATGGATCTCAGGGAGCTGGCGCGACCACGCCTGACGCAACTGATGGATACCACTGGGCTGTTATGCCACCTTGGGATCATCGATAACGGTAGTGCTTATTACATTCTGAAAGTGGAGTCTTCAGCCACCATCAGTGTGTGTTCCCATGAAGGGAAAAGCCTTTCGCTTTATCGTTCCGGCATCGGGAAATGCCTTCTTGCCTGGCAACCAGCCGCTGTCCAGCAAAGCATTATCGAAGGACTGGTCTGGGAAAAGGCGACACCTACCACAATGACTCATCCACAACTGCTCCACGAGGAACTGGCGCGTATTCGCCGTCAGGGCTGGAGCTATGACAACGGCGAAGATTACGCCGATGTTCGTTGCGTCGCCGCTCCGGTGTTTAACGCCAATAACGAACTTACCGCCGCGATCTCGGTGGTCGGTACTCGCTTACAAATCAACGAAGAATACCGTGATTATCTGGCGGGCAAAGCCATTGCCTGCGCCAGGGATATTTCACGTCTGTTGGGATGGAAAAGTCCCTTTGACTTACAGGCCTCATAACAATGGAGAACATCATGACCCTACCAAAAATCAAACAGGTTCCCGCCTGGTTTACTGGCGGTGCGACAGCAGAAAAAGGCGCTGGCGGAGGTGATTATCACGACCAGGGGGCGAATCACTGGATAGACGATCATATTGCTACCCCGATGAGTAAATACCGCGATTATGAACAGTCGCGCCAGTCATTTGGCATTAACGTTCTTGGCACGTTGATTGTCGAAGTTGAAGCAGAAAACGGCCAGATCGGTTTCGCCGTTTCAACTGCCGGTGAAATGGGGTGTTTTATTGTCGAAAAACACCTTAACCGTTTTATCGAGGGCAAATGTGTCAGTGATATCAAACTGATTCACGATCAAATGCTCAATGCCACTCTGTATTACTCCGGTTCTGGTGGCCTGGTGATGAACACGATTTCCTGTGTTGATCTGGCACTGTGGGACCTGTTCGGCAAAGTGGTTGGGCTTCCGGTTTACAAACTGTTAGGTGGCGCAGTCCGTGATGAAATCCAGTTCTACGCCACTGGCGCACGTCCGGATCTGGCAAAAGAGATGGGATTTATCGGTGGCAAAATGCCGACGCACTGGGGGCCACATGATGGCGATGCGGGGATCCGCAAAGATGTCGCTATGGTTGCGGATATGCGTAAGAAATGTGGTGAAGATTTCTGGTTAATGCTCGACTGCTGGATGAGCCAGGACGTGAACTATGCCACCAAACTAGCCCACGCTTGTGCTCCCTATAACCTGAAATGGATCGAAGAGTGCCTGCCGCCACAACAGTATGAATGTTATCGCGAACTAAAACGCAACGCGCCAGCGGGAATGATGGTCACCAGTGGTGAGCACCACGGCACACTGCAATCTTTTCGTACGCTTTCAGAAACCGGTATCGACATCATGCAGCCGGATGTGGGCTGGTGTGGTGGCTTAACCACGCTGGTGGAAATTGCCGCAATTGCCAAATCACGCGGACAGCTGGTGGTGCCGCACGGTTCGTCTGTTTACTCCCACCATGCGGTAATCACTTTCACTAATACCCCATTTAGCGAATTCCTGATGACCAGTCCGGATTGTTCAACGATGCGTCCGCAGTTTGACCCCATTCTGCTTAATGAGCCGGTTCCGGTGAATGGTCGTATTCACAAATCAGTACTTGATAAACCTGGTTTCGGCGTCGAACTCAATCGTGACTGCAATCTGAAACGCCCCTACAGCCACTAATCACTCCGGGCGTTGCTGTGACAACGGTAACGCCCACATATTCTAAGGAGCTTTTTATGAGCACCGCTTTGTTTGACGCCGTGGTGAAGAAAAACCGCGCGCGTTTAATTCCGTTTATGTTGGCGCTGTATGTGCTGGCGTTTCTCGACCGTTCGAACATTGGCTTTGCTAAACAGACCTACCAGATTGATACCGGGCTGAGTAATGAAGCTTATGCGCTGGGGGCGGGGATTTTCTTTGTGGTTTACGCGTTTCTTGGTGTACCGGCGAATCTGTTGATGCGCAAACTGGGGGCCAGAACTTGGATTGGTACGACGACACTGCTATGGGGATTTCTTTCGGCGGCAATGGCATGGGCCGATACTGAAGCGAAATTTCTGATCGTTCGCACTCTGCTTGGCGCAGCGGAAGCCGGATTCTTCCCCGGTATGATTTATCTCACCTCGCAATGGTTTCCGCAGCGTAATCGCGCCAGCATTATGGGGCTGTTCTATATGGGCGCACCGCTGGCATTAACGCTGGGATCACCGCTTTCCGGCGCGCTGCTGGAGATGCATGGATTTATGGGGCATCCTGGCTGGTTCTGGATGTTTGTGATTGAAGGATTGCTGGCAGTCGGTGCAGGGGTATTCACTTTCTTTTGGCTTGATGACACACCAGATCAGGCACGTTTTCTGAGTAAAGAAGAAAAAACGTTGCTTATCAATCAACTGGCAAGTGAAGAACAACAGAAAGTGACTTCTCGACTGAGCGATGCGTTGCGTAATGGACGAGTCTGGCAACTGGCAATTATCTACCTGACCATTCAGGTCGCGGTTTATGGATTAATTTTCTTCCTGCCGACGCAGGTTGCGGCATTGCTGGGGACAAAAGTGGGCTTTACGGCCTCTGTGGTCACCGCTATTCCGTGGGTTGCGGCATTGTTTGGGACCTGGCTTATTCCGCGCTATTCCGATAAAACCGGCGAACGACGCAATGTCGCGGCGCTGACATTGCTGGCCGCGGGCATTGGTATTGGCCTTTCCGGGCTACTTTCGCCAGTACTGGCAATCGTTGCGCTGTGTGTTGCAGCAATAGGGTTTATTGCCGTGCAGCCGGTGTTCTGGACTATGCCGACACAACTGCTTTCTGGTACGGCGCTGGCGGCGGGGATTGGTTTTGTCAACCTGTTTGGCGCAGTGGGCGGATTTATCGCCCCGATCCTGCGCGTAAAAGCAGAAACCTTGTTTGCCAGCGATGCGGCAGGATTGCTGACGCTGGCTGCGGTGGCGGTCGTCGGCTCGCTGATTATTTTCACTCTACGTGTAAGTCGCTCTGCTGTGCAGACTAACGTGGCACATCACTAATAGGTTAAGGAACATGATGAACGCATTATTAACCAATCCCTTCAAAGAACGCTTACGCAAAGGTGAAGTGCAAATTGGTCTGTGGTTAAGCTCAACGACTGCCTATATGGCAGAAATCGCCGCTACTTCCGGTTATGACTGGTTGCTGATTGACGGAGAGCACGCGCCAAATACCATTCAGGATCTTTATCACCAGTTACAGGCGATAGCGCCCTATGCCAGCCAACCCGTGATCCGCCCGGTGGAGGGGAGTAAGTCGCTGATTAAACAAGTACTGGATATTGGCGCTCAAACCCTACTGATCCCGATGGTCGATACTGCCGAACAGGCACGTCAGGTGGTGTCTGCTACCCGATATCCACCCTACGGTGAGCGTGGTGTCGGGGCCAGTGTAGCTCGTGCTGCTCGCTGGGGACGCATTGAGAATTACATGGCGCAAGTCAACGACTCGCTTTGTCTGTTGGTGCAGGTGGAAAGTAAAACGGCACTGGATAACCTGGACGAAATCCTCGAAGTCGAAGGGATTGATGGCGTATTTATTGGGCCTGCGGATCTCTCAGCGTCATTGGGGTATCCGGATAACGCCGGCCACCCGGAAGTTCAGTGTATTATTGAAGCAAGCATTCGTCGGATCCGCGCTGCGGGTAAAGCGGCTGGTTTTCTGGCTGTGGCTCCTGATATGGCGCAGCAATGTTTGGCGTGGGGAGCGAACTTTGTCGCTGTTGGCGTTGACACGATGCTCTATAGCGATGCCCTGGATCAACGACTGGCGATATTTAAATCAGGCAAAAATGGGCCACGCATAACAGGAAGTTATTAATATCAAAGGCCCATAGGGATTACCTGTGGGCCGGTATGTTAGTTAGTGGTTTTTCGCTGTCAGATCGGCTTCGTTTAGCTGGGTAGTTGCGAGTACCAGGTCACGATCGATGCCCTGTTCCAGCATGCGCAAAGCAATTTTAATGGCTTGTTCATGCATGCCCTCCTGCCAGCCAATTTGGTGTCCTTCCTGCCGCAGCCGTTCAGCAATAGTCATTAATCTCTCCTTTTGTAGTGGTGAACGTTCGGCAATCTCCTCAATAAAGCGGGTGAAACGGGAGGTATCGCCGCATTGCAGCAGATAATTAAACAGCGTTTGCACCTGGCTGTCATTAGTGAAGCCCCTAACCAAAAGCGTGGTGATCCTGTCGACCAGACCGATTAAATCGCGCTCGCGAATATGCTTTTGAATCAGTTCCAGCAGAGCTATACGCCGATGTTGCATGATCTCATCGTCAGGTACGATGGTGATATCCACCAACGGAAAAGCTTCGGTGTACAACTGCCGGGCAAGCTGCGGGTCGTCAAATTCATCCAGCCAGTTAAGTGAATATGGGTAGGGTGAGGTTTCGCCGTGATAAAACAGCATTGGCACTACCAGAGGGACTCTGTCATAGCCTTTGTCCAGATGGCGCTGCATGACGGCAGTGGCATAACGCATCAGTCGAAAGGCCATGTTTTTTTCCGCAGTACTCTGATGCTCAATCACGCAGTAGATATAACCTTCGCCGTCGGTGGTTTCTACCGACCACAAAACATCCGAGTAGTAAGCGCGTAAACTTTTTTCAATAAAACTGGTGGGTTCCAGGCGTAAGGTTTGCAGGTTGCAAAGTTTTCTCAGCGGTTCCGGCAGATGTATTTCCAGAAAATCCCGCGCGGTTTCGGGCGAGAACATAAACGTTTTAAACACCGCATCATGCGGGGAGGATGTTGTTGATTCAGTCATGGTTGTCCGTCACCTGATTTTTATGATGACGGGACATTACGGGGATCGCAGGCCGATGGCATCTGGCAGTTTTAGCCTTTGCGAGACGTTTTCAGAAGTATTTTTACTGCGATGCAACGCATACATTGGGTCCGGAACCGTGCACGCAAAAATGCCCGATAAGCCATGAACTCATCGGGCATCAGAAGGTCGCTTAAGTCAGCGCTTTTGCCAGCAGTGTGATCGGATGCTCGCAGCGAAGGCTTGTGGACATCTCAATCTGCCATTTGCAGGTTTCGCAGTCGGTAACGACCAGATCCGCGCCGCTCTCTTCTATCTGGCGGAACAGTGGCGCACCAATGGCTTGTGAAGTGGGGTAGTTCTCTTTTTTGAAGCCGTATGTTCCGGCAATGCCGCAGCACTGGGAATCCAGCACTGTCAGCTCAAGCCCTGGGATCTTACGCAACAGTTCCAGGGTGTAGAGCGTCCAGCCCATTTTTTCCATATGGCACGGAGTGTGATAAACCACTTTCAGCGGCAGCGGTTTCAGCGGTAACGTTTTGCCTTCGTCCAGCTTGCGCCACAGCCAGCGGGTCGCCAGTTCGATATGATCGCGCAAGCCTTTGTTGTCGACATTCAGCACTTCCGGGTATTCGTCGCGCAGGGCAAATGCACAGGTTGAGGAGGTGGCAATCACCGGAATGCCTTTTACCCCCACCGCTTCGCGGATCGACTCTACATTTGTGATCGCCTGTTTACGCGCTTTATCAGTAAAGCCGTTGGCGATTAGCGGCACACCGCAGCATTTTTCTTTGCTGAGTAATTGCACTCCCGTTCCCATCGCGTTGAGCACTTTAATTAAATCTTTACCCAGTTGCGGATGGTTGTAGTTGACGAAGCAGCCGTGGAAAAAGGCGACCTGGTCTTTATACTGCGCTTGCTGGGCCGCTACGCTGCGATACCAGCGACGGAACGTGCCGAAGGAGTATTTCGGTAGCGTGCGGCGATGATCGATTTTTAACGCAGCATCAAGTAGCTGCCGTACTGGTTTCAGCGAGGTAGCGGTGTTGACGATTGGCGCGAACGGTGTGGAAACGCTGCCCATCAGATCGGTATGACTTAAAACGAAGTTACGCAGCGAGGGACGCGTGGTGTCATATTTCGCTCGTGCGCGCTGGATGATATCGCCAATCTTCACATCGGACGGGCAGGCGACTTCGCAACGTTTGCAGTTGATGCAATATTTCAGCGCCTCGTCATACAGTGCGCCATCTTTCAAACGCAGACGCTCGCCATCCGGCCCGGCTTGTTTTGGCCCTGGATAGCCGGGATTCACCCGGCTCACCGGGCAGGCGGTGGTGCAGACGGTGCACTTAATGCAATTTTCGAAGCTGGTATCGTTCATTATTGGCCTCCTGCGCGTTGGGCAATCTGTTGAGCGGCATGTAAAGCACTGACGGCACAGACACCGCCGCCGCATCCCTGGGCGATGGGATCAAATCCGCCCAGCACCGAACCGATGGCAAACAAGTTCTCTACTGTTTGACCAGCCTGTGACGGGCGTAGCGCCTCGTCAGTGGTTACGCCGAACTGTTGCCACGGTTGCGCAGCAAAAAAGTCACTTCTATACCACTCACCCCGCGTAGGGGTTTGCAGTACATCAAGGCCGAGAATCGGCTCACGAATGCCGTCGCGTTCTGCCACCAGCCCGCCGCTAAAGAAACTGCCGCTGGCGAGAACCGCGAAACGTGGACGCAGCGGGATGTCGGCGTGATTGCGGGTCCAGATTTCACTCACCACGCCGTTTTTACAGGTGACTTTTTTCACTTCATCGCCCGGCATCCACACGCCGCCCTGGCGTACAAACTGGCGCTGTAACTGGTTTTGCAGACGAATACCCAGCACGGAAGGCGGCAGCGTTGGCAAAAGCATCAGTGAGCAAGGTAGTTTTTCATTCAGCCAGCGCCACAGTTTGTCATCGGCCAGGCCGAAGCAGGCGGGCATCAGGATCATTTCACAGGTATTGGCGACAGGGATTAGTGCATCAATTAACAGCGGCCAGTTTTCTTCGTTATCAAGGAAACGGGCGATATTCACAGCTCGAAACTCGGTGGCGTTATTGCGTAGCACATCCAGTTCCGGCAGTTCAATTTCAGCAGTTTCAACCGAAAGATCCAGTTCGCGCAACGAAGCCGCCGCAAGATGCGCCTGGAAATCCATCAGCCCGCTAATTCCCACCACACATATCTTCTTCGCGGGTAGCGGCCAGACGGGAACTTCTGGCGAACTTAACCAGGTCGAACGCAAAGTGCCGAGCGGGGTAACGCGCTGATGGGCCAGTTCCACGCTGCCCTGCAATTGCGCGCCGCTTTCCGCAATTAATGTCTGCGCCTGACAAGCGAGATCCAGTACGCGTTGTGGGCCGAGAAGACTGTAAGGGTGGGTAGGTGCCTGATGGCACAAAGACTCCAGCCCTGCATGAATGTCTGCCACCGGCTGACCGTCTGGCAGGTGGCTCAGTAAGTCCAGCGATCCGGATGAGAAATGCAGAGCGCTCTGTCCACGGGTGACAATGGCACAGCGCAGACCGTGTTTTTGCAATCGCAGGCCGCAGAGTAATCCGGCAAGACCGCCGCCCATAATGACAGTATCAAATCGCATCTTTCTGCTCCTTCTCCAGACCACACAGTCCCTGATAAACCCAGCGGGTAAATTCGCTTTCGCGCAATGCGTCTCCCCATGCAATGGGCTGCACACCTTTCCAGCGTTCGTTAAGGAAGGTGGAAAGTTGTTCGATAGATTGCGCGGAGGTGGTGACGTTAAAGCGTTGCAGCAGCCCAGCGGCGCGGCAGGCGCAGAGCTCGCCCTGGCAGGTGCCCATCCCCACACGGGTGCGACGGCGTAAATCTAACAGGCTATTCACGTTTAGATTTTCTACCGCGTACTGTACTTCGCCAGCGGTAACGGCTTCACACTCACACACCAGACTGCGATGCAAACGGCCTTCACTTAACCAGGCGGGTGTGCGATCGCCATGACGGTAAACCGCAGAGCCGCGTAGTGGGGCAGGAAGGGAAATGACTTTACGTAAGGTGACTTCAGCAGGTTCCTGTGAACCAGGAAGTGCCAGATCGGCGGTCGTACAGGGGCGCGTGTTGCCCAGCTTGCGGCAGACGGCATCCGTTGCCCATTCCGCCATCAGACGATAGGTCATCAGTTTGCCGCCGGTGATGGTGATAAATCCGTCCAGACCATCGCGTTCGGCATGGTCGAGCAGCACGATGCCACGACTGACGTTACGGCCGCTCGGGTCGTCATCGCTGGCAACCAACGGGCGCACGCCAGAGTAGGCCCGCAAAATGCGCGTTTTCGCCATAACGGGGGCCAGTTTTTCCCCTTCACGCAGCAGAATATCCACTTCTTCTGCCGTCACTCGGTTGTCGTCTATCTCATCGTAATTAATGCGTAAAGAGGTGGTGCCAATCAGCGAAATGGTATCGCCAGGCACCAGAATATCGGCGTCGGAAGGTTTACGGCAGCGGTTGATCACATGCTGATTAATGCGGTGGTCCATGATCAGCAGCGATCCTTTCGCCGGGAACATGCGAATGCGCAGATCGGCATATTCGGCAATGTGTTGCCCCCAGATCCCGGCGGCATTAACTACGACAGGCGCATGAAGTGCCTGAGTTTCGCCGGTGAGATGATTACGTACACGAACACCGCACACCGTCGCGCCTTCACGAATTAGTCCCGTAACTTCATGAGCGGTAAGGATAACTGCACCATGTTCTTTTGCATCGAGCATGTTCGCTGCGGTCAACCGGAATGGGTCAACGGTGCCATCCGGAACTTTTACCGCGCCAATCAGTGCCGGGTTAACGGAAGGTTCGATAATGCGTGCTTGCTGCGGATCAATGGCTTCAGCACTGATTCCAGCCTCTTCGCAAGCACGAATAAAAGTCGCCTGGAAGGAGAGATCATCTTCCGGCAGGGTGATAAACAGGCCGTTGGTTGGTTCGACACAGTGACGCGCAATGCGTTTTAAAATCTGGTTTTCACTAATACATTCGCGGGCCGATTCCGCATCGGTAACCGCATAGCGTGCGCCGCTGTGCAGCAGACCGTGGTTACGCCCGGTGGCTCCCGTTGCGATGTCGTGGCGTTCAACCAAAATCACTTTCAGCCCGCGCAGGGCACAGTCGCGGGCAATCCCGGCTCCCGTTGCGCCGCCGCCAATGATAATCACGTCACTTGTTTGCGAATCGCGAGTTTTCATTGTTATCCCTCAAAAGTTCGTTTTGTCTCATTTAGCCACAGAAAAAACATGGATTGTTTGATTTCGCGCATAATCGCTCATAATTCGAAAGTGAAACGTGATTTCATGCGTCATTTTGAACATTTTGCAAATCTTATTTAATAATGTGTGCGGTAATTCACATTCATGGAATGAATGATTAATTAACATCGCGGCAACTCAAGAAACGGCAGGTTCTTCCATTGAATCAGGCTGTTAATCATAAATAAGACCACGGCCACGGAGGCTATAAATGTTGAGTATTTTTAAACCAGCGCCACACAAGGCGCGCTTACCTGCTGCGGAGATCGACCCGACTTACCGTCGATTACGCTGGCAAATTTTCCTGGGGATATTCTTTGGTTATGCCGCTTACTATTTGGTTCGTAAGAACTTTGCTCTCGCGATGCCCTACCTGGTGGAGCAGGGGTTCTCACGTGGTGATTTAGGTTTTGCCCTTTCAGGGATCTCAATTGCCTACGGATTTTCGAAATTCATCATGGGGTCAGTGTCGGACCGCTCGAATCCGCGCGTTTTCCTGCCGGCAGGTCTGATTCTTGCTGCGGCAGTTATGCTTTTTATGGGCTTTGTACCGTGGGCGACATCGAGCATTGCTGTGATGTTTGTGCTGCTGTTCCTCTGCGGTTGGTTCCAGGGGATGGGATGGCCGCCGTGCGGTCGTACTATGGTGCACTGGTGGTCGCAGAAAGAACGTGGCGGCATTGTGTCGGTGTGGAACTGTGCGCATAACGTCGGTGGTGGTATTCCGCCGCTGCTGTTCCTGCTGGGGATGGCCTGGTTCAATGACTGGCACGCGGCGCTTTATATGCCGGCTTTCTGTGCCATTCTGGTGGCTCTGTTCGCCTTTGCGATGATGCGCGATACCCCACAATCTTGTGGCCTGCCGCCGATCGAAGAGTACAAAAATGATTACCCGGACGACTATAACGAAAAAGCGGAACAGGAACTGACCGCGAAACAGATCTTCATGCAGTACGTGCTGCCGAATAAACTGCTGTGGTACATCGCCATCGCCAACGTGTTCGTCTATCTGCTGCGCTACGGTATCCTCGACTGGTCACCGACTTACCTGAAAGAGGTGAAACACTTCGCGCTGGATAAATCCTCCTGGGCCTACTTCTTCTATGAGTATGCGGGCATTCCAGGCACTCTGCTGTGCGGCTGGATGTCGGACAAAGTCTTCCGCGGTAACCGTGGGGCAACCGGCGTCTTCTTTATGACTCTGGTGACTATCGCCACCATCGTTTACTGGATGAACCCGGCAGGCAACCCAACTGTCGATATGATTTGTATGATTGTTATCGGCTTCCTGATCTACGGCCCAGTCATGCTGATTGGTCTGCACGCGCTGGAACTGGCGCCGAAGAAAGCGGCAGGTACGGCGGCGGGCTTTACCGGACTGTTTGGTTATCTTGGTGGCTCCGTAGCGGCAAGCGCGATTGTCGGCTACACCGTTGACTACTTTGGCTGGGATGGCGGCTTCATGGTGATGATTGGCGGCAGCATCCTGGCGGTTATCTTGTTAATTGTCGTGATGATTGGCGAAAAACGTCGCCATCAGGAATTACAGCAAAAACGCAACGGAGGCTAATGGCATGAAATTGACGCTGAAAAAACTTAGCATGGCTATCATGATGAGTGGAATGATCATGGGAAGCAGTGCAATGGCGGCGGATAACAGTGAGAAAATAGTGATTGCCCATCGCGGCGCCAGTGGTTATTTGCCGGAGCATACGCTGCCTGCAAAGGCGATGGCGTATGCGCAGGGGGCCGATTATCTGGAACAGGATTTGGTGATGACGAAGGACGACCATCTGGTCGTTCTGCATGACCACTATCTTGACCGGGTAACCGATGTTGCCGATCGTTTCCCGGATCGGGCGCGTAAAGATGGCCGTTACTACGCGATAGATTTTACACTGGATGAAATTAAGTCTTTAAAATTCACTGAAGGCTTCGATATTGAAAACGGTAAAAAAGTGCAGACTTTTCCCGGGCGTTTCCCGATGGGTAAATCTGACTTCCGGGTGCACACTTTCGAAGAGGAAATTGAATTTGTTCAGGGGCTAAACCATTCGACCGGGAAAAATATTGGTATCTATCCAGAGATTAAAGCGCCGTGGTTCCATCATCAGGAAGGGAAGGATATTGCGGCAAAAACCCTGGAAGTGCTGAAGAAATATGGCTACACCGGTAAGGATGATAAGGTTTATCTGCAATGCTTTGATGCTGATGAACTGAAGCGTATTAAGAATGAGCTGGAACCTAAAATGGGTATGGACCTCAACCTGGTACAGCTGATTGCCTATACCGACTGGAACGAAACTCAGCAGAAACAACCGGACGGAAGCTGGGTTAATTACAGCTATGACTGGATGTTCAAGCCGGGTGCCATGAAACAGGTGGCGGAATACGCTGATGGTATTGGCCCGGATTACCATATGGTGATTGATGAGACATCGCAGCCGGGTAATATCAAGCTTACCGGAATGGTAAAAGATGCACAGCAGAATAAGCTGGTGGTGCATCCTTATACCGTGCGGGCCGACAAGCTACCGGCCTACACAACGAATGTGAATCAGCTTTATGACATTTTGTATAACAAAGCTGGAGTGAACGGTTTGTTCACTGACTTCCCGGATAAAGCGGTTACCTTCCTGCAACAACAGAAATAATCTCACCTTCGGCATTCCGGTCTGCCCGGAATGCCGCTTTGCTTCTGTAACAAGTCCATTTTTGTACACAAAAATCTTAAGGATTTCTTAAGGCAACACTTTATATTTCCATCCTGATAATTAACGTGCACATAGTGCCGGATGGTAAGTAATGGTGTCAGGAACGGAAGACGAACAATTTGAACGTTGGTGGGCGACCAAAGGAGACTGGGTCGAAGAACCCAATTATCGACGCAATGGTATGAGTGGTGTGCAGTGTGTAGAGCGCGATGGTAAAAAGCTTTATGTGAAGCGTATGACTCAGCATCTCTTTCATTCGCTGCGCTATCCCTTTGGACACCCGACGATTGTGCGGGAGATTGAGGTGATAAACGATTTGGAGCGCGCGGGCGTTATCGTGCCGAAAATCGTATTTGGTGAAGCAATCAAACGAGAAGGGGAATGGCGGGCGCTACTGGTTACCGAGGATATGACCGGTTTCATCAGTATTGCAGACTGGTATACACAACATGCTATTACCCCTTACCCAGACGATGTGCGTGAAGCAATGCTACACGCGGTGGCACAAGCGTTTAAAAAAATGCATAGCGTCAAGCGTCAGCATGGCTGTTGCTACGTTCGCCATATTTATGTGAAAACGGAGGGTGTGGCGGAAGCGGGGTTTCTTGATCTGGAAAAAAGTCGCCGCCGATTGCGTCGTCAAAAAGCAGCTCAGCATGATTTCGCCCAACTGGAGAAGTATTTATCTCCCATTCCTCCCGACGACTGGGAGCAGGTGAAAGCGTATTACTACGCCATGTAATCGTTGTAGGCCAGATAAGACACATAAGCGTCGCATCTGGCACTAGTACCCGATCACAACTCTATTTCAATATCGCCTTTTGCCCGGCAACAACAGGGCAAAATCTCCCCTGGCTGAATAAAGGCTAACGGTTCGGCAATCCAGTCAACCTGACCTGCAACCAGGCGAGTGCGACAGGAGCCGCAGTAGCCTTCGCGACACTGGTACTCAACCGCCACATTATGGGATTCCAGCGCCGCCAGAAGGGAAGGGTGTTCATCCTGGCACAGCAGTTGTGTGCCAGTGATGCGCAAGGTAACGCGGGTCATCAGAGCTGGAAGTTACTCAAATCGTCGGTGTCCACTTCCGAGTCAATTTGACCGACCAGATAAGAACTCACCTCAACTTCCTGTGGGGCAACTTGCACGTTATCCGACACCAGCCAGGTATTGATCCACGGGATCGGGTTGGAACGTGTCTGGAACGGCAGATCCAAACCGACAGCTTGCATGCGGATGTTGGTGATGAACTCCACGTACTGGCAGAGAATGTCTTTATTCAGACCGATCATCGAACCGTCACGGAACAGATAATCCGCCCAGTCTTTCTCCTGCTGTGCCGCCTGAACAAACAGCTCATAGCACTCTTGCTTACACTCTTCGGCTATTTCCGCCATTTCCGGATCATCCGCGCCGCTGCGCAGTAGATTCAGCATATGTTGAGTGCCAGTCAGGTGCAGGGCTTCGTCACGGGCAATCAGGCGAATAATCTTGGCGTTACCTTCCATCAGTTCGCGTTCTGCAAAGGCAAAGGAACAAGCAAAGCTGACGTAGAAACGAATGGCTTCCAGCGCGTTAACGCTCATCAGGCAGAGATAAAGTTTTTTCTTCAGCTCGCGCAGGCTAACGGTCACGGTTTTACCGTTGACGGTGTGGGTGCCTTCGCCCAGCAAATGCCAGTAACTGGTCATCTCGATCAGTTCATCGTAATAGCGGGAAATGCCTTCCGCGCGTTTCTGGATCTGTTCGTTGGTGACGATATCGTCGAATACAACAGACGGATCGTTAACGATATTACGAATGATATGGGTATAAGAACGAGAGTGAATCGTTTCTGAAAATGCCCACGTTTCTACCCAGGTTTCCAGTTCCGGGATCGAGATCAGCGGCAGCAGAGCCACGTTCGGACTACGACCCTGAATGGAATCCAGCAGTGTCTGGTACTTCAGGTTGCTGATAAAAATGTGCTTTTCGTGTTCAGGCAGTGCCTGATAATCGATACGGTCGCGAGAGACGTCAACTTCTTCCGGACGCCAGAAGAAAGAGAGCTGCTTTTCGATCAGCTTTTCGAAGATTTCATATTTTTGCTGATCGTAGCGGGCCACGTTGACCGGCTGACCAAAGAACATCGGTTCTTTGAGCTGATCATTCTTCGTCTGTGAAAATGTGGTATATGCCATGAATATGTCCTGTTGGGAGTTTAATGCCGGATAAGGCATTTTACGCCGCATCCGGCATCCAGAGCCTGATGCGACGCTGGCGCGTTTTATCAGGCCTACAAAATTCGAGACGTAGGCCGGATAAGACATTTTACGCCGTATCCGGCATCTCAATATCAGATCTTACATGCGCCGCTTTCGCAGCCATCGTCCTGGATTGACGGCACCAGATCGTCCTGCGCATCTTCTGCGCCGTCACGGGTGTTCTGATAATACAGCGTTTTGACCCCGAATTTGTAGGCGGTGAGCAGGTCTTTCAGCAACTGCTGCATCGGCACTTTTCCTGACGGGAAGCGTGACGGATCGTAGTTAGTATTCGCAGAGATCGACTGATCGATAAATTTCTGCATGATACCAACCAGTTGCAGATAACCATCGTTACCCGGCATTTCCCACAGCAGTTCATAGGCATCGTGCAGGTGTTCGTAGTCTGGAACGACCTGGCGCAGAATACCGTCTTTCGACGCTTTAATGCTGACATAACCGCGCGGCGGTTCAATGCCGTTAGTAGCATTAGAGATCTGCGAAGAGGTCTCGGAAGGCATCAGCGCTGACAGTGTAGAGTTACGCAGGCCGTAAGTTTTGATCGACTCACGCAATGCTTCCCAGTCGTAATGCAACGGCTCATTAGCGATGGCATCCAGATCTTTCTTATAGGTATCGATCGGCAGGATCCCCTTCGCATAGGTGGTTTCGTTAAACCACGGGCACGCGCCTTGCTCTTTCGCCAGCTCATTAGACGCTTTCAGCAGGTAATACTGAATGGCTTCGAAGGTTTTATGCGTCAGGTTGTTGGCGCTGCCGTCGGAGTAGCGTTTACCGTGCTTCGCCAGATAGTAAGCGAAGTTGATCACACCAATACCCAGTGTACGACGACCCATCGCTCCACGTTTGGCTGCCGGGATCGGGTAATCCTGATAATCCAGCAGCGCGTCGAGTGCGCGTACCGCCAGAACGGCCAGCTCTTCCAGTTCATCCAGGCTGTTAATTGCACCCAGGTTGAAAGCAGAAAGCGTACACAGCGCGATTTCACCGTTTTCGTCGTTAACGTCATTCAGCGGTTTGGTCGGCAGAGCGATT
The DNA here is from genome assembly GCF_005781225.1 of Escherichia sp. E4736. Lineage (NCBI taxonomy): Bacteria > Pseudomonadati > Pseudomonadota > Gammaproteobacteria > Enterobacterales > Enterobacteriaceae > Escherichia > Escherichia sp. E4736. The sequence goes on along the minus strand of NZ_VATT01000014.1, from coordinate 316,143 downwards.
TCCAGGCACAGGTTAGACTGGCGCACTGGCGCGATGGCCGGATCAAACGGGCTATGGGTATTGCAGTGGTCAACGTTCTGAATATAGATACGACCAGTAGACGCACGTTCCTGCATCATCAGTGAGAACAGCTCAACGGCTTTCACACGCTGCTTGCGGATGCTGTCGTCTTTCTCATATTTGGTGTACAAGCGCTCAAACTCTTCCTGATCGGCGAAGAATGCGTCATACAGCCCCGGTACGTCGGACGGGCTGAACAGGGTGATATCTTCACCTTTCAGCAGACGGGTATACATCAGTTTGTTGATTTGTACCCCGTAGTCCATATGACGCACGCGGTTGCCTTCAACCCCACGGTTGTTTTTCAACACCAGCAGGCTTTCCACTTCCAGATGCCAGATTGGGTAGAACAGCGTTGCCGCACCGCCGCGCACGCCGCCCTGGGAGCAGGATTTCACCGCTGTCTGGAAATGTTTGTAGAACGGAATGCATCCGGTATGGAACGCTTCACCGCCACGAATCGGGCTACCCAGTGCACGAATACGCCCGGCGTTGATGCCGATCCCCGCACGCTGGGAAACGTATTTCACAATCGCGCTGGAGGTCGCGTTAATGGAATCCAGGCTGTCGCCGCACTCGATCAGCACGCAGGAGCTGAACTGGCGAGTTGGGGTACGCACGCCGGACATGATTGGCGTCGGCAGCGAAATTTTAAATGTGGAAACCGCGTCGTAAAAACGCTTCACGTATTGCAGACGCGTTTCGCGCGGGTAGTTCGAGAACAGGCACGCAGCAACCAGAATATAGAGGAACTGTGCGCTCTCGTAGATTTCGCCGGTCACGCGGTTCTGTACCAGATATTTGCCTTCCAGTTGCTTAACGGCAGCATAAGAGAAGGTCATATCACGGTCGTGAACGATAAACGTGTCCATCTGCTTGAACTCTTCTTCCGTGTAGTCTTCCAGCAGATGATTATCGTATTTGCCCATTTCGACCATTTTCACCACGTGGTCGTACAGCGCAGGCGGCTCAAACTGGCCGTAGGCTTTTTTACGCAGGTGGAAAATTGCCAGGCGCGCGGCGAGATACTGATAGTCCGGTGCATCACGGGAGATCAGGTCAGCGGCAGCCTTGATAATAGTTTCGTGGATGTCGGAGGTCTTGATTCCGTCATAAAACTGAATATGGGAGCGCAGCTCGACCTGGGAAATCGAAACGTTATGCAGTCCTTCTGCCGCCCAGTCCAGAACGCGATGGATTTTGTCGAGATTGATGCGCTCTGTGCTACCGTCGCGCTTTGTCACCAGCAGATTCTGATTCATGTATGTCGTACCTGTTTTTGGAATTCTTTCCGCAATAGTTTCACGGCAACTACCTGTAGTAAGGAAAGCTGCAACGAACACTATATATAGGGGGTATGTTTGGGATTCACTGCAAGATAGTGTGAAAACGGCCCTCTTGCAAGTGCATAACTTTGTGGATAACTCAGGAAGGAAAAAGCGACTTCCGCGTACCTTAGGTCAGACAAGGTGTCCGGGAAAGTCAATGGGAAGAGAAAAATTTGTTAAAAATAACCGTTCGGTGATTTCTTGAACGCTCAATTTAAGATAATTATTGATCCAGGTTATTTGTTGCGCTTTTGTCAGGCGTGGTGAAAATTGATGCCATCACAAATTCATATAACGTCGGCACTTAATGTTATGTTTATGATGTGAGCGAATGTAAATGGCTGCGGTTCACGGAACAGGTATTTTTTAATCAACAGATGTGAAATAAAAGTTTGTTATGTTGATTATTCCAGGTAAACAAGAAACGAATTAATCAGTTTAATGTGTTTTAATTATTGTTATTTCATAATTTGGTCAGTATCAAAAGGAATAATTTATTTCTTTTAGAAGATATTATTTTAGTATATATGTTTTAAATGTTTCTTATTTACAATTAATCATTATCTACAATCACAATATGTCTTTTAATGATGGCGTGTTATTTCTCACAGGCTGTCAGATTATGAATAAAAAACGGATTGTTTTTATCAGGAAAGGATATCTACTAATTATTCCAGCCGTCGTTGCTTGCGTGTTTACGCGTGCAAATGCAACGTCGCAGGTTCTGGCTTCATGTCAGGGTGTTAACGTGACTGCCAGTTGTCGGGCCAGCTATCAAAGTCTTTCAGGTAGTACACAGACCTGGAATGTTGCTGACGGGCAATGGCTTGTTTTTTCCTCTATGGCAAATGATGCCAGTGGAGGCGCGGTATTTTTACAACAAGGTGCTGATTTCACATTATCAGCACAAGGCGGAACGGGGATGACTCTGTTTGAAAATAATGCCGTGAGCGGTGAATATAATAATGGCGGAGCTATCTTTGCAAAAGAAAACTCAACGCTGAACCTTACTCAGGTTATTTTTGACAATAACATCGCTGGAGGGTATGGAGGGGCGATCTACTCTGCGGGAACAAATGACGCTGGTGATATTGATCTTAGCATTACCAATGCTGTATTTACGGATAATGTTGCTAATGATGGTAAAGGTGGCGCAATTTATTCGATTAATAATAATGTCTACTTAAATAACACTGTTTTTGATAATAATCAGGCATATACATCAACAAGTTACAGTGATGGTGATGGTGGAGCCATCGATATTACTGATAATAATAGCGATAAAACACACCCATCAGGATTTACCATTATTAACAATACTTCGTTCATAAATAACACTGCTGAAGGTTATGGTGGCGCAATTTATACCAGTAGCACGACTTCTCCTTATCTTATTGATATCGCTGTTGATGACAGCTACAGCCAGAACGGGGGCGTATTAGTAGATGTGAATAACAGCGCATCCGCTTATGGTGAAGACGCTTCGGCAGCAGCTGGAGGCTTTCTGTATACAGGGTCAAGTGAAATCCGTTTTGATGTTGCGGCTGATAAAACCTTGATCATTGGCAGTACAAAAAATGATGGGGCTATCGACTCCATTGCGGGGACGGGCGTTATTACCAAAGCTGGAGCGGGCGAACTGGTGCTTAACGCTGATAACAATGATTTTACCGGCGAGATGAGAATTAAAAACGGTGAAGTCACGCTAGGGCGGAATAATTCGCTGATGAATGTGGGTGACAGTCAGTGCCAAAGTAATCCACAAAATTGCTATGGCTTGAGCGTTGGTCGTATCGGACAAACAGATAATCAGGCAGAGCTTAACGTCGGTTCGACTCAGCAAACATTTGTACATTCGTTAACGGGTTTTCAGAATGGCACTTTAAATATTGACGCTGGCGGCAATGTTACCGTCAACCAGGGCGGTTTTGCCGGAACTATTCAGGGGGAAGGGCAACTGACTATTGCTGAAAACGGGAGTTATGTACTGGCGGGTGCGCAGTCGATGGCGCTGACCGGCGATATTGTGGTGGAAGATGGCGCAATCCTCTCGCTTTCGGGTAACGCCACGGATCTTGCGGAGATGCAAGACGATCCGCAGTCCATCGTGTTAAATGGCGGCGTATTGGATCTCTCCGATTTTACTACCTGGCAGAGCGGTACGTCAGAGAACGATGGTCTGGAAATCAGTGGCAGCGACGGTACGGTGATTGGTCAGCAGGATGTTGTCGATCTTTACGGTGGCGACGATCTGCATATTGGCGATGACGGGAATAATGGTGTTTATGTGGTGGTGGATGCAGGTGACGGGCAGGTCAGCCTGGCAAATGACAATCAATACCTCGGCACAACACAAATCGCTTCCGGTACGCTGGTGGTGAGCGACAACTCTCAGCTTGGTGATACCCACTATAACCGCCAGGTTATCTTTACTGATAATCAACAAGATAGCACGATGGAGATTAACTCCAACGTTGACACGCGTTCAGATGCGGCAGGCCACGGACGTGATATCGAAATGCGCGCCGATGGTGAAGTGATGGTGGATGCGGGTGTAGACACGCAGTGGGGCGCACTGATGGCTGACAGCAGCGGGCGGCAGCAGGACGTGGGAACCACACTGACGAAAACCGGTGCAGGAACGTTGGAACTGACTGCCAGTGGCACGGCGCAGTCGGCGGTGCGAGTGGAAGAAGGCACGTTGAAAGGCGATGCTGTGGATATCTTTCCTTATGCATCATCGCTGTGGGTCGGTGATGGGGCGACGTTCGAGACTGGTGCGGATCAGGATATTCAGTCTATTGATGCTACTTCCAGCGGCACTATCGACATCAGCGATGGTACGGTTTTGCGCCTGACCGGGCAGGATACTTCCGCCGCACTGGATGCCTCGCTGTTTAACGGCGACGGTACGTTGGTGAATGCCACCGATGGTGTGATGTTGACAGGTGAGCTTAATACCAACCTAGAAACCGACAGTCTGACTTATCTTTCAGACGTGACGGTTAATGGTGATCTGACCAATACGTCCGGTGCGGTTAGCCTGCAAAATGGCGTCGCTGGCGATACGCTGACGGTAAACGGTGATTATACCGGCGGCGGTACGCTACTGCTCGATAGCGAATTAAACGGCGATGACTCAGCAAGCGACCAACTGGTGTTGAACGGTAATACTGCTGGCAACACGACCGTGGTGGTTAACCCCATTACCGGGATTGGTGAGCCGACATCTACAGGCATTAAAGTGATTGATTTCACAGCCGATCCCACGCAATTTCAAAACAATGCGCAGTTTAGTCTGGCGGGCAGCGGCTACGTCAATATGGGCGCTTACGACTATACGTTGGTGGAAGATGATAATGACTGGTATCTGCGCTCGCAAAAAGTCACTCCGACGCCACCGCCCGATCCGGATCCGACTCCCGATCCCACGCCGGAGCCCGACCCAACACCCGCTTATCAGCCTGTGCTGAATGCCAAAGTTGGGGGATATTTTAATAACCTTCGGGCGGCAAATCAGGCGTTTATGATGGAGCGACACGATCACGCTGGTGGCGATGGTCAGACGCTGAATTTACGCGTTATTGGCGGAGATTATCATTACACAGCAGCAGGGCAGTTGGCCCAGCATGAAGACATTTCTACGGTACAGCTTAGCGGCAACCTCTTAAGCGGAGACTGGGGCGATGATGGCCAGTGGATGCTAGGGGCCGTAGGTGGCTACAGTGATAATCAGGGGAACAGTCGCTCAAACATGACCGGAACTCGCGCCGATAACCAGAACCACGGTTATGCTGTTGGGCTGACCTCAAGCTGGTTTCAGCACGGTAGCCAAAAACAAGGGGCATGGCTGGATAGCTGGCTGCAATATGCCTGGTTTAGCAATGATGTTTCTGAACAAGGTGATGGTGCGGATCATTACCATTCGTCGGGGATCGTTGCTTCGCTGGAAGCCGGCTATCAGTGGTTACCGGGGCGTGGTGTGTTAATTGAACCGCAGGCGCAGGTGATTTATCAGGGCGTGCAGCAGGATGATTTTACCGCCGCTAACCATGCGCGGGTGTCACAATCGCAGGGCGATGATATTCAGACGCGGCTGGGATTACACAGCGAATGGCGTACCGCTGTTCATGTCACACCAACATTAGATCTGAATTATTATCACGATCCCCATTCGACGGAAATTGAAGAAGATGGTAGCCAAATCAGCGACGATGCGGCGAAGCAGCGTGGTGAAATAAAAGTGGGAGTAACGGGCAATATCAGTCAGCGAGTTTCGCTGCGTGGCAGCGTGGCGTGGCAGAAAGGAAGCGATGATTTTGCCCAGACGGCCGGGTTTTTGTCGATGACGGTGAAATGGTAATCGCTGTCCGCCCGGCATCGTTGCCGGATGCGGCGTAAACGCCTTATCCGGCCTACGGGAGTATTTGTAGGCCTGATAAGACGCGGCAAGCGTCGCATCAGGCATTGGCGCGGTTGCCGGATGCGGCGTAAACGCCTTATCCGGTCGGCGGGGAGCATTTGTAGGCCTGATAAGACGCGCCAAGCGTCGCATCAGGCATTGGCACGGTTGCCGGATGAATCCAACTACAACCTTACTTATTCTGCGTGTGCAGCATATAGTTCACATCAACGCCGGGGCCGAGCTTAAAAGTATTAGTGATCGGGTTATAATGCAGCCCGATCATATGGCGCTCTTTTAGACTGGTTTGATCCACCCAGCCCAGCAATTCTGCCGGTTTAATAAACTTCTTCACGTCGTGCGTGCCTTTAGGCACCATGCGCAAAATATATTCAGCGCCGACCACCGCCATTAGCCACGACTTGCCATTACGATTAAGCGTGGAGAAAAAGACATCGCCACCCGGTTTTACCAGTTGTGCACAGGCTCTGACCACTGACTGCGGATCGGGAACGTGTTCCAGCATCTCCATGCAGGTCACCACATCATACTGCCCGGCATGTTTTGCCGCGTGTTCTTCCACGGTTTCCTGTACGTACTCTACCTGAATACCGCTTTCCAGCGCGTGCAGCTTTGCCACCTGCAATGGCTCAAAGCCCATATCCAGACCGGTCACCGTCGCGCCTTCGCGCGCCATACTCTCGGCCAGAATGCCGCCGCCACAACCGACATCGAGCACCTTTTTGCCAAATAAACCGCCAGCACGCTCGGCAATATAGCCCAGACGCAGCGGGTTAATGCGGTGCAGTGGTTTGAACTCGCCTTCCAGATCCCACCAGCGGGAGGCGACGGCTTCAAATTTAGCGATCTCTTCGTGGTCTACGTTATGGTTTACCGGCGATTTTTCGGCATTCATTGGCACTTCTACTCCGTAATTGGCAAGACAATCGAGTATATCAGGCATTGGATGTGAATAAAGCGTATTGGTTTACCTCAATCTGCGCGGCTGTGTTATAATTTGCGACCTTTGAATCCGGGATACAGTAGAGGGATAGCGGTTAGATGAGCGACCTTGCGAGAGAAATTACACCGGTCAACATTGAGGAAGAGCTGAAGAGCTCCTATCTGGATTATGCGATGTCGGTCATTGTTGGCCGTGCGCTGCCAGATGTCCGAGATGGCCTGAAGCCGGTACACCGTCGCGTACTTTACGCCATGAACGTACTAGGCAATGACTGGAACAAAGCCTATAAAAAATCTGCCCGTGTCGTTGGTGACGTAATCGGTAAATACCATCCCCATGGTGACTCGGCGGTCTATGACACGATCGTCCGCATGGCGCAGCCATTCTCGCTGCGTTATATGCTGGTAGACGGTCAGGGTAACTTCGGTTCTATCGACGGCGACTCTGCGGCGGCAATGCGTTATACGGAAATCCGTCTGGCGAAAATTGCCCATGAACTGATGGCCGATCTCGAAAAAGAGACGGTCGATTTCGTTGATAACTATGACGGCACGGAAAAAATTCCTGACGTCATGCCGACCAAAATTCCTAACCTGCTGGTGAACGGTTCCTCCGGTATCGCCGTAGGTATGGCAACCAACATCCCGCCGCACAACCTGACGGAAGTCATCAATGGTTGTCTGGCGTATATCGATGATGAAGACATCAGCATTGAAGGGCTGATGGAACACATCCCGGGTCCGGACTTCCCGACGGCGGCAATCATTAACGGTCGTCGCGGTATTGAAGAAGCTTACCGTACCGGTCGTGGCAAGGTGTACATCCGCGCCCGTGCAGAAGTGGAAGTCGACGCCAAAACCGGGCGTGAAACCATTATCGTCCACGAAATTCCGTATCAGGTGAACAAAGCGCGCCTGATCGAGAAGATTGCGGAACTGGTAAAAGAAAAACGCGTGGAAGGCATCAGCGCGCTGCGTGACGAGTCTGACAAAGACGGCATGCGCATCGTGATTGAAGTGAAACGCGATGCGGTCGGTGAAGTGGTGCTCAACAACCTCTACTCCCAGACCCAGTTGCAGGTTTCTTTCGGTATCAACATGGTGGCATTGCACCATGGTCAGCCGAAGATCATGAACCTGAAAGACATTATCGCGGCGTTTGTTCGTCACCGCCGTGAAGTGGTGACCCGTCGTACTATTTTCGAACTGCGTAAAGCTCGCGATCGTGCTCATATTCTTGAAGCATTAGCCGTGGCGCTGGCGAACATCGACCCGATCATCGAACTGATCCGTCATGCGCCGACGCCTGCAGAAGCGAAAACCGCGCTGGTTGCTAATCCGTGGCAGCTGGGCAACGTTGCCGCGATGCTGGAACGTGCTGGCGACGATGCTGCGCGTCCGGAATGGCTGGAGCCAGAGTTCGGCGTGCGCGATGGTCTGTACTATCTGACCGAACAGCAAGCCCAGGCGATTCTGGATCTGCGTTTGCAGAAACTGACTGGCCTTGAGCACGAAAAACTGCTCGACGAATACAAAGAACTGCTGGATCAGATCGCGGAACTGCTGCGTATTCTTGGCAGCGCCGATCGTCTGATGGAAGTGATCCGCGAAGAGCTGGAGCTGGTTCGTGAACAGTTCGGTGACAAACGTCGTACTGAAATCACCGCCAACAGCGCAGACATCAACCTGGAAGATCTGATCACCCAGGAAGATGTCGTCGTCACGCTCTCTCACCAGGGCTACGTGAAGTATCAGCCGCTTTCTGAATACGAAGCGCAGCGTCGTGGCGGGAAAGGTAAATCTGCCGCACGTATTAAAGAAGAAGACTTTATCGACCGACTGCTGGTGGCGAACACTCACGATCATATCCTGTGCTTCTCCAGCCGTGGTCGTGTCTATTCGATGAAAGTTTATCAGTTGCCGGAAGCCTCTCGTGGCGCGCGCGGTCGTCCGATCGTCAACCTGCTGCCGCTGGAGCAGGATGAACGTATCACCGCGATCCTGCCGGTGACCGAGTTTGAAGAAGGCGTGAAAGTCTTCATGGCGACCGCTAACGGTACTGTGAAGAAAACCGTCCTCACCGAGTTCAACCGTCTGCGTACCGCCGGTAAAGTGGCGATCAAACTGGTTGAAGGCGATGAGCTGATCGGCGTTGACCTGACCAGTGGCGAAGATGAAGTAATGCTGTTCTCCGCCGAAGGTAAAGTGGTGCGCTTTAAAGAGTCTTCTGTCCGTGCGATGGGCTGCAACACCACCGGTGTTCGCGGTATTCGCTTAGGCGAAGGCGATAAAGTCGTCTCTCTGATCGTGCCGCGTGGCGATGGCGCAATCCTCACCGCAACGCAGAACGGTTATGGTAAACGTACCGCAGTGGCGGAATACCCAACCAAGTCGCGTGCGACGAAAGGGGTTATCTCCATCAAGGTTACCGAACGTAACGGTTTAGTGGTTGGCGCGGTGCAGGTAGATGATTGCGACCAGATCATGATGATCACCGATGCCGGTACGCTGGTACGTACTCGCGTTTCGGAAATCAGCATCGTTGGCCGTAACACCCAAGGCGTGATCCTCATCCGTACTGCGGAAGATGAAAACGTAGTGGGTCTGCAGCGTGTTGCTGAACCGGTTGACGAAGAAGATCTGGATACCATCGACGGCAGTGCCGCGGAAGGGGACGATGAAATCGCTCCGGAAGTGGACGTTGACGACGAACCGGAAGAAGAATAATTTCATCGCTTCATGACCGAAGGGAGTAAACATCCCTTCTTCGAAATGAAAAGTCCAGGCTGCAAAGTCTGGGCTTTTGTCGTATTAGGGCGCGCTAAAGGGCGGGTTCGTTCGTCAAAAATGACGGTTATACACAAGGAATGTGGCAATGAGCGGTGAAAAAAAGGCGAAAGGCTGGCAGTTTTATGGCCTTGTAGGTGTCGGTGTTGTTGCGCTCCTTTCCGCGGGCGTCTGGGCATTGCAATACACTGGCAGCGGTCCAGAAAAAACGTTGTCGCCGCTGGTAGTGCACAATAATTTGCAAATCGATCTCAATGAGCCTGACCTCTTTCTCGATAGCGACTCTCTAAGCCAGCTTCCCAAAGATCTCCTTACTATTCCTTTTCTCCACGATGTCCTGAGTGAAGATTTCGTTTTCTATTATCAGAATCATGCCGATCGTCTGGGCATTGAAGGCAGTATTCGCCGCATTGTCTATGAACACGATCTCACGCTGAAAGATAAGCTCTTTTCGTCGCTCTTAGACCAGCCCGCGCAGGCGGCACTGTGGCACGATAAACAAGGCCATCTTTCACATTATATGGTGCTTATCCAGCGTAGTGGCTTGAGCAAGTTGCTGGAGCCATTGCTGTTTGCTGCTACCAGCGACAGCCAGTTAAGCAAGACGGAAATCAGTAGTATTAAGCTAAATAGTGAAACCATCCCTGTTTATCAGTTGCGCTATAACGGCAATAACGCCCTGATGTTCGCGACATATCAGGACAAGATGCTGGTGTTTTCCAGCACGGATATGCTGTTTAAAGATGACCAGCAGGATACCGAAGCCACGGCGATCGCAAGTGATTTGTTGAGCGGTAAAAAACGCTGGCAAGCCAGCTTTGGCCTGGAAGAGCGTGCTGCCGAAAAAACGCCAGTACGCCAGCGCATCGTGGTCAGTGCAAATTTGCTGGGTTTTGGCTACCAGCGATTAATGCCTTCTTTTGCTGGCGTACGCTTCGAAATGAGCAACGACGGCTGGCATAGCTTTCTGGCGTTAAATGATGAATCCGCTAGCGTGGATGCCAGTTTCGATTTTACGCCGGTATGGAGCAGTATGCCTGCCGGAGCCAGCTTCTGCGTGGCGGTGCCTTACTCGCACGGTATTGCTGAAGAGATGCTCTCACAAATCGCTCAGGAAAACGACAAGTTGAATGGGGCATTAGATGGTGCCGCCGGGCTGTGCTGGTATGAGGATTCAAAACTGCAAACCCCGCTGTTTGTTGGTCAGTTTGATGGCACTGACGAACAGGCGCCATTGCCAGGGAAACTGTTTACCCAAAATATTGGTGCTCGTGAAAGCAAAGCGCCAGAAGGCGTATTACCGGTAACTCAAACTCAGCAGGGCGAAGCGCAAATCTGGCGTCGCGAAGTGAGTTCCCGATACGGTCAGTATCCGAAAGCGCAGGCGGCGCAACCAGATCAATTAATGTCGGATTATTTTTTCCGCGTGTCGCTGGCGATGCAAAACAAAACGCTGCTTTTCTCCCTCGATGACACGCTGGTTAATAATGCGCTGCAAACACTGACTAAAACCCGCCCGGCAATGGTGGATGTGATACCCACTGATGGCGTCGTTCCGGTATATATCAATCCACAAGGAATGGCGAAACTGCTGCGTAACGAAACGCTGACCAGTCTGCCGAAGAATCTCGAACCGGTTTTTTATAACGCCGCACAAACTTTATTAATGCCGAAACTGGACGCTTTATCGCAACAGCCTCGTTATGTCATGAAGCTGGACCAGATGAAACCGGGCGCCGCCTGGCAATGGTTGCCAATCAACTGGCAGCCATTATGAGGCGTGGACTGCTGGCACTGATTTGCTGGCTGTGTTGTTTTGTTGCTCATAGCGAAATGCTGAATGTCGAACAATCGGGACTATTTCGTGCCTGGTTTGTGCGCATTGCGCAGGAACAGCTACGCCAGGGGCCAAGTCCACGTTGGTATCAACAGGATTGCGCAGGCCTGGTGCGCTTTGCAGCGAACGAGTCGCTGAAAGTTCACGATAGCAAATGGCTTAAAAGTAACGGTCTGTCAAACCAGTATCTACCGCCAGAAATGACGCTAACACCTGAGCAACGACAACTGGCACAAAACTGGAACCAGGGGAACGGGAAAACCGGCCCCTACGTGACCGCGATTAATTTGATTCAGTACAACAGCCAGTTTATTGGCCAGGATATAAACCAGGCACTGCCTGGCGATATGATTTTTTTCGATCAGGGCGATGCCCAGCACTTAATGGTCTGGATGGGGCGTTACGTCATCTACCACACCGGAAGCGCCACGAAAACTGACAACGGAATGCGCGCAGTCAGTCTGCAACAACTTATGACATGGAAGGACACCCGATGGATACCCAACGATTCCAATCCCAATTTCATTGGCATTTATCGTTTAAATTTTCTGGCGCAATAGCGGCCTGCCTGTGCCTGTCTCTTGTGGGGGCGGGGCTTGTTAATGCTGACGATTCGCTTCCTTCCAGCAACTATGCGCCACCAGCCGGGGGAACGTTCTTTTTGCTCGCTGATAGCAGTTTTAGCAGCAGCGAAGAGGCGAAAGTGCGGCTGGAAGCGCCGGGGCCCGATTATCAACGTTATCAGATGGAAGAGTACGGCGGCGTGGATGTTCGTCTGTATCGTATTCCTGATCCGATGGCATTTCTGCGTCAGCAGAAAAACCTGCACCGCATTGTAGTACAACCGCAGTATCTGGGCGACGGTCTGAACAATACGCTAACCTGGCTGTGGGATAACTGGTACGGCAAATCTCGCCGTGTCATGCAGCGTTCTTTCTCTTATCAGTCACGGCAGAATGTGACCCAGGCATTACCGGAATTGCAGCTCGGCAATGCCATCATCAAACCTTCCCGTTATGTACAAAACAGCCAGTTTTCACCGCTGAAGAAATATCCACTGGTGGAACAGTTCCGTTATCCACTATGGCAGGCAAAACCGGTTGAGCCGCAGCAAGGGGTAAAACTGGAAGGCGCATCCAGTAACTTCATCTCGCCGCAGCCGGGCAACATCTATATTCCTCTCGGCAAACAAGAGCCGGGGCTGTATCTCGTCGAAGCGATGGTGGGTGGTTATCGGGCAACAACGGTGGTGTTTGTCTCCAATACCGTGGCGTTGAGTAAAGTGTCGGGTAACGAGCTTCTGGTGTGGACCGCTGGCAAAAAGCAGGGGGAAGCGAAGCCTGGATCAGAAATCCTGTGGACTGACGGTCTTGGCGTGATGACCCGAGGCGTCACCAATGACAGCGGCACCTTGCAGTTACAACATATATCGCCTGAACGTTCATATATTCTGGGTAAAGATGCTGAAGGCGGCGTTTTTGTCTCCGAGAACTTCTTCTACGAAAGCGAAATCTACAATACCCGCTTGTTTATCTTTACCGATCGCCCGCTGTATCGCGCAGGCGATCGTGTCGATGTTAAAGTGATGGGCCGCGAGTTTCACGATCCGTTGCATTCATCCCCTATCGTCAGCGCACCGGCGAAGCTTTCAGTGCTGGACGCCAACGGCAGCCTGTTGCAAACCGTCGATGTCACGCTTGATGCGCGTAATGGCGGGCAGGGGAGTTTCCGCCTGCCAGAAAATGCCGTTGCCGGAGGTTATGAGTTACGCCTGGCTTACCGCAAGCAGGTCTATAGCAGCAGTTTTCGCGTGGCAAACTACATCAAACCACATTTCGAAATTGGTTTAGCTCTCGACAAAAAAGATTTCAAAACTGGCGAAGCGGTCAGCGGCAAACTGCAACTGCTCTACCCGGATGGCGAGCCGGTAAAAAATGCCCGCGTGCAGTTAAGTTTGCGCGCCCAACAACTTTCGATGGTCGGTAACGATTTGCGTTATGCCGGGCGCTTCCCTGTGTCTCTTGAAGGCAGTGAAACAGTTTCAGACGCCAGCGGTCATGTGGCGTTAAATCTTCCCGCAGCAGATAAACCGAGCCGCTATTTACTGACCGTCTCCGCCAGCGACGGCGCGGCATATCGTGTTACCACAACCAAAGAGATCCTCATTGAACGCGGTCTGGCGCATTACTCTCTAAGCACCGCCGCACAATACAGTAATAGCGGCGAGTCGGTTGTTTTCCGTTATACCGCGCTGGAATCTTCAAAGCAGGTTCCTGTCAAGTATGAGTGGTTACGTCTGGAAGACCGAACAAGCCACAGCGGAGATCTACCGTCTGGCGGTAAATCCTTCACCGTTAATTTCGAAAAACCTGGCAACTACAATCTGACATTACGCGATAAAGACGGCTTAATTCTCGCCGGGTTAAGCCATGCCGTCAGCGGTAAGGGCAGCACGGCGCATACTGGTACGGTAGATATCGTGGCGGATAAAACGCTGTACCAGCCAGGCGAAACCGCGAAGATGCTGATTACCTTCCCGGAGCCAATTGATGAAGCGTTATTGACGCTGGAACGCGATCGCGTGGAACAGCAGTCGCTGCTATCGCATCCGGCAAACTGGCTGGCGCTACAACGCTTAAACGATACCCAGTATGAAGCCCGCGTTCCGGTGAGCAATACCTTTGCGCCCAACATCACTTTTTCGGTGCTGTATACCCGTAACGGTCAGTACAGTTTTCAGAACGCTGGGATCAAAGTTGCCGTTCCTCAGCTGGATATCCGGGTGAAAACGGACAAAACCCATTACCAGCCAGGTGAACTGGTCAATGTCGAATTAACCTCGTCGCTGAAAGGTAAACCTGTTTCTGCACAGCTAACGGTTGGCGTGGTCGATGAAATGATCTACGCGCTGCAACCGGAAATCGCGCCGAGTATCGGCAAATTTTTCTATCCGCTGGGACGTAACAATGTACGCACCAGTTCCAGTCTGTCATTTATCAGCTACGACCAGGCGCTCTCCAGCGAGCCGGTTGCGCCTGGCGCGACTAACCGCAGCGAGCGGCGAGTAAAAATGCTTGAACGTCCACGGCGTGAAGAGGTGGATACCGCGGCATGGATACCGTCGCTAACCACGGATAAACAAGGCAAAGCGTACTTTACATTCCTGATGCCGGATTCGTTAACGCGCTGGCGCATTACCGCTCGAGGGATGAACGGCGACGGACTGGTCGGGCAGGACGTGCTTATCTGCGCTCGGAAAAAAATCTCTACATGAAGTGGAGCATGCCAACGGTCTATCGCCTTGGCGACAAACCAGCGGCAGGGCTGTTTATCTTCAGTCAGCAGGATAACGAACCGGTAGAGCTGGTGAGTAAATTTGCGGGCGACGAGATGCACCAGACGCTGACACTGCATAAGGGGGCGAACTATATTTCGCTGGCGCAGAACATTCAGCAATCTGGCTTGTTAAGCGCAGAACTGCAACAAAATGGGCAAGTGCAGGACAGCATTAGCACAAAACTGTCTTTTGTTGATAACAGCTGGCCCGTTGAACAGCAGAAAAACGTCATGCTCGGCGGTGGCGATAATGCGCTGATGTTGCCCGAGCAGGCGAGCAATATCCGGTTGCAAAGTAGCGAAACGCCGCAGGAGATTTTCCGCAACAATCTTGATGCGTTAATAGAGGAACCCTGGGGTGGCGTGATCAACACCGGTAGCCGTCTGATCCCGCTCAGTCTTGCCTGGCGTTCGCTTGCCGATCATCAAAGTGCCGCCGCTAACGACATTCGTCAGATGATTCAGGATAACCGTCTGCGGCTGATGCAACTGGCGGGGCCAGGAGCGCGCTTTACCTGGTGGGGTGAAGATGGCAATGGCGATGCATTCCTCACGGCATGGGCATGGTACGCCGACTGGCAAGCGAGCCAGGCCCTTGGCGTGACGCAACAACCGGAATACTGGCAACATATGCTCGACAGCTACGCGGAGCAGGCGGATAACATGCCGTTATTGCATCGGGCGCTGGTGCTGGCGTGGGCGCAGGAGATGAATCTGCCGTGCAAAACGTTGTTGAAAGGGTTGGATGAAGCTATCGCCCGGCGCGGAACTAAAACAGAAGATTTCTCTGAGGAAGACACCAGCGATATCAATGACATTTTGATCCTTGATACACCGGAATCTCCGCTGGCAGATGCGGTGGCAAACGTCTTAACCATGACGTTGCTGAAAAAAACGCAGTTGAAGTCCACTGTGATGCCACAGGTTCAGCAATATGCGTGGGATATAGCGGCAAACAGCAATCAGCCGCTGGCGCACACGGTTGTGCTGCTCAATAGCGGTGGCGACACCACCCAGGCGGCCGCTATTTTAAGTGGTTTGACCGCTGAGCAATCCACTATTGAGCGCGCGCTGGCCATGAACTGGCTGGCGAAATATATGGCGACGATGCCCCCGGTTGTATTACCTGTGCCTGCGGGCGCATGGGCCAAACATAAGTTAACCGGAGGGGGCGAATACTGGCGTTGGGTTGGTCAGGGCGTGCCGGAAATTCTCTCTTTTGGTGACGAATTACCGCCGCAAAACGTGCAGGTCCGCTGGCGTGAACCGGCAAAAACGGCTCAACAAAGTAATATTCCGGTGACCGTTGAACGCCAGTTGTATCGGCTTATCCCCGGTGATGAAGAAATGAGTTTTACGTTGCAGCCGGTGACCAGCAATGAGATTAACAGCGATGCGCTGTATCTCGATGAAATCACGCTTACCAGCGAGCAGGATGCAGTTCTGCGCTACGGTCAGGTGGAAGTCCCACTGCCGCCGGGAGCCGATGTTGAACGGACAACGTGGGGCATTTCGGTCAATAAACCCAACGCCGCGAAACAGCAGGGGCAATCGCTGGAAAAAGCGCGTAATGAAATGGGCGAACTGGCCTATATGGTGCCGGTGAAAGAACTGACGGGAACGGTCACTTTCCGCCATCTGCTGCGCTTCTCACAAAAAGGGCAATTCGTTCTGCCGCCTGCTCGCTATGTGCGTTCCTATGCACCTGCGCAGCAAAGCGTTGCGGCAGGTAGCGAATGGACCGGAATGCAGGTGAAATAAGTGAACTGGCGCAGAGTCGTTTGGCTATTAACGCTGGTTACCCTGCCGACGTTTGCACAGGAGACGCCGTTACAACTGGCGCTGCGGGGCGCGCAGCATGACCAACTGTATCAGTTATCGTCGTCAGGCGTGACAAATGTCTCGACGTTACCTGACACGCTCACCACGCCGTTAGGGAGTTTGTGGAAACTGTATGTTTACGCCTGGCTGGAGGATACCCATCAACCGGAGCAGCCATACCAGTGTCGCGGCAACTCCCCGGAAGAAGTTTATTGTTGCCAGGCGGGGGAGAGCATAACGCGCGATACCGCGCTGGTACGCTCCTGCGGACTCTATTTTGCACCGCAGCGGTTGCACATTAGCGCGGATGTATGGGGGCAATACTGGCAACCGCGTCAGGCTCCGGCGTGGTTAGCATCTCTTTCTACGCTGAAACCAGAAACGTCGGTAACCGTTACATCGCTGCTTGATTCATTAGCGACGTTACCCGCGCAAAACAAAGCTCAGGAAGTCTTACTGGATGTTGTGCTGGACGAGGCGAAAATCGGTGTTGCGTCTATGCTCGGTAGTCGTGTGCGGGTGAAAACCTGGAGCTGGTTTGCCGATGATAAACAGGAAATCCGCCAGGGTGGTTTTGCCGGATGGTTAACTGATGGCACGCCGTTGTGGGTTGCAGGTGGTGGCACAAGCAAGACAGTACTGACCCGTTATGCGACGGTACTTAATCAGGTTTTGCCTGTGCCGACGCAAGTTGCCAGCGGGCAATGTGTACTGGTGGATCTGTTTGCTCGCTATCCGTTGAAGAAAGTCACTGAGGAAAAGAGCACGACGGCAGTAAAACCTGGTGTGCTCAATGGGCGCTATCGTGTGACGTTCGCCAATGGTAACCACATTACGTTTGTTAGCCGTGGTGAGACGACGTTACTGACGGAGAAGGGCAAACTGAAATTACAGTCGCATCTCGATCGTGAAGAGTACGTTGCCAGAGTTCTGGATCGCGAGGCGAAAAGTACGCCCCCTGAGGCAGCGAAAGCCATGACCGTGGCGATTCGCACTTTTTTACAGCAAAACGCCAATCGGGAAGGCGATTGCCTGACCATTCCCGACAGCAGCGCCACGCAGCGTGTTTCTGCTTCGCCAGCTACCACGGGGGCGCGAACGATGACCGCCTGGACGCAGGATCTCATCTATGCGGGCGATCCGGTTCATTATCATGGCAGTCGCGCTACCGAAGGGACGCTATCCTGGCGTAAAGCCACGGCCCAGGCAGGGCAGGGAGAGCGTTACGACCAGATACTGGCGTTTGCTTATCCCGACAACAGCCTTAGCCGCTGGGGAGCGCCACGCTCAACCTGCCAGTTATTACCCAAAGCGAAAGCCTGGCTGGCGAAAAAAATGCCGCAGTGGCGGCGTATAATACAAGGCGAGACGGGGTACAACGAACCAGACGTGTTTGCGGTCTGTCGTTTAGTCTCAGGTTTCCCCTATACCGATCGGCAGCAGAAACGGCTGTTTATTCGTAACTTCTTTACGCTTCAGGATCGGCTGGATTTAACCCATGAGTATCTGCACCTGGCCTTTGATGGTTATCCCACCGGGCTTGATGAGAACTATATCGAAACGCTGACCCGACAATTATTAATGGACTAATGCTATGCGAAAGATTTTTCTTCCGTTGTTACTGGTGGCGCTTTCGCCTGTCGCTCACAGTGAAGGTGTGCAGGAAGTCGAGATTGATGCTCCGCTCTCTGGCTGGCATCCGGCAGAGGGCGAAGATGCCAGTTTTTCACAATCGATCAATTACCCGGCGTCATCCGTCAACATGGCTGATGATCAAAATATCTCTGCGCAAATCCGCGGCAAAATAAAAAATTATGCTGCGGCGGGCAAAGTCCAGCAGGGGCGACTGGTGGTCAACGGTGCCAGTATGCCGCAGAGAATTGAATCCGATGGTTCATTTGCACGCCCTTATATTTTCACGGAAGGCAGTAACAGCGTGCAGGTCATCAGCCCCGATGGGCAAAGCCGACAAAAAATGCAGTTTTACTCTACGCCGGGGGCTGGAGCGATTCGCGCGCGTTTACGGCTGGTTCTCTCGTGGGATACGGACAATACCGACCTCGACCTTCACGTTGTTACGCCCGATGGAGAGCATGCCTGGTACGGTAATACCGTGCTGAAAAACAGTGGTGCACTGGATATGGATGTCACGACGGGGTACGGACCCGAGATTTTCGCCATGCCAGCGCCAGTTCACGGCCGTTATCAGGTGTATATCAACTACTACGGCGGGCGCAGTGAAACGGAATTAACTACCGCCCAACTGACACTGATCACCGATGAAGGATCGGTCAATGAGAAACAGGAAACATTTATTGTACCGATGCGTAATGCTGGCGAGCTGACGCTGGTGAAAAGTTTTGACTGGTGATTAATGGGGTTACCTTCGCTGCCGATGTTCAAGAAAACGCCCGATAACTTTCGCTATCGGGCGTTTTTGTTCGTTAATTCAACCGTTCAATCACCATTGCAATTCCCTGGCCGCCACCAATGCACAGTGTTGCCAGCCCCAGCGTTTTATCGCGTGCCTGCATTGCATGTAATAGTGTGACCAGAATACGAGCACCACTGGCACCGATAGGATGCCCGAGCGCGATGGCACCACCGTTGACATTCACTTTCTCAGGATCAAAGCCCAGTGTTTTCCCTACAGCAAGAAACTGTGCAGCAAACGCTTCATTAGCCTCAATGAGATCAATATCCGCCAGTTGTAGCTCCGCCAGTTGTAACGCTTTTTGCGTGGCGGGAACGGGGCCCATTCCCATCAACGCGGGGGCCACGCCGCCGCTGGCATAACTTTTAATGCGTGCCAGTGGTTTAAGGCCAGCCGCCAGTGCTGCAGATTCTTCCATAATCACCAGAGCGGCAGCACCGTCGTTAATACCAGATGCGTTCCCGGCGGTGACTGTTCCTGCTTTATCGAAGGCCGGGCGTAATGCGCCTAACGCTTCTGTCGTAGAATCCGCTTTCGGGAATTCGTCTTGACTGAAGACGAGGGTTTTCTTCCGAGTGACAACATTTACCGGGACGATTTCGGCTGTAAAAGCACCGGACTCAATGGCGGCTGCCGCTTTACGCTGTGAATGTAGCGCCAATTCATCCTGCATTTCACGGGTAATTCCATACTCTTTGGCAACGTTCTCGGCGGTAATCCCCATGTGATAACCGTGGGTGGCGCACATCAGGCCATCGCGCAGGATTACGTCATAAATCTGTCCGTCTCCCAGTCGATAACCAGAGCGTGCTTTTGCATCGAGCAAGTAGGGCGCTAAACTCATGTTCTCCATTCCACCCGCCACGATGCTCTGCGCCTGACCTGCCTGAATCGCTTGTGCGGCAAGCGCCACGCTTTTCAGACCTGAACCACACACTTTGTTGACCGTGAATCCGCACACCGTTTCAGCTAGTCCACTTTTTAGCAGCGCCTGACGCGCCGGGTTTTGCCCCAGCCCGGCTTGCAACACGTTCCCCATAATCACTTCATCGATATGTTGTGAATCGATTCTCGCGCGTTTAATGGCGGCTTGAATCACCGTTGCCCCCAAATCGATGGCACTGGTGGAGGCGAGAGAACCGTTAAAGCTACCGATGGCAGTACGTACCGCACTGACGATGACACAATTTTTCATTTTTCTTCCTTTTATGAGTTGCCGTCAGAACAGCGTTAAACCAATGACGAAAATGACGCCGGAAAAGAGCAGGGCGGTGATGCAATAGCCCATGATGTCTCGGACACCGAGCCCGGCTATTGCCAGTGCAGGTAGCGCCCAGAACGGTTGTGCCATGTTCATCCACTGTTCACCGTAAGCAATCGCCATGACTGATTTACCCAGATCGGCCCCTAACGCCTGCGCGGCAGGAAGGACGAATGGCCCCTGAATAACCCAGTGTCCACCGCCAGAAGGCACGGCGAAGTTAATTAGCGCAGAGCTAAAAAAGGTCATCAGCGGGAAGGTATCTTTGTTGGCGACATTGATGAAAAATTCGGTGATCAGGCCACCGAGGCCGGAGTGTTCCATCATTAACTGGATACCAGCATAGAAGGGGAATTGCACCAGAATCCCGGCGGTACTGCGCGCAGCCGCACTTACCGCCCGCATATAGGCCATCGGCGTTTTATGCAACAACAGACCGGCAATCATAAACATCAGGTTGACGGTGTTGATGGTGATGTTGAATCCCTTCTCGGAGAAGTACAGCACCAGATAAGCAATGCCCAGAGCACCAATAATCAACGCCAGGATGCGACTTTCTTCCAGTTTCTCTGAAGGTGGGGCGTCTGCAGGGAGCTTCTTCTGGAAATCCGCTTCTTCCAACAACAGCTTCGGATCGATACTCACCACGTCGGAAGGCTTAGGCGTCATCATGCGGGTGATAAACGGCATCACCACAATCAGGGCCAGGGTGATAAAGATGTTGTAGCCAGTAAACAGGGTATCGCTGACCGGAATTAACCCGGCGACGTGCTCAACGGGATTTCCAGGCGTCGCTGCCAGTAGCGGCATTGAGCCGGAAAAACCACCGCCCCAGGTGAGAAAGCCGATGTAGGCGCAAGCGATCAACAACGGATAGTCGGAGCCTGGTACCCGACGTGCAACTTCGCGAGCAAACATTGCGCCAACCACCAGACCGAATCCCCAGTTGATTACGCAGGCGACGGAACCAAAAAAGGTGACCAGCATGACCCCTTGGGTAGGCGTTTTGGCTGCTGACGCCGCAGTACGTAACAAACTTTTCACCGGACCAGAACTGGCGAGTGCATGTCCGGTCACGATGATGAGCGCCATCTGCATCCCGAATGCCAGCAGATTCCAGAAGCCGTCGCCCCAGAGCTTCACCATGCTGACTGGAGTTTGTGGCGTTAGCCAGAGTGCTACTGCAAAGGTGATTAATGTCAGTAGCATGGCGAAGATCAGGGGATCGGGAAGCCAGTGACTGACAAAGCGCGTCATAAAACGCGAGATGCGACCGATCATAGCGCCCCCTGTGGGAGCAAAAGATCATCAGCGACGGCGAACTGCGCTTCAGTTTTGGCACGCACAGTTTCTAAATCACAACCTTCGGCAATTTCAGTGAGCCACATCTTGCCATCGATAAAGCGGAACACCGCCAGTTCTGTCACCAGTATATGAACTGCGTGAAGGGCGGTTAGCGGCATGGTGCATTGACGTAAAATTTTTGCTGAACCATCTTTGGCGCAATGTTCCATGGCAATGATCACTTTGCGCGATCCGGTCACCAGATCCATCGCACCACCCATACCAGGCACCATTTTTCCTGGCACGACCCAGTTGGCGAGATTGCCTTGTTCATCGACCTGTAAGCCACCGAGTACACAGGCATCAATATGACCACCACGAATCAGCGCAAATGACATCGCGCTGTCGAACATCGCTGCGCCGGGTAAAACGCCACACGGTTGTCCGCCTGCGTTAACCAGATCTGGATGCGCTGTTGTGACCGGGCCTAAACCGAGGAAGCCGTTTTCCGATTGCAGAGTAATATGAATACCCTCCGGCAAATAGTTGGCGACCATTGTGGGTAAACCGATCCCTAAGTTAACGATGTCACCATCACAAAGTTCCTGCGCCACGCGGCGCGCAATACGTTGTTTTGCGTCCATTATTTGCTCTCCTGCGGAATGATGATGTGGTCGATAACGGCACCGGGGGTGAGAATGTGGTCAGGTTGCAATTCGCCGGTGTCGACCAGTTCGTCGGGTTCCACCAGCGTGATGTCTGCTGCGAGAGCAATCAGGGGGTTAAAGTTGCGGGCGCTGAGTTGGTAGGTGAGGTTTCCGAGTGCGTCGCAACGGTGGGCGCGGATCAACGCCAAGTCTGCCCGCAATGGACGTTCAAGCAACCAGGTTTTGCCATCGAGGTTGAGCGTTTGTTTGCCTTCTTCGACGACGGTGCCGACACCGGTTGGGGTGAGAAAACCACCAAGTCCGGCACCGCCACAGCGAATTTGCTCAATCAACGTACCTTGCGGTACGAGAACGACCTCCATTTCGCCAGAAATCATACGCCGTCCGGTTTCCGGGTTGGTGCCGATATGTGAAGCGATGACTTTGCTGACCCGACCGTTGACGATCAGCGGGCCAGTACCAGTATCAATAAATGCCGTGTCATTGGCGATTAATGTCAGATCCCTGACACCGGACTCCAGTAATGCCTCAACGAGGCGGGGAGGCGTGCCAATTCCCATAAAACCACCAACCATAATGGTCATGCCATCACGAAAGAAGCTGGCGGCGTCCTCTATGCTCATCAATTTTGTTTTCATTTTTTATCCCTCTTGAATACACCGTTGTGGGTACACAGAAGGCATAGCAAGGGGAGTGCCAGAATGAAGTTATTCGATGTCGATTTCTAATGTATTGAAAAAAAGGGAATTAAAAAAATAAGGAGGGAAGGAGGTAATACACTGCTATGCAGAAATTTGCGCACTGTGCAAATTTCTGCATAGCAGTTTTTGTCTTACGTACCAGCTGGATCAATACCGTATTCTTGCAGTTTGTACATTAACGCGCGGCGACTGATACCGAGCATCAGTGCGGTGCGGGTACGGTTTCCCTCCTGTTGCTCCAGCACTTCAATAATGATCCGTTTCTCTTCACGCTTAATCTCTTCTTTGAGATTGCGTTCGCCAACTGGTGTGCTCTTCGCATCGCTATTCAGGCTTACAGACTGGCGAAATTGTGGTGGTAGATCTTCTGCAAAAATCACCGGTCCTGAGTTCATTACCACGGCGCGTTCAATGACGTTGGAAAGCTCTCGGATATTGCCTGGCCACGACCAGCTGGCGAGCAACGACATCGCGCTGGGGTCTATTTCGATAATATCGCGCTGGTTTTCGCTACTGAATTTTTGCAGAAAATGGTTGGCTAACAGGGAAATGTCTTCACGTCTCTCGCGAAGCGGCGGCAATATTAAATGAATTACGTTAAGGCGATAAAAGAGATCTTCACGGAAAGTCCCTTCTTTTACCATTGCGTCCAGGTCACGATTGGTAGCGGCAATAATGCGAATATCGACTTTGATGGTTTGATGACCACCAATCCGTTCAAATTCCCTTTCCTGTAAAATACGCAATAATTTGGCCTGCAATACCAATGGCATTTCACCTATTTCATCCAGGAATAACGTTCCGCTGTCGGCACGCTCAAAAAGCCCCTGACGTAGCGCTTGTGCACCAGTAAATGCGCCCTTTTCATGACCAAAAAGTTCGCTTTCAAGCAGGGATTCTGGTAGCGCGGCACAATTAATTTTAATAAATGGCCCATTGGCGCGTCGGGAGTTGTAATGGATCGCCCGGGCGATCAGCTCTTTACCCGTACCACTTTCGCCGCTGACTAATACGCTGGCCTGGGAGAGGGCGATTTTTGCCGTATCCTTGCAGATTTCCTTCATGGCCAGGCTGTTGGTTAATATGTGGCCCCACTGCCAACTGGCGCTTAGCGCTTGATGTAGCTGGCGAATCTCTTTCTTCATTGACTGCAGCTGTAATGCGCGCTGCACGACCAGGTTCAGTTCATCCAGATCAAACGGTTTGATTACGTAATCAAACGCACCGCTGCGTAAGGCTTCCACCGCCGTTTCGACCTCCGCATACGCGGTCATCAGGACAACGGGCGTACGAGGGTTGTGACCACGCATCGCTTTTAACGCGCTGATGCCATCCATTTCCGGCATCCGGATATCCATCAGCACTACGTCCGGCTGCACACGGGTGAACAGAGGCAAGGCTTCTTGTCCATTACTGGCGCAGTGAGTGTCATAACCCTGCAAAGAAAATGCGGTGGACAACATACGACGCACATTCTCTTCGTCGTCGACAATCAGGACTCGGTAAACAGCATTCATAAGGGCAAATTTTCCTGCGGATCAATCGGTAAGATAAGGGTAAATGTGGCACCACAGCCGGGGAGGCTGGCGACGCGTATATCGCCCTGATGCGCATTAATAATTCGTTGGCTTAGGGCGAGGCCAAGTCCCGTACCGGACGCTTTGGTGGTAAAGAAGGGATCAAAGATTTTTCTCTGTAGTGACAGGTCGATGCCGCAGCCGTTGTCTTCAATCGTGATCGCCTGCTGGTTAGCCGTATACATCCACGTGCGAATGCGGATTTCCCCGCGCGCGGTGATAGCTTGCACGGCATTGATCAACATATTCAGGATTACCTGCTTGAGTAGTTCTCGATCTGCCACGATCGCAGTGAGTGAAGGATCAAGCTCTGTAATAAAGTCGATCCGTGCCTGTACGCCGGAGGTTTGGGCAAGAATCAGCGTCTCTTCGATCAAGGCATTGAGATACACTTGTTGCCACTGGCTTTTACGCGGACGGGAAAAATCCAAAAGCTGCTGAATAACTTTATTAATGGAATCAATCTCATTCAGCACAATTGAGAGATATTCCTTGTGCTCTGACTGGGGAGTCTGTTGGCGAATGATTTGCACGTAACCCCGGATGGCGGTGAGAGGATTGCGCACTTCATGGGCTACGCCCGCCATCAGTTCCCCCAGGGTGGCGAGTCTTTCCGTCTGCGCCAGTCGCCGCTGGCCCTCTTTACGTGCCGTCAGATCGGAAAAAATCACTAAAGCGCCAATCATTTGGCCATGTCCGTCATGGATTCGGCTGGTGGTGGCGCTGATTTCAATGGTTCGGTCGCGTCCGGGATAGCTGATTTCCAGTGCCATATGTTCAATGCCGTGCGCCAGCGTATCGAGGACAGGGCTATAAAAATGGGTGTTGGCAAATAGCGTGGCGTAAGGCTGGCCTACCAGCTCGTGACGTTTGTATCCGGTAATGGCTTCCGCTGCGGGATTCATGGTGATCACATCGCCTTGTCGGTCAATGGCAATCACGGCATCGGCGGCATTTTCAATAATCAGGTCATTGAGTGTTTTCGATTCACGAAGCGCATCGGCAAGGTTATTCACACAACGGCTGATTTGCCCTAGTTCGCCAGGTAGCGGTGGCAATTGCGTAGGATTATTCTGCGCCAGCGTCGACAGACCCGCGGTGATGATATCGATGTTGGCGCTTAAACGACGGGAAAAAAGCACAATCAACAGCAGACTAATCAGCAGCCCGGCAGAAAGGACAATGATTATCCGCACGTCCATTTTCCATGCCTGACGACGAATATCCTCCGTTAATTCATTCGCCCATATATAACCAAGCACGATGCCCTGGCGTTCTATTGGGATCATGGAATTCATAATATCGCCGCGGACTTGCCTGCCGGAAAAGAGTTGTGGCGTGTTGGTTTGCATAACGATATTGCCGGGATGATCCGGGGTGATGCTAATACCTACATTGCTTTGATAGAGTGCCGACGGGGCATAAGTGATAATTGCATCCAGCCCTTTGTGGTAATAGCCAGCCCCGACACCGGGAAATGCTCGGGTAATACGTTCAGTGATGGGAGCCAACTCATGATTCAGTGCCTGGATGCGTGCCTCACGAGGCAGATGTTGGTAAAGCGCAAAGCGTTCTTCCAGTGCGGCGTTCAGCAACTGCACAACTGCCGCTAATTTTTTCTCTTTTTCAGATAAGACCGCTGACCGACCCTCAGTTTCTACGATATAACCAATAGATAGCGTCGGAATGATGACCATCAGGATTGCCATCATAATGAGCTGGTTGCGCAGACGACGTGGGTACAACCACTTCAGAGAGTGCATGCTGGGTATCCGGGTTGGTTTTTCAGGCAAACGACGATTATCAGGGGTTAAGGTAATGATTTCTCGGCGGTGTATCATATTCCAGAGAAGACAGAACATTGCGGTAACACGCTTTTACCGCTACCTTAACCACACTCCATCGGTCACCTGAGGCGGAGCTTCGCCCCTTTGAAATACCTTGCTTCTTTTCGCACAACCCTGAAAGTCTCGCGCTACATGTTCAGAGCGCTGGCGTTATTGATCTGGCTGTTGATTGCTTTTTCATCAGTGTTTTACATCGTCAACGCTTTACATCAACGAGAATCTGAGATTCGTCAGGAATTTAATCTGAGCTCCGATCAGGCCCAGCGGTTTATTCAGCGCACCTCTGATGTCATGAAAGAGCTGAAGTACATTGCTGAAAATCGCTTATCCGTGGAAAACGGCGTGCTTTCTCCGCGTGGGCGTGAAACGCAAGCAGATGTGCCGGTTTTCGAACCGCTGTTTGCTGATTCCGATTGTTCCGCAATGAGCAATACCTGGCGAGGCTCCCTGGAGTCACTGGCGTGGTTTATGCGCTACTGGCGCGATAATTTCTCTGCGGCTTACGATCTCAACCGCGTGTTTTTAATCGGCAGCGATAACCTCTGTATGGCTAACTTTGGCCTGCGTGATATGCCCGTCGAACGTGACACCGCTCTGAAAGCCCTGCATGAACGCATTAACAAATATCGTAACGCGCCACAGGATGACAGTGGCAGTAATCTTTTCTGGATCAGTGAAGGGCCGCGTCCTGGGGTGGGATATTTCTACGCGCTGACGCCGGTTTATCTGGCAAACCGTTTGCAAGCGCTTTTAGGCGTAGAACAGACAATTCGGATGGAGAACTTCTTCCTGCCGGGGACGTTGCCGATGGGCGTCACCATTCTTGATGAAAATGGCCATACCCTGATTTCGCTGACCGGACCGGAAAGTAAGATTAAAGCCGAACCGCGTTGGATGCAGGAGCGATCCTGGTTTGGCTATACGCCAGGTTTCCGTGAGCTGGTGCTGAAAAAAAATCTACCGCCGTCTTCGCTAAGTATTGTCTATTCCGTGCCTGTTGATCAGGTGCTGGAACGTATTCGCATGTTGATACTTAACGCGATTTTGCTGAACGTGATTGCGGGTGCTGCATTGTTTACCCTCGCACGGATGTATGAGCGACGTATTTTTATTCCGGCGGAAAGTGACGCCCAGCGACTGGAAGAGCATGAGCAGTTTAACCGCAAGATAGTCGCCTCAGCGCCTGTGGGGATCTGCATTTTGCGAACTGTCGATGGCGTTAATATTTTGAGTAACGAACTGGCGCATACCTATCTCAACATGCTTACGCATGAGGATCGTCAACGGCTGACGCAAATTATTTGTGGCCAGCAGGTCAATTTTGTCGATGTCCTTACCAGTAACAATACCAACCTGCAAATCAGCTTTGTTCATTCGCGCTATCGTAATGAAAACGTGGCAATTTGCGTACTGGTAGATGTGTCTTCACGTGTGAAGATGGAAGAGTCGCTGCAAGAAATGGCGCAGGCAGCAGAACAGGCGAGCCAGTCAAAATCGATGTTCCTTGCTACCGTCAGCCACGAACTGCGAACGCCGCTGTATGGCATTATTGGCAACCTGGATCTATTACAAACCAAAGAGTTACCAAAAGGTGTCGACCGTCTGGTGACGGCAATGAATAACTCTTCCAGCCTGTTATTGAAAATTATTAGCGACATTCTCGATTTCTCGAAGATTGAATCGGAACAGTTGAAAATCGAACCTCGCGAGTTTTCACCGCGCGAAGTCATGAACCACATCACCGCCAACTATTTGCCGCTGGTGGTACGCAAGCAACTTGGTTTGTACTGTTTTATTGAGCCAGATGTACCGATGGCGCTCAATGGCGACCCAATGCGCTTACAGCAGGTGATCTCCAACCTGTTGAGTAATGCTATTAAATTTACCGATACCGGCTGCATTGTTCTGCATGTTCGCGTTGATGGTGATTATCTTTCTATTCGCGTACGCGATACCGGGGTGGGCATTCCAGCTAAAGAAGTGGTGCGGTTATTTGATCCGTTCTTCCAGGTAGGGACGGGCGTACAGCGTAACTTCCAGGGTACTGGTCTGGGGCTGGCGATTTGTGAAAAACTGATCAGCATGATGGACGGTGACATCTCGGTGGATTCTGAACCGGGAATGGGCAGCCAGTTTGCGGTGCGTATTCCACTGTATGGCGCGCAGTATCCGCAGAAAAAAGGTGTCGAAGGATTAACGGGTAAACGTTGCTGGCTGGCGGTACGCAATGCGTCGCTCTGTCAGTTCCTTGAAACCAGTTTGCAGCGTAGCGGCATAGTCGTTGCTACATACGAAGGGCAGGAGCCGACTTCCGAAGATGTGTTGATCACCGATGATGTGATGAGTAAAAAATGGCAGGGCAGGGCGGTTGTGACTTTCTGTCGTCGCCATATCGGTATCCCTCTTGAGAAAGCGCCTGGTGAATGGGTACACAGTGTGGCAGCTCCGCACGAGCTACCGACATTGCTGGCGCGCATCTATCTGATAGAAATGGAGAGCGACGATCCTGCTAACTCTCTGCCGTCGACCGACAAAGTGGTCAGCAATAACGACGATATGATGATTCTGGTCGTGGACGATCATCCAATTAACCGTCGTCTGTTGGCCGATCAGCTTGGATCGTTGGGCTATCAGTGTAAGACGGCGAATGATGGTGTTGATGCGCTTAATGTTCTTAGTAAGAATCACATTGATATCGTGTTAAGTGATGTCAACATGCCGAATATGGATGGCTATCGGTTAACGCAACGTATCCGCCAGCTGGGACTGACGTTGCCGGTAATAGGGGTAACGGCCAATGCGTTGGCTGAAGAGAAACAGCGGTGTCTGGAGTCCGGTATGGATAGCTGTCTGTCTAAGCCAGTGACGTTGGATGTTATAAAACAGACGCTGACGATGTATGCCGAGAGGGTCAGGAAAGCGCGAGAATCGTAAGCCGGATAAGGCGTTTACGCCGCATCCGGCAATCGGAGCAAATGCCAGATGCGACGCTGACGCGTCTTATCTGGCCTACATTATCGAAATCCATTGAAATAATGGAATTTGTAGGCCGGATAAGGCGTTTACGCCGCATCCGGCAATCGGTGCAAATGCCAGATGCGAAGCTGACGCGTCTTATCTGGCCTACATTATCGTAATCCATTGAAATAATGGAATTTGTAGGCCGGATAAGGTGTTTACGCTGCATCCGGTAATCGGAGTTTATCGGGAATGCGGGAAATTACTCTTTATCCGCCGGACTTAACGTCACAGAAGAGAGATAATTCAACAGAGCGATATCGTTCTCGACTCCCAGCTTCATCATTGCGGATTTTTTCTGGCTACTGATGGTTTTAATGCTTCGGTTCAGCTTTTTAGCAATCTCGGTAACCAGGAAGCCTTCGGCAAACAGGCGCAGAACTTCACTCTCTTTTGGTGAGAGGCGCTTGTCACCGTAACCGCCAGCACTGATTTTCTCTAACAGCCGAGAAACGCTTTCCGGAGTAAATTTCTTACCTTTCTGTAGCGCGGCGAGCGCTTTCGGCAGGTCGGTCGGCGCGCCTTGTTTCAGAACGATCCCTTCAATATCCAGGTCCAGCACCGCGCTAAGAATAGCCGGGTTGTTGTTCATGGTCAGAACAATAATCGACAGACTTGGGAAGTGGCGCTTGATGTACTTGATTAAGGTAATGCCATCGCCGTATTTATCGCCAGGCATGGAGAGATCGGTAATCAAAACATGCGCATCCAGCTTCGGCAGGTTATTGATCAGTGCTGTAGAGTCCTCAAATTCGCCGACAACATTCACCCACTCGATTTGCTCAAGTGATTTGCGAATACCGAACAAGACTATCGGATGGTCATCAGCAATAATTACGTTCATATTGTTCATGTAATAGGCTACCTTGCTACAGCAAGCTCTTGACATAGCTGTCAATGTCGCTGATGTATTTTTCTATTCCTGGGACATCCTTCTCGCGAATAAGATGTTCCAGCGTTTCACATAACTGCTTGCCGGGTACCAGATTAAGCATGGCAAACACGCCTTTCAGACGATGAGCCGTTTGGGCTAACGCAGCAAAGTCACTGGTTGCTGCCTCAGTATATAGCCTCTTAACATCATCCGGTACTGTGTCTACAAAGAGCGCATAATAGCCGCTGGCATGGAGTTGTGCATTTTCATCTCCGCCCAGAGGCGATTCTGTCACCTCTTCCTGCGCCAGTTGCACTTCGATCAATTGTAAGACCGCTTCCTGCATAGCGTTGCTCATATTGAAGTTGACGCACAATTGACCAGGTCCAATTTCCCGTACGCCAGACTCATCATCGCTTAAAAGCAAGCCAGAGGCAGTAAGATTAGACGGATTATCCGTTAAAAAGATATCATAATCTTGACTAATTAATCTTTCATCCGGTGTGATGCAGGTTGCCCCCCAATTTTCTAACTGGCGAGTGACAATATTCCGAATTTCTGCGGAAGTTATGTCCATCATCACGCTAACATCATCCAGTAAACGCTCTTCTTCCTCTTCTACTTCCGGTTCCGCAGTGGGCATTTTGATATGCACGGAATAACGTGTACCAAGCTCGTCGCGCGTTTTGATGTTTAAATGACCGCCTAGCTTGCGCGCCAGTTGATCGCTCAACCAGAATGCTAACGGATCCGCCTTGCCGTAGCGATCGCTTTGGGTCTGGTTGATGAACGGGAAGTGCAAATTATCCATTTCATGAATACTTATGCCATCTCCGGTGTCCAGAATGCGGAAAGTCAGACGTTCTTCGGAAGATTCGTCCTGGTCAACCTCAAGGGTAATTTTCCCCATTTGCGTTGAGGTGACAGCATATTGCATCAGTAACAGCAAAATACGGCGTAGGGCATCGCGATCGCCGCAGCGCATATCGTGTACTTTTAGATGATTGTTAATCAATAGCTGCAAACCTTTACGCTTGATGGCTGGCAACACGGAAGGCACGACTTCATCAATTAAATCCTGCACGGAGAAAAGCTCGCTCTCGCTTTTCC
Organism: Escherichia sp. E4736; assembly: GCF_005781225.1. Classification (NCBI taxonomy): domain Bacteria; kingdom Pseudomonadati; phylum Pseudomonadota; class Gammaproteobacteria; order Enterobacterales; family Enterobacteriaceae; genus Escherichia; species Escherichia sp. E4736. The sequence continues at coordinate 284,835 of NZ_VATT01000014.1, read as the reverse complement.
AGCTATCGTCGGCAAGCATATTTGCTAACTGGATTTCATCGACCAGGCGCACCAGCACATCAGCCTGATTCGCCAGTTGTTTGCTTTCCGGTGTGTTGAGTTTGGCTGCGCTTTCCGCCAGGGAGCGTGCTGGTTCTTTTAGTGCATCGCCAATATTTTTCATAAAGGCCATCCGGCCTTGCTGATTTTTCTCGTACAGACGCTGCGCCTGCTTGAGTTTCTTGTTCACCAGTACTTCGCGATCTTGATCGCGAATAATGAAGATTTGTGTACGCGGCGCGACCTGGCTGCGGAACATACGGATCTCATACAGTTCGTTATTGATCGTCGCCTGAATGATGCCCTGATGCTGTTCTGCCATAGTGGTGATGTTTTGCAGATTCAAATGCGGCAGCAGGTGATCGGCAATTTTGTTACTTATTACTGTGCGATTCGATTCCTGATCGTGAACCAGCAGGCCGAGCGGCAGCAGTGACACGATCTCTTCATTGATGGCCCGCAAAACGCGCAGTTCATTGTTCACTGCCGTGCTGGGTACGCTTTCGGTGGTGCGGCCAGAGAAATGGCGGAAGGTGGTATAGCCAAACAGCGCCAGCGCCAGCAAACCGATGTTCAGCAGCAGCGGCAGGAGAATGTTTTGCAACGTATCCAGCAGCAATGTGCCATAAGGAACCTGCCAGACCAGACGCATATCCGTGGAGTTTAGCGCCGAAGAGATTTCAATCTTCGAACTATTAAAGTGGATACTGACGCTATCCGTCGCTTCTTTCTCATTATTATTGGTTCCCGCAGCTGTCGCGTCTGGCTCCAGACGGAAACTGTCCAGCGGCATCCCCGGCGGGATCAAATCATTAATAGGCAGATCAAAAGCGACTACCGTCGCCAGATGCCCCGGCTGGTTAAAGGTGGTGCGCAGGGTAAAATAATGTCCGTTCTGCCAGGCCAGGCGGCGCAGGTTAGAAAAACTTTCGCGTTCATCCAGGGCGTTGGCCTGTTGCAACATCTCTGCGCGACGAGAATCAACAATGTCACTGACGGTCGACTCTTTAAATCCCGAGGTGAGATCTTTGAGCGGTAGGGTGGAGATCAAAACCAGGCTGTTATCCTGGCCGTTCAGATAGTACATCGACCAGGGTACATTCTCTGCGCCCCATAATGTGTCCAGATAAGTGGACATTCTTTGGGTCATTTCAAGCGTTGAGTTGTCGTGAGAACCAAAGATCAGGGCTTCCGTTTTGCGGCGCGGTTTTTCCAGATAATAGACATCCTGTTTCAGGCGCGTCTCCTGCAACCCTTCGCTGGAGGAGGTAGAGGCCGTCGCGGCAATGTTGTCGTAGATTTGCCAGGTCACATAACGCCATGTATCGACGCGCTTTTGTATGGCATGGGTAATATCAACGATCTGGTAGCTTTTATCTTTCAGCCAGGCGTTAACGGCGCTTTGTACCATTACACCCATCGTCACCAGTAACACGATGATCAGCAGTAAAAAGAAGCGGGTAATGCTCCCCGGTAGGAGTGAAAAGCGGGTCGTGGCCGTTGTCTCTTTCTGACGCATTCGTGTTTATGACCTGTTAAAACTTCGCAAAGTGATAGGGCAGTATAAAGGGTACAGTGTGAAATTCCAGACTCTTACCTGATTGATGTTAAGGCATTAGCCGACGATATTTCACATTTTGCGCTGCGGTAAATAAATGTACAAATGCGTTGTTAATGTACAAATAACCCACAGGCATGAAGAAAATTATCAGGAAAATAGCGCAGATAGATTTTGTCGGTAATTGTTGTCGTTTTTTACGAAATAGTTAACGATTGTTATAATTTTGCTACGGTAGCACAGGAAAATAAAAGATGTGTAAAGAAGGGTAAAAAAAACCGGATGCGATGCATCCGGCCGAAATAGGGGTAAACAGACATTCAGAAATGAATGACGGTAATAAATAAAGTTAATGATGATAGCGAGAGATATTTTAGTTGCGAGTGAAGAATTTGTTTTAACATTCAGTGCGGTCAAAGACTTAAGATTAAGTTATTGTTTTAAAGGTCGAAATAATCTTACTTGATGTTTAGTGCGTTATTTGCTCAACCATTAGAATTTGAAAAAGTTCCATCACATTTACATTTTGAAATACCTATGTGGATATTTGAAACATCTTAAAAGTTTTAGTATCATATTCGTGTTGGATTATTCTGCATTTTTGGGGAGAATGGACCTGCCGACTGATTAATGAGGGTTAATCAGTATGCAGTGGCATAAAAAAGCAAATAAAGGCATATAACAGAGGGTTAATAACATGAAAGTTAAAGTACTGTCCCTCCTGGTCCCAGCTCTGCTGGTAGCAGGCGCAGCAAATGCTGCTGAAGTTTACAACAAAGACGGCAACAAATTAGATCTGTACGGTAAAGTAGACGGCCTGCACTATTTCTCTGACGACAAGTCTGTAGATGGCGACCAGACCTACATGCGTCTTGGCTTCAAAGGTGAAACTCAGGTTACTGACCAGCTGACCGGTTACGGCCAGTGGGAATATCAGATCCAGGGCAACGCTCCGGAAAGCGAAAACAACTCCTGGACCCGTGTGGCATTTGCTGGTCTGAAATTCCAGGACATCGGTTCTTTCGACTACGGTCGTAACTACGGCGTTGTTTACGACGTAACTTCCTGGACCGACGTACTGCCAGAATTCGGTGGCGATACTTACGGTTCTGACAACTTCATGCAGCAGCGTGGTAACGGCTTCGCGACCTACCGTAACACCGACTTCTTCGGTCTGGTTGACGGCCTGAACTTTGCAGTTCAGTACCAGGGCAAAAACGGTAGCGTAAGCGGCGAAGGCATGACCAACAACGGTCGTGGCGCTCTGCGTCAGAACGGCGACGGTGTCGGCGGTTCTATCACTTATGATTACGAAGGCTTCGGTATCGGTGCTGCAGTTTCCAGCTCCAAACGTACTGATGATCAGAACAGCATTGCTTACATCGGTAACGGCGACCGTGCTGAAACCTACACTGGTGGTCTGAAATACGACGCTAACAACATCTACCTGGCTGCTCAGTACACCCAGACCTACAACGCAACTCGCGTAGGTTCCCTGGGTTGGGCGAACAAAGCACAGAACTTCGAAGCTGTTGCTCAGTACCAGTTCGACTTCGGTCTGCGTCCGTCTGTAGCATACCTGCAGTCTAAAGGTAAAAACCTGGGTGTCGTTGCTGGTCGTAACTACGACGACGAAGATATCCTGAAATATGTTGATGTTGGTGCTACCTACTACTTCAACAAAAACATGTCCACCTACGTTGACTACAAAATCAACCTGCTGGACGACAACCAGTTCACCCGCGCTGCTGGCATCAACACTGATGACATCGTAGCTCTGGGTCTGGTTTACCAGTTCTAATTTCGATTTCTATCGACAAAGGGCCTTCGGGCCCTTTTTTCATTGTTTTCAGCGTACAAACGCGTTTTTTTGGTGTACTCTTGCGACCGTTCGCATGAGGATAATCACATATGGAAATAAACTTTACCCGCGTGGCATTGCTGGCTGCCACGCTCTTCTTTGTCGGTTGCGATCAAAAACCACAACCCGCCAACTCCCACGCTACTGAACTGACTGTTCTTGAAGGCAAAACCATGGGAACCTTCTGGCGTGCCAGCATCCCGGGCATTGACGCCAAACGTAGTGCCGAGCTCAAAGAGAAGATTCAGACCCAGCTGGACGCTGACGATCAGCTGCTTTCGACCTATAAAAAAGACTCCGCGCTGATGCGCTTTAACGACTCGCAAAGCCTGACACCGTGGCCGGTAAGTGAAGCGATGGCTGATATTATCACCACCTCGCTACGTATTGGCGCCAAGACCGATGGCGCGATGGATATTACTGTCGGGCCACTGGTGAATCTGTGGGGCTTTGGTCCGGAACAACAACCGGTACAAATTCCGAGCCAGGAACAAATTGATGCAATGAAAGCCAAAACCGGCTTACAGCACCTGACGGTCATCAATCAGTATCATCAGCAGTACCTGCAAAAAGATCTTCCGGATTTATATGTCGATCTTTCGACCGTCGGCGAAGGCTATGCCGCCGATCATTTGGCACGCTTGATGGAGCAGGAAGGTATTTCCCGCTACCTGGTGTCGGTGGGGGGAGCGCTGAACAGCCGCGGTATGAACGGCGAAGGCCAGCCGTGGCGAGTGGCGATTCAAAAACCAACCGATAAAGAAAACGCAGTTCAGGCGGTAGTGGATATCAACGGTCACGGTATCAGTACCTCCGGCAGCTATCGCAACTATTACGAACTGGACGGCAAACGCCTTTCCCATGTTATCGATCCGCAAACCGGACGACCTATCGAACATAATCTGGTGTCCGTGACGGTGATTGCTCCGACGGCACTGGAAGCTGACGCCTGGGATACAGGTTTGATGGTGCTCGGGTCAGAGAAAGCCAAAGAAGTCGTTCGCCGGGAAGGGCTGGCGGTTTATATGATCACCAAAGAAGGCGATAGTTTTAAAACCTGGATGTCGCCGCAGTTTAAAAGTTTCCTGGTGAGCGAAAAAAATTAAAGCGCAAGATTGTTGGTTTTTGCGTGATGGTGACCGGGCAGACTAAAGGCTATCCTTAACCAGGGAGCTGATTATGAAAAACGCCACACGCTTAACTGACGATCAACGCTGGCAATCGGTCTTAGCCCGCGACCCGAATGCCGACGGCGAATTCGTTTTCGCCGTGCGCACCACGGGTATCTTTTGCCGTCCGTCTTGCCGCGCGAGACATGCCTTGCGGGAAAACGTCTCCTTCTACGCAAATGCCAGCGAGGCACTCGTCGCCGGATTTCGCCCCTGCAAACGCTGCCAACCTGATAAAGCCAATGCCCAGCAACACCGGTTGGATAAAATCACCCACGCGTGTCGACTACTGGAACAGGAAACGCCTGTAACGCTGGAAGCCTTGGCCGACCAGGTGGCGATGAGTCCATTCCATCTGCATCGTTTATTTAAAGCCACCACCGGAATGACGCCAAAAGCCTGGCAACAGGCCTGGCGCGCTCGTCGCTTGCGCGAATCGCTGGCGAAAGGGGAGAGTGTCACCCAGGCGATTCTGAACGCAGGATTCCCCGACGGCAGCAGTTACTACCGCAAAGCCGACGAAACGTTGGGTATGACGGCTAAACAGTTTCGTCACGGTGGCGAAAACCTGGCTGTGCGTTATGCGCTGGCCGATTGTGAACTGGGGCGCTGCCTGGTGGCAGAAAGCGAGCGGGGGATTTGCGCGATTCTGCTGGGCGACGATGACGGGACGTTGATTAGCGAACTCCGTCAGATGTTTCCTGCCGCTGACAACGCGCCGGCGGATCCGATATTTCAGCAACATATACGTGAGGTTATTGCCAGCCTCAATAACCGCGATACGCCGCTGACGTTACCGCTGGATATTCGCGGCACCGCTTTTCAGCAACAAGTCTGGCAGGAGCTACGCACTATACCTTGTGGTGAAACGGTGAGTTACCAGCAACTGGCGAACGCGATTGGCAAACCGAAAGCCGTTCGCGCCGTAGCCAGCGCCTGCGCCGCCAATAGATTAGCTATTATTATCCCTTGTCATCGGGTAGTACGTGGTGATGGCACACTTTCTGGTTACCGCTGGGGCGTGTCGCGTAAAGCGCAACTGCTGCGCCGCGAAGCTGAAAATGAGGAGAGGTAATGTTGGATCTGTTTGCCGATGCTGAACCGTGGCACGAATCGCTGGCTTCCGGCGCGGTGATTTTGCGCCGTTTTGCTTTTAACGTTGCGGAACAACTGATGCACGATATCAGTGGCATTGCCAGCCAGTCGCCGTTTCGCCAGATGGTCACTCCTGGCGGATATACCATGTCGGTGGCGATGACCAACTGCGGGCATCTGGGCTGGACGACCAATCGGCAAGGTTATCTCTATTCGCCCATTGATCCGCAAACAAATCAACCGTGGCCCGCCATGCCGCAAAGTTTTTATGATTTATGTCGGCGCGCGGCCACGGCAGCGGGCTATCCAGATTTCCAGCCTGACGCTTGCCTTATCAACCGCTACGCCCCGGGCGCGAAACTGTCGCTACATCAGGATAAAGACGAACCGGATCTGCGCGCACCGATTGTTTCTGTTTCTCTGGGCTTACCCGCGATTTTTCAATTTGGCGGCCTGAAACGAAATGATCCGCTCAAACGTTTGTTGCTGGAACATGGCGATGTGGTGGTGTGGGGCGGTGAATCACGGCTGTTTTATCACGGCATTCAACCGCTCAAAGCGGGGTTTCATCCACTCACCGCCGACTGCCGCTACAACCTGACATTCCGTCAGGCAGGTAAAAAAGAATAAAAATAAGAATTATTATTGCTGTGCACGCGGAGATGTTTAAACTGCGGGCTGTAATTCATTGTCCGGGTTTTCTGCATGGAACTTCTTGTACTTGTCTGGCGGCAGTATCGCTGGCCATTTATCAGTGTGATGGCGCTAAGCCTCGCCAGTGCGGCATTAGGCATTGGCTTAATTGCTTTTATCAATCAGCGCCTTATCGAAACGGCGGATACCAGTCTGCTGGTGTTGCCGGAGTTTCTGGGTTTATTGCTGCTGTTAATGGCGGTAACACTGGGATCGCAACTGGCACTTACTACGCTGGGGCATCATTTCGTTTACCGACTGCGTAGCGAATTTATCAAGCGGATTCTGGATACTCACGTCGAGCGTATCGAACAACTCGGTAGCGCCTCGTTGCTGGCGGGGTTAACCAGCGATGTACGCAATATTACCATTGCTTTTGTGCGTCTGCCGGAACTGGTGCAGGGGATCATTCTCACTATCGGTTCAGCGGCGTATCTCTGGATGTTGTCGGGCAAAATGTTGCTGGTAACGGCTATCTGGATGGCAGTCACCATCTGGGGCGGTTTTGTACTGGTGGCGCGGGTGTACAAGCATATGGCGACTCTGCGTGAAACCGAAGACAAACTGTACTCGGATTTTCAAACTGTACTCGAAGGGCGCAAAGAGCTGACTCTGAACCGTGAGCGCGCCGAGTATGTGTTTAACAATCTCTACATTCCTGATGCGCAAGAGTATCGCCATCATATTATCCGCGCAGACACCTTCCATCTAAGTGCCGTGAACTGGTCGAACATTATGATGCTGGGTGCTATCGGCTTGGTATTCTGGATGGCAAATAGCCTGGGTTGGGCTGATACCAACGTTGCCGCGACCTATTCGTTGACGCTGTTATTCCTGCGTACGCCACTGCTTTCGGCGGTTGGCGCATTGCCGACGCTGCTGACGGCGCAGGTGGCGTTTAACAAGCTGAACAAATTCGCGCTCGCACCTTTCAAAGCGGAGTTTCCGCGCCCGCAGGCGTTTCCCAACTGGCAAACGCTTGAGCTGCGTAATGTTACGTTTGCTTATCAGGATAACGCGTTTTCCGTTGGGCCGATTAACCTCACCATCAAACGTGGCGAGCTGCTGTTTCTGATTGGTGGCAACGGTAGTGGAAAATCGACGCTGGCGATGTTGCTGACTGGGTTGTATCAGCCACAAAGCGGCGAAATCTTGCTGGATGGCAAACCTGTCAGCGGCGAACAACCGGAAGATTATCGCAAACTGTTTTCGGCGGTGTTTACCGATGTCTGGTTATTTGATCAACTGCTGGGGCCGGAGGGCAAACCTGCTAACCCGCAACTGGTTGAGAAGTGGCTGGTGCAGCTGAAAATGGGTCATAAGCTTGAGTTAAGTAACGGGCGTATTGTTAACCTGAAGTTATCGAAAGGACAGAAAAAACGCGTGGCGCTGTTGCTGGCTTTGGCAGAAGAACGCGATATTATTCTGCTGGATGAATGGGCGGCGGATCAGGATCCACACTTCCGTCGTGAGTTTTATCAGGTGCTGCTGCCGCTGATGCAGGAGATGGGTAAAACTATTTTCGCCATCAGTCATGATGATCATTACTTTATCCACGCCGACCGCCTGCTGGAAATGCGCAACGGGCAACTTAGCGAGCTGACCGGCGAAGAGCGTGACGCTGCTTCGCGTGATGCCGTTGCCCGGACGGCATAATATTACGACGCTGACCTGGCGGACCGCTGCCGCCAGGTCAATATTCTAAAAATCCCCCCGTATCTAATAACCCTATAATTAATCAACGAAATTATAATGTTTATAAAATTAGGAGATAATTTATAAACATTATTTAAATATTGTTACTTAAGTGTTACCGTTGATGCCGCGCAAATCTCACCTGCAATAAAGCGACTAAAAGTAAGGCATTAACAAGATGAAAAAAGTGACTGCCATGCTCTTCTCGATGGCCGTGGGGCTTAATGCCGTTTCGATGGCGGCAAAAGCGAAAGCGTCCGAGGAGCAGGAAACTGATGTACTGTTGATTGGCGGCGGCATTATGAGCGCCACGTTGGGGACCTATTTACGCGAGCTGGAGCCTGAATGGTCGATGACCATGGTGGAGCGCCTGGAGGGTGTCGCGCAGGAGAGTTCGAACGGCTGGAACAACGCCGGAACCGGGCATTCTGCACTGATGGAACTGAACTACACCCCGCAAAACGCCGATGGCAGCATCAGTATCGAAAAAGCAGTCGCCATTAACGAAGCATTTCAGATTTCCCGCCAGTTCTGGGCGCACCAGGTCGAGCGCGGCGTGCTGCGTACTCCGCGTTCATTTATCAATACCGTTCCGCACATGAGCTTTGTCTGGGGCGAAGATAACGTCAACTTCCTGCGCGCCCGTTACGCGGCCTTGCAACAAAGTTCGTTGTTCCGCGGTATGCGTTACTCCGAAGATCACGCGCAAATCAAAGAGTGGGCGCCACTCGTGATGGAAGGACGCGATCCGCAGCAGAAAGTGGCTGCGACACGTACAGAAATCGGCACCGATGTGAACTATGGTGAAATCACTCGCCAGTTAATTGCTTCCTTGCAGAAAAAATCTAACTTCTCGCTGCAACTCAGTAGCGAAGTCCGCGGCCTCAAACGTAATGACGACAACACCTGGACCGTCACCATTGCCGATCTGAAAAATGGCACAGTACAGAACATTCGCGCGAAATTTGTCTTTATCGGTGCGGGCGGTGCGGCGCTGAAGCTTTTGCAAGAATCCGGTATCCCGGAAGCGAAAGAGTACGCTGGTTTCCCGGTGGGCGGTCAGTTCCTCGTCTCGGAAAACCCTGACGTGGTTAATCACCATCTGGCGAAGGTTTACGGTAAAGCATCTGTCGGTGCACCGCCGATGTCGGTTCCGCATATCGATACCCGTGTTCTGGACGGTAAACGCGTAGTGCTGTTTGGACCATTTGCCACCTTCTCAACCAAATTCCTCAAAAACGGTTCGTTGTGGGATCTGATGAGTTCCACCACCACCTCTAATGTGATGCCGATGATGCACGTCGGGCTGGATAATTTCGATCTGGTGAAATACCTGATTAGTCAGGTGATGTTGAGTGAAGAGGATCGTTTTGCAGCGCTGAAAGAGTACTATCCACAGGCGAAAAAAGAGGACTGGCGTTTGTGGCAAGCGGGGCAGCGCGTACAGATTATCAAGCGTGATGCCGACAAAGGCGGCGTACTGCGTCTGGGAACAGAAGTGGTCAGTGACCAGCAAGGAACCATTGCTGCGCTGCTGGGGGCATCGCCGGGGGCGTCAACCGCCGCACCGATTATGTTGAATCTGCTGGAAAAAGTGTTTGGTGATCGTGTTTCCAGCCCGCAATGGCAGGCCACGCTGAAAGCGATCGTTCCGTCTTATGGACGTAAGCTGAACGGTGATGTGGCAGCAACAGAGCGTGAGTTGCAGTACACCAGCGAAGTGCTGGGGCTGAAATACGACAAGCCGCAGGCGGCAGACAGTACGCCGAAACCGCAGTTGAAACCGCAACCCGTTCAAAAAGTAGTCGCGGATATTGCGTTGTAATGATGTGCCACATTCGGCATGGTATGCCGGATGTGGCGTATGCTGATAAGACGCGCCAGCGTCGCATCAGGCAACCGGCTCGGGCGTTGGATGTCGGATGCGGCGTAACCGCCTTATCCGACCTACGAGGTGCAGCACTTCACCGTGGCGTAGGCCTGATAAGACGCGTCAGCGTCGCATCAGGCAACCGGCTCGGACGTTAGATGTCGGATGCGGTGTAACCGCCTTATCCGACCGACGGGCGGTACGCTGTGTTTAGCGAAGTACTGCGTTGTCAATCTTCTCTTCCGCCTTCCAGATGCGGTACTTCACATCTACATTGTCTGGCGTATACACCACGATCGGCAGCTTGCTGTTGTAACGCAGCATTCCGGTATCGCCCAGATACGCGGTGACAAATTTCTTCTCTTTCTTGCCATCCGGGCAGGCCATCATCGTGGAAACCGGGGAGCTAACTTTATCAAAGACATAATAATCATAGCCCCAGCCTTCCAGCGTTTTGCTTTCCAGTTTCCCGCCGAGACGATGCAGATTGCAGTCAACTTCCAGCGTCTGACCGATTAACAGTTCTACTTTCAGGGTAGATTCATCTTCTTGCGGGGTTAACTGAATCACCTGACGCTTCATCCCTTTTTCAGCTTGCGGATAAGGGGCGATTTTTTCCAGTGGCTGAACGCTTTCTGCCGCCCAGGCTGAAGTTGTGGCGAAAGCGGCAAACAATACTGCAGGTAGAATAGTCTTCATTTTTGCTTTCCTTCTTCATTTATAGGTTTTCACCGATGATGTCGCTGAAGGTTAACATATTCATCAGATTTATTAATTTGCTTTATGAATAATGCATAGAATATTCAGACAACTTTACCTTCTCTTTTGGAGTTATATGCTGATGGATAGCGAAGCCTGGAAGAATATCTTTGGTGAATTTATCGCTATGTAAAATTGTTTATAACCGATTGAAATGTGAATAAAAGCCCATTTTTGCCAGCCTTCCCGCCACTCTTTTGATCCTGCTACATGTTTTACCCCGATCGGGGTATGCATCTTTGACACATCCTTTAATATCTTAGCGCCTATAAAAATGGCTTATTAATTACGCGGTTTCTTTGGTCGCTCTCAATTTTCAGAGCGCGTTAATGATGGAAGGTCAATGTGAAGATTGATGCATCCCGTCGGGGCATACTCACTGGTCGCTGGCGCAAAGCCAGTAACGGTATCCGTCCGCCCTGGTCCGGTGATGAATCTCATTTTCTGACCCATTGCACCCGCTGCGATGCCTGTATTAATGCTTGTGAAAACAACATTCTGCAACGCGGCGCGGGTGGCTATCCGAGCGTTAATTTCAAAAATAACGAGTGCAGCTTCTGTTACGCCTGCGCGCAGGCTTGCCCCGAATCGCTATTTTCTCCGCGCCACACCAGGGCCTGGGATTTGCAGTTCACCATTGGGGACGCGTGCCTGGCGTATCAGTCAGTTGAATGTCGCCGCTGTCAGGATAGCTGTGAGCCAATGGCAATTATCTTTCGCCCGACGCTCTCCGGGATCTACCAGCCGCAACTTAATAGCCAACTTTGCAACGGATGTGGAGCATGTGCAGCCAGTTGTCCGGTATCAGCCATAACTGCGGAGTATCTCCATGCACACTAACTGGCAAGTTTGCAGCCTGGTCGTGCAGGCCAAAAGCGAACGAATTTCAGACATCAGCACCCAACTGAACGCCTTTCCCGGCTGTGAAGTTGCTGTCAGCGACGCGCCGAGCGGTCAGTTGATTGTGGTGGTGGAAGCAGAAGACAGCGAAACGCTGATCCAAACCATTGAGTCAGTACGCAACGTAGAGGGCGTGCTGGCGGTGTCGCTGGTTTATCACCAGCAGGAAGAGCAAGGTGAGGAAACACCATGAAACTCAGTCGTCGTAGCTTTATGAAAGCTAACGCCGTTGCGGCCGCTGCGGCGGCTGCCGGTCTCAGCGTGCCGGGCGTTGCCCGCGCCGTTGTTGGTCAGCAGGAAGCCATCAAATGGGATAAAGCGCCGTGCCGTTTCTGCGGTACTGGTTGCGGCGTTCTGGTCGGAACGCAGCAGGGGCGTGTGGTGGCCTGTCAGGGCGACCCGGACGCACCGGTTAACCGTGGCCTGAACTGCATTAAGGGCTATTTCCTGCCCAAAATCATGTACGGTAAAGACCGTTTGACGCAGCCGCTTCTGCGTATGAAAAACGGTAAATATGACAAAGAAGGCGAGTTCACCCCAATCACCTGGGATCAAGCCTTTGATGTGATGGAAGAGAAATTCAAAACCGCCCTGAAAGAAAAAGGGCCGGAATCGATCGGTATGTTCGGTTCTGGTCAGTGGACTATCTGGGAAGGTTATGCCGCGTCCAAGCTGTTCAAAGCGGGCTTCCGCTCGAACAACATCGACCCGAACGCGCGTCACTGTATGGCGTCGGCAGTAGTTGGCTTTATGCGTACCTTTGGTATGGATGAGCCGATGGGCTGCTATGACGACATCGAGCAGGCTGACGCGTTTGTGCTGTGGGGCGCAAACATGGCGGAGATGCACCCGATCCTCTGGTCGCGCATCACTAACCGTCGTCTCTCTAACCAGAACGTCACCGTGGCGGTGCTTTCTACCTACCAGCATCGTAGCTTCGAGCTGGCGGATAACGGCATCATCTTTACGCCGCAATCTGACCTGGTGATCCTGAACTACATCGCCAACTATATCATTCAAAACAATGCGATAAATCAGGACTTCTTCAGCAAGCACGTTAACCTGCGCAAAGGGGCGACGGACATCGGCTACGGTTTACGTCCGACCCATCCGCTGGAAAAAGCAGCGAAGAATCCGGGTTCTGACGCCTCCGAACCGATGAGCTTTGAAGATTACAAAGCCTTCGTTGCCGAGTATACGCTGGAAAAAACCGCCGAAATGACTGGCGTACCAAAAGATCAGCTGGAACAGCTGGCGCAGTTGTATGCCGATCCGAACAAGAAAGTCATCTCCTACTGGACGATGGGCTTCAACCAGCATACCCGCGGTGTGTGGGCCAACAACCTGGTCTACAACCTGCACCTGCTGACCGGCAAAATTTCCCAGCCGGGTTGCGGTCCGTTCTCCCTGACCGGGCAGCCTTCCGCATGTGGTACTGCGCGTGAAGTGGGCACCTTTGCTCACCGTCTGCCTGCGGACATGGTGGTGACTAACGAGAAACACCGTGATATCTGCGAGAAGAAGTGGAATATCCCGAGCGGCACCATTCCGGCGAAAATCGGTCTGCACGCGGTAGCACAGGACCGTGCGCTGAAAGACGGCAAGCTGAATGTTTACTGGACCATGTGTACCAACAACATGCAGGCCGGGCCGAATATTAATGAAGAGCGTATGCCGGGCTGGCGCGATCCGCGCAACTTTATCATCGTCTCCGATCCGTATCCGACAGTCAGTGCGCTGGCAGCGGACTTGATCCTGCCGACAGCAATGTGGGTAGAGAAAGAGGGTGCTTACGGTAACGCCGAACGCCGTACTCAATTCTGGCGTCAGCAGGTGCAGGCGCCAGGCGAAGCGAAATCGGATCTCTGGCAGTTAGTCCAGTTCTCCCGCCGCTTCAAAACTGAAGAAGTATGGCCGGAAGAGCTGCTGGCGAAGAAACCGGAACTGCGTGGCAAAACGCTGTACGAAGTTCTGTATGCCACTCCGGAAGTGAGCAAATTCCCGGTATCCGAACTGGCGGAAGATCAGCTGAACGATGAATCCCGCGAGCTGGGCTTCTATCTGCAAAAAGGGCTGTTCGAAGAGTACGCATGGTTTGGTCGCGGTCACGGTCACGATCTGGCACCGTTCGATGACTACCACAAAGCACGCGGTCTGCGCTGGCCGGTAGTGAACGGTAAAGAAACGCAGTGGCGTTACAGCGAAGGTAACGACCCGTACGTGAAAGCGGGCGAAGGCTATAAGTTCTACGGTAAACCGGATGGCAAAGCGGTGATCTTCGCGCTGCCGTTCGAACCGGCGGCGGAAGCACCGGATGAAGAGTACGACCTGTGGCTCTCTACCGGACGCGTTCTGGAGCACTGGCATACCGGCAGTATGACTCGCCGTGTACCGGAACTGCACCGTGCCTTCCCGGAAGCGGTCCTGTTTATTCACCCGCTGGATGCGAAAGCGCGCGATCTGCGTCGTGGCGACAAAGTGAAAGTGGTTTCTCGCCGTGGCGAAGTGATCTCGATTGTCGAAACGCGCGGTCGTAACCGTCCGCCGCAGGGCCTGGTGTACATGCCGTTCTTCGACGCCGCACAGCTGGTTAACAAACTGACGCTGGACGCGACCGATCCGCTCTCGAAAGAGACGGACTTCAAGAAGTGCGCGGTCAAACTGGAGAAGGTGTAAGCCATTATGTCCCGGTCAGCGAAACCTCAAAATGGTCGCCGCCGCTTTCTGCGCGATGTTGTTCGCACAGCAGGCGGGCTGGCAGCCGTGGGTGTGGCGCTGGGGTTACAACAGCAAACCGCACGCGCATCTGGCGTGCGGTTGCGCCCGCCCGGAGCCATAAACGAGAACGCCTTTGCCAGTGCCTGTGTGCGTTGCGGTCAGTGTGTTCAGGCTTGCCCTTACGACACATTAAAACTGGCGACGTTGGCCTCTGGTCTGTCGGCAGGTACGCCGTATTTTGTCGCGCGGGATATTCCTTGCGAAATGTGTGAGGACATTCCGTGCGCCAAAGTGTGCCCAAGCGGTGCGCTGGATCGTGAGATCGAATCGATCGACGACGCGCGGATGGGGCTGGCGGTGCTGGTGGACCAGGAAAATTGTCTCAACTTTCAGGGGCTGCGCTGTGATGTTTGTTATCGCGAATGCCCGAAAATTGATGAGGCAATCACCCTGGAGCTGGAGCGCAACACGCGTACCGGTAAGCACGCCCGTTTTCTGCCGACGGTTCACAGCGACGCCTGTACCGGCTGCGGTAAGTGCGAAAAGGTGTGTGTGCTGGAACAACCGGCAATCAAGGTGTTACCGCTGTCACTGGCGAAAGGGGAGTTAGGTCACCATTACCGCTTCGGCTGGCTGGAGGGGAAAAATGGCAAATCGTAAACGTGACGCCGGGCGCGAAGCGCTGGAGAAAAAAGGCTGGTGGCGCAGTCACCGTTGGCTGGTGTTGCGTCGCCTTTGTCAGTTCTTCGTGCTGGGGATGTTTTTGAGCGGCCCGTGGTTTGGTGTGTGGATCTTGCATGGCAACTACAGCAGTAGCCTGTTATTCGACACCGTTCCGCTGACCGATCCGCTGATGACGCTGCAAAGCCTTGCCAGCGGCCATCTGCCTGCCACGGTGGCGCTGATCGGTGCGGTGATTATCACCGTGCTCTACGCCCTGGCAGGAAAGCGATTATTTTGCAGCTGGGTCTGCCCGCTGAACCCGATTACCGATTTAGCGAACTGGTTGCGCAGGCGCTTTGACCTCAATCAGTCTGCGACGATCCCTCGCCACATTCGCTACGTGCTGTTGGTGGTCATTCTGGTGGGCTCAGCCTTAACTGGCACGCTCATCTGGGAATGGATCAACCCCGTTTCTCTGATGGGGCGTAGCCTGGTAATGGGATTCGGCAGCGGCGCACTGCTTATTCTCGCGCTGTTTTTATTTGATCTACTGGTCGTTGAACACGGCTGGTGCGGCCATATTTGTCCGGTCGGCGCGCTGTATGGCGTGTTGGGTAGCAAAGGTGTTGTCACCGTTGCGGCCACCGATCGACAGAAATGTAACCGCTGTATGGATTGTTTTCATGTTTGCCCGGAACCGCATGTGCTACGTGCCCCGGTGCTGGATGAACAAAGCCCGGTGCAGGTCACCAGCCGCGATTGCATGACATGCGGTCGCTGCGTGGATGTCTGTTCTGAGGATGTATTTACAATAACTACACGATGGAGTTCGGGAGCGAAATCATGAAAAGCCATGACCTGAAGAAAGCGCTGTGTCAATGGACGGCGATGCTGGCCCTGGTGGTGAGCGGCGCGGTTTGGGCGGCAAATGGCGTCGATTTTAGCCAGTCGCCGGAAGTATCCGGGACGCAGGAAGGGGCCATTCGGATGCCAAAAGAGCAGGATCGGATGCCGCTGAACTATGTGAATCAGCCGCCAATGATCCCGCATAGCGTTGAAGGTTATCAGGTAACGACCAATACCAACCGCTGCCTGCAGTGCCACGGTGTCGAAAGCTATCGCACCACTGGCGCACCGCGCATCAGTCCTACTCACTTTATGGACAGCGACGGCAAAGTGGGCGCGGAAGTGGCTCCACGTCGTTATTTCTGTCTGCAATGTCACGTACCGCAGGCCGATACCGCGCCAATCGTGGGGAATACCTTTACCCCATCAAAAGGTTACGGGAAATAAGAGGTTATTATGGGAAATTCTGACCGTAAGCCTGGTCTGATTAAGCGCCTGTGGAAATGGTGGCGTACCCCCAGCCGTCTGGCGCTGGGGACGCTGCTGTTGATCGGCTTTGTTGGCGGCATCGTCTTCTGGGGCGGCTTTAACACGGGTATGGAAAAAGCTAACACTGAAGAGTTTTGCATTAGCTGCCACGAAATGCGCAACACGGTGTATCAGGAATACATGGATTCCGTGCATTACAACAACCGTAGCGGCGTACGTGCGACCTGTCCGGATTGTCACGTTCCGCACGAGTTTGTGCCGAAAATGATACGCAAGCTCAAAGCAAGTAAAGAGCTGTATGGTAAAATTCTGGGCGTTATTGACACGCCGCAGAAATTCGAAGCTCATCGCCTGACGATGGCACAGAATGAGTGGCGGCGAATGAAGGACAACAACTCGCAGGAGTGCCGTAACTGTCACAACTTCGAGTTTATGGATTTAACCGCCCAGAAAGGTGTTGCCGCGAAGATGCACGATCAAGCGGTGAAAGATGGGCAAACCTGTATTGACTGCCATAAAGGGATAGCGCACAAGCTACCCGATATGCGCGAAGTTGAACCAGGTTTTTAACAGGATGTCATTGCGTGGGGATGCTTGAAGCCAGAGAATTGCTCTGCGAGCGGGATGAACGAACCTTGTTTAGTGGTTTGTCATTTACGCTGAACGCAGGAGAGTGGGTACAAATCACCGGCAGCAACGGCGCGGGGAAGACAACGCTTCTTCGTCTGCTGACCGGATTGTCTCGCCCTGATGCGGGAGACGTTCTCTGGCAAGGGCAGCCCTTGCATCAGATACGCGACAGCTACCATCAAAACCTGTTATGGATAGGCCATCAGCCGGGGATTAAAACCCGGCTGACGGCGTTAGAAAATCTGCATTTCTATCACCGTGACGGTGATACCGCACAATGTCTGGACGCCCTGGCGCAGGCCGGGCTTGCCGGATTCGAAGATATTCCCGTAAACCAGCTCTCTGCCGGGCAACAACGCCGCGTCGCGCTGGCGCGATTATGGCTGACCCGCGCTACGTTGTGGATCCTCGACGAACCTTTTACCGCGATTGACGTCAACGGCGTCGATCGTCTGACCCAGCGCATGGCGCAGCATACGGAGCAGGGGGGAATTGTGATTCTGACCACCCACCAGCCGCTCAATGTTGCTGAAAGTAAAATCCGCCGCATTTCTCTGACGCATACAAGGGGCGCATGATGTTCTGGCGCATTTTCCGTCTTGAGCTGCGCGTGGCGTTTCGCCATAGCGCCGAAATCGCTAACCCGCTGTGGTTCTTCCTGATTGTTATTACCCTTTTTCCACTTAGTATCGGTCCGGAGCCGCAATTGTTGGCGAGGATTGCACCGGGCATTATCTGGGTGGCGGCGCTGCTTTCCTCTTTGCTGGCGCTGGAGCGACTGTTTCGTGACGATTTGCAGGACGGCAGTCTTGAACAACTGATGTTGTTGCCATTACCCTTGCCCGCCGTTGTGCTGGCGAAGGTGATGGCGCACTGGATGGTGACAGGTTTGCCTCTGCTCATTCTCTCACCACTGGTGGCATTGCTACTGGGAATGGACGTGTACGGTTGGCAAGTGATGGCGCTAACGCTGTTGTTGGGAACCCCCACGCTTGGCTTTCTTGGTGCGCCAGGCGTGGCGCTGACGGTCGGACTTAAGCGCGGTGGAGTGCTACTCAGCATTCTCGTGTTACCACTCACCATCCCCTTACTCATCTTTGCCACCGCTGCGATGGACGCGGCTTCGATGCATTTGCCCGTGGACGGGTATCTGGCAATTTTAGGCGCGTTGCTGGCTGGCACCGCGACATTAAGTCCTTTTGCGACGGCGGCAGCGTTACGAATCAGCATTCAATAACGCTGGATTACTGATTTTTGTTCGAGTCTGGTATCGAAATTATGTGGAAAATACTACATCAACTGGCGATCCCTCCACGGTTATATCAAATCTGTGGCTGGTTTATACCGTGGCTGGCAATCGCCAGTGTGGTCGTGCTCACCGTCGGCTGGATCTGGGGATTCGGCTTTGCTCCGGCGGATTATCAGCAAGGAAATAGCTATCGCATTATTTATCTACATGTGCCTGCGGCAATCTGGTCGATGGGTATTTATGCCTCGATGGCGGTAGCGGCGTTCATCGGTCTTGTCTGGCAGATGAAAATGGCTAACCTGGCGGTCGCGGCGATGGCGCCTATTGGCGCGGTATTTACTTTTATTGCCCTGGTTACTGGCTCCGCATGGGGAAAACCGATGTGGGGCACCTGGTGGGTGTGGGATGCACGTCTGACTTCTGAACTGGTGCTGCTGTTTTTGTATGTGGGTGTGATTGCCCTGTGGCACGCCTTCGACGACCGCCGTCTGGCGGGCCGTGCGGCAGGTATTCTGGTGCTAATTGGCGTGGTGAACCTGCCGATTATTCATTATTCCGTGGAGTGGTGGAACACCCTGCATCAGGGATCAACGCGGATGCAGCAAAGTATCGATCCGGCGATGCGTTCGCCGCTGCGCTGGTCGATTTTTGGCTTCCTGCTGCTGTCTGCCACGCTGACGCTAATGCGGATGCGCAATTTGATTTTGCTGATGGAAAAACGCCGTCCGTGGGTGAGTGAACTGATATTGAAAAGAGGCCGTAAATGACCCCTGCATTTGCTTCCTGGAATGAATTTTTCGCAATGGGCGGTTACGCCTTTTTTGTCTGGCTGGCGGTGGTGATGACCGTGATTCCGCTGGTGGTTTTGGTCGTGCACTCGGTGATGCAGCATCGCGCAATTCTGCGTGGCGTGGCGCAACAGCGGGCGCGTGAGGCGCGTTTACGTGCTGCGCAACAGCAGGAGGCTGCATGAATATTCGCCGTAAAAATCGTTTGTGGATTGCCTGCGCCGTGTTGGCAGGTTTGGCGCTGACCATCGGTCTGGTGCTGTATGCGCTGCGCTCTAATATCGATCTCTTTTATACGCCGGGGGAGATTCTCTACGGCAAGCGTGAAACTCAGCAGATGCCGGAAGTCGGTCAGCGTCTGCGCGTTGGCGGGATGGTGATGCCGGGGAGTGTGCAGCGCGATCCCAATTCGCTAAAAGTAACTTTCACCATTTACGACGCTGAAGGTTCAGTAGATGTCTCTTACGAAGGCATTTTGCCGGATCTGTTCCGTGAAGGGCAGGGCGTTGTGGTTCAGGGCGAGCTGGAAAAAGGCAATCATATCTTCGCGAAAGAAGTGCTGGCGAAACACGACGAAAACTACACGCCGCCAGAAGTTGAGAAAGCGATGGAGGCTAACCACCGTCGCCCGGCAAGTGCTTATAAGGATCCCGCATCATGATGCCAGAAATTGGTAACGGACTGCTGTGCCTGGCGTTAGGGATTGCACTTTTGCTGTCTGTTTATCCGCTATGGGGTGTGGCGCGTGGTGATGCACGGATGATGGCCTCCTCCCGGCTGTTTGCCTGGCTGCTGTTTATGTGCGTGGCTGGCGCGTTTCTGGTGCTGGTTAACGCCTTCGTGGTAAACGACTTCACCGTCACCTATGTCGCCAGTAACTCCAATACCCAGCTTCCGGTGTGGTATCGCGTGGCGGCTACCTGGGGCGCGCATGAAGGCTCGCTACTGCTGTGGGTGCTGCTGATGAGCGGCTGGACCTTTGCGGTGGCGATTTTTAGTCAGCGTATTCCGCTGGATATTGTGGCCCGTGTACTGGCGGTAATGGGTATGGTCAGCGTCGGCTTTTTGCTGTTCATTCTCTTTACCTCTAACCCGTTCTCTCGCACATTGCCGAACTTCCCGATTGAAGGGCGCGATCTTAACCCGTTGTTGCAGGATCCGGGGCTGATCTTCCATCCGCCTCTGCTTTATATGGGGTACGTTGGTTTCTCGGTGGCATTTGCTTTTGCTATTGCTTCTTTGCTGAGTGGGCGTCTGGACAGCACTTATGCGCGTTTTACTCGTCCGTGGACGCTGGCAGCGTGGATCTTCCTGACGCTCGGCATTGTGCTCGGTTCCGCATGGGCTTATTACGAACTCGGCTGGGGCGGTTGGTGGTTCTGGGATCCGGTAGAAAATGCCTCGTTTATGCCATGGCTGGTGGGTACTGCGCTGATGCACTCGCTGGCGGTCACTGAACAACGCGCCAGTTTCAAAGCGTGGACATTACTGCTGGCAATCAGTGCTTTCTCGCTGTGTCTGCTGGGGACTTTCCTGGTGCGCTCCGGCGTGCTGGTATCGGTACACGCGTTTGCGTCTGATCCGGCGCGCGGCATGTTTATCCTTGCCTTTATGGTGCTGGTGATTGGCGGTTCACTGCTGCTGTTTGCCGCGCGTGGACACAAAGTTCGCTCACGGGTGAACAATGCGCTGTGGTCGCGGGAATCTTTGCTGTTAGCGAACAACGTTTTGCTGGTCGCCGCGATGCTGGTGGTATTGCTGGGGACGCTGCTACCGCTGGTTCACAAGCAATTGGGACTGGGCAGCATTTCGATTGGCGAACCATTCTTCAACAGCATGTTTACTTGGCTGATGGTGCCATTTGCACTGGTGCTGGGCATTGGTCCGCTGGTGCGTTGGGGGCGCGATCGCCCGCGTAAAATCCGCAATTTATTGATTATCGCCTTCTTCTCTAAGCTGGTGCTGTCGCTGCTGTTGCCGTGGCTGTTCGAAAGCAAAGTTGTGGCGATGACGGTGCTCGGCCTGGCAATGGCCTGCTGGATTGCGGTGCTGGCAATTGCCGAAGCTGCGCTGCGTATTTCACGCGGCACGAAAACCACCTTCAGTTATTGGGGGATGGTGGCGGCTCACCTGGGGCTGGCAGTGACAATTGTTGGCATTGCTTTTAGCCAGAACTACAGCGTTGAGCGTGATGTGCGCATGAAGCCTGGCGATAGCGTTGATATTCATGAATATCGCTTCACCTTCCGTGATGTCAAAGAGGTTACTGGCCCGAACTGGCGCGGCGGTGTGGCGACTATCGGCGTAACGCGAGATGGCAAGCCGGAAACGGTGCTGTATGCGGAAAAACGTTATTACAACACCGCCGGTTCAATGATGACTGAAGCGGCGATTGACGGCGGCATCACGCGTGACCTGTACGCGGCGCTCGGTGAAGAGCTGGAAAACGGCGCGTGGGCTGTGCGCCTTTACTACAAACCGTTTGTTCGCTGGATTTGGGCGGGCGGGCTGATGATGGCGTTGGGCGGGCTGCTGTGCCTGTTTGATCCTCGCTATCGTAAGCGCGTAAGTCCGCAAAAAACTGCGCCGGAGGCTGTATGAAGCGCAAAGTATTGTTACTTCCTTTGATTATCTTCCTGGCGATTGCCGCGGCGCTGCTGTGGCAGCTGGCGCGTAATGCCGAAGGGGATGATCCGACCAATCTGGAATCGGCGCTCATTGGCAAGCCTGTGCCGAAATTTCGCCTCGAATCACTGGACAATCCGGGCCAGTTTTATCAGGCGGATGTGCTGACTCAGGGTAAACCAGTGCTGCTTAACGTTTGGGCGACCTGGTGTCCGACCTGTCGTGCGGAACATCAATACCTGAATCAGCTTTCTGCGCAGGGCATCCGCGTGGTCGGCATGAACTATAAAGACGATCGCCAGAAGGCAATCAACTGGCTGAAAGAGTTGGGCAATCCTTACGCGCTAAGCCTGTTTGATGGCGACGGCATGTTAGGTCTGGATCTCGGTGTTTATGGCGCGCCAGAAACGTTCCTCATCGATGGTAATGGCATTATTCGCTACCGCCATGCGGGCGATCTCAACCCTCGCGTCTGGGAAGAAGAGATCAAGCCGCTGTGGGAGAAATACAGTAAGGAGGCCGCACAATGAGGTTTTTATTGGGCGTGCTGATGCTGATGATTTCCGGCTCAGCGCTGGCGACCATCGACGTGTTGCAGTTTAAAGATGAAGCACAGGAACAACAGTTCCGTCAGCTCACTGAAGAACTGCGCTGCCCGAAATGCCAGAACAACAGCATTGCCGATTCTAACTCGATGATTGCCACCGACCTGCGCCAGAAAGTGTACGAACTGATGCAGGAAGGTAAAAGCAAGCAGGAGATTGTCGATTATATGGTGGCGCGTTACGGCAACTTCGTTACTTACGATCCGCCGTTAACGCCGCTGACCGTGCTGCTGTGGGTGCTGCCAGTGGTGGCTATTGGTATAGGCGGTTGGGTTATTTATGCCCGCTCGCGGCGGCGTGTACGGCTGGCGGTGGAGGAGTTTCCTGAACAAAGCGTGCCGGAAGGTAAGCGTGCCGGATTTGCTGTTTACCTGCCGGGGATTGTTGTGGCATTGATTGTGGCAGGTGTCGGCTACTACCAGACTGGCAATTATCAGCAGGTAAAAATCTGGCAGCAGGCCACTGCGCAGGCTCCGGCATTGCTGGACAGGGCGCTGGATCCTAAAGCCGATCCGCTCAATGAAGAAGAGATGTCGCGCCTTGCACTTGGAATGCGTACTCAACTGCAAAAAAATCCGGGAGATATAGAAGGCTGGATTATGTTGGGCCGCGTTGGGATGGCGCTGGGTAACGCCAGTATCGCGACCGATGCATACGCTACTGCGTATCGCCTCGATCCGAAAAACAGCGATGCCGCACTGGGTTACGCGGAAGCGTTGACACGTTCATCTGATCCCAACGACAACCGCCTCGGCGGCGAACTGTTACGCCAGTTGGTGAGAACGGACCACAGCAATATTCGTGTGTTAAGTATGTATGCATTTAATGCCTTTGAGCAGCAGCGATTTGGCGAAGCCGTTGCCGCGTGGGAGATGATGTTAAAAATGCTGCCTGCTAACGATACTCGCCGTGCGGTGATTGAACGCAGTATCGCGCAGGCGATGCAGCATTTATCACCACACGAAAGTAAATAAGAAGAAGCCCGATGGTGATGCCATCGGGGCCAGACTGATGACAAAGTGCGCTTTGTTTATTCCGGATGCGGCGTAAACGCCTTATCCAGTCTACAAAATCGTGCGAATTCAATACATTGCTCGATCCGTGTAGGCCTGATAAGCGTAGCGCATCAGGCAGTGTTGCGTTTGTCATCAATATCAGCCCGATGGTAAATCTATCGGGCTATTTTTTTTATTGCGCCCCGCGTTGTTGCAGGAACAGAATGGTGGCCGCCACGCGTGAGCGGACGTTGAGTTTACGCAGCAGATTGCGGATATGGACTTTTACCGTCTGCTCAGAAATATTCAGTACCGAAGCGATCTGCTTATTGGACAGTCCTTGTGCCAGTTCGTGCAGAACATCTAATTCACGCTCCGTTAGCACGCTGAAGGGGTCTTCTTCAGCGCCAAACATTTCACGCTCGCGTAAGTACTGACTGACGCGTTCACTAAAGACTTTGCTACCTTTTGCTCCGGCGCGAATCGCTTCCAGCAACACTTCCGGATCGCTATCTTTCAACAGATAACCGTCAGCGCCTGCGTCTATCAATGCAAAGATATCGCTGGAGGCATCTGAAACAGTCAGGATAATAATTTGCGCGGTAACGCCATCCCTGCGCAAGGCATTGAGGGTATCCAGGCCACTCATACCTTTCATATTGAGATCCAGCAAGATCACGTCGATATCCAGTCTATTCGCCAGATCGATAGCACTAGCGCCGTCGCCTGCTTCGGCGACCACTTCAAAGCCAGGGTCAAGCTCCAGTAACTGACGAACACCGCGTCGCATAAGTGGATGATCATCCACAATCAGCACCTGAAAAGGCGTTGCTTCAGGCATAGTAGTCTCCTGAGGTTTTATTAGAATCATTATGTTTGAGCGTAGCGTTGGTAACGCTACCAGGCGCGTGAATGTTACCCCATTTTATGTATGGGCATGTAGTGAAAACTGTAAGTGTGGGTAGAGGGGGATTGACGTAGATATAAAAAAACCAACCTTTGTGGTTGGTTTTCTTGGGATTTTTGGTCGGCACGAGAGGATTTGAACCTCCGACCCCCGACACCCCATGACGGTGCGCTACCAGGCTGCGCTACGTGCCGACTCGTGGCTGCTTATACTACCGTTTTCCACACCGATTGCAAGTAAGATATTTTGCTAACTGATTTATAATTAATCAGTTAGCGATAAAACGCTTCTCGTCTGTCAGCACCTGCAATAACAAACTCAACTGTGGTTTTTCGTCTCTCACTCTTTCACCACGTAAGTTGTAAGTGCGGTATTTACCGTTATTGTTCAGTACTAGCGTCATTTTCGGTGTGGTAATTGCCAGCGTATCGTTATCCGCGGCTGTTACCCAGTAATGACGGCGCTCAGGGTTGAACAAGTCCTGACCTTGTGAGTATTCGCTGGCAGGCGTGCTGACGTGTAGCAGGCGTTGCATTAGCGTGGTCATAAGATCAGTATGATCGGTCAGGGCATTAATACGCTGTGCCGGTGTGCCTGGCCAGTGAATGACTAATGGCACCTGAAGATGGCCACGTGACCAGTCAAAGGTTTCTTCATCTTCGCTCAGCGGAATGCCGCGACCAGCAGTGATAATCACCACCGTGTTGTCCAGTTTCCCGGATTCACGTAACGCATTCAGGACGCGATTGATCTGGTCATCGACATTACCAGCTGCGCGGCTATATTTCCGGGCAAATGCTTGCTGATTGCTGTCGTCAATATTGGTGCCATTGAAAGATACCCACGAGAACCAGCGGTTATCTTCTTGCGCGTAACGGCCAAGCCAGTTGATCCACTGCGTGGCGGTCTGCTCATCGGATTGTGTATGTACGCTCGGCATCGAGAAGTCTGACAACAATGCCTGGCGATACAGTGGACTGGTAAAGCCATCTGACGAGAATAAGCCCAACTGATAGCCTTGCTGGTTGAGCGCGGTAATTAACGCCGCAGGCGTACGGGTCGACAGAATACCGTCCATATAGCTTGGCGAGATGCCATAGAACAAGCCAAAGATACCGTTGTCGGTGGCGTTGCCTGAACTCATATGGCGCGTGAACGAAATATTTTGCTCGGCAAAACCCGCCAGTGCAGGCATTTGCTTCTCGTAGCGTGAGTAGTTCAGGCCATCGACAGTAATCAGCAGCACATTCTGCCCGGTGCCCATATCGCGGTAGCGCAATTCGCTTAACGGATACTGTACGGAAACAGCGTCTGGATTGCCTTGCTCGATTAGACGGCGTTGATACTCCTGCGCATCAAGCAGACCATGCTTCTCAAGAAAACGTCGCGCCGTCATCGGGTACGAAAGCGGCAGGTTAGCGCGCTGCATGGTGATAGGGCGATAGAAGTTAGCATCGGCCCAGATATACACCATGTGTGAGGCGATAAAGGCGATAAATAAGAATGCAGCCAGCGGGCGGGCGAAGCGTCGACGACGCGTCAGACTGCGCAGCTTTTGCCAGCTCCACGTCGCAAACACCAGTTCAATCAATAAAATAACTGGCACGCTGATAAACATTAGCTGCCAGTCGCGCGCCATCTCATTCTCGTCTGGGTTGATAACCAGCTGCCAGACGATGGGATTAAGATGGAGATGGAAACGGGTAAAGACTTCGCTGTCGATCAGTAACAGCGTCATTCCCACAGTGGCCAGAATGACGGACAAAAACCTCATTAGCCTCTGTGAGCCGACGATAAAGGTCAGCGGGAAGAGGATCAGCAAGTAGGTGGCGAACACCAGAAAGCTGAAGTGGCCGATAATGCTTACATAGGAATAAATACGACCCGCAAGCGTTGTCGGCCAGTCGGCGATAAACAGGTAACGACTGCCAATGACAAGTGAGAGCAGAATGTTGAACAGTGCAAACCAGTGCCCCCAGCTGACCATCTGGGAGACTTTTTCACGGTAGCGCTGACGATGAGTTACCATAACCTGTTATCTGTTTCCCTTAGTGCGCTTTGTCTTCGTTGATCGAGGACTGCAAAGCGCGGGCAAAAGAGTTGGCAATTGCCTGGCGTTGAGCCGGGGCAATGCTGGTATTGATAAGGTTAGTGACCATGTTGCCTAACACCATCAGGGAAAGGTCGGTCGGAGCCTTATGTTTTTCTAGTACGTTGAGCAGCTCTGCGAGCAATTGTTCAACCTGTTCATCACTGTAGCGGGAAATTTGTGGCATAAATCGAAATCAGTTAGTTGATGAAAGGGCAATATATTACCGTAGCAACGGTTTTTTTTCTGCTTTTTTATGCTTTCAATCATTCTCCTTACGCAGTCTTCTGTAAAATGGCCGCCAACTTTTATTGCGTCGCTTTACCGGTGGTGGTTGAATACCGCCCGGTCTTAAAGGAGAGTTTATCATGAGTCTGGATATCAACCAGATTGCTCTGCACCAGCTTATCAAGCGTGATGAGCAGAACCTTGAGCTGGTGTTGCGCGATTCATTGCTGGAACCGACGGAAACCGTCGTTGAGATGGTGGCAGAGTTGCATCGGGTCTATAGCGCCAAGAACAAAGCCTACGGATTGTTCAGCGAAGAGAGTGAACTGGCGCAGACGCTGCGCTTGCAACGTCAGGGCGAAGAGGACTTTCTGGCATTTAGCCGCGCGGCAACCGGTCGCCTGCGTGACGAATTGGCAAAATATCCATTTGCTGATGGCGGTTTCGTCCTGTTTTGCCACTATCGTTATCTGGCAGTTGAGTATTTGCTGATTTGCGTGCTGAGCAATCTAAGCAGTATGCGCGTCAACGAAAATCTCGACATCAACCCGACCCATTATCTTGATATCAATCATGCGGATATTGTGGCGCGTATTGATTTAACTGAGTGGGAAACCAATCCGGAATCGACCCGCTATCTGACTTTCCTGAAAGGGCGAGTCGGACGCAAAGTCGCCGATTTCTTTATGGATTTCCTCGGTGCCAGCGAAGGGTTGAACGCGAAAGCGCAAAACCGCGGTCTGTTGCAAGCGGTCGACGACTTCACCGCAGAAGCGCAACTGGATAAAGCAGAACGGCAGAACGTTCGCCAGCAAGTTTATAGCTATTGTAATGAGCAATTGCAGGCGGGCGAGGAGATTGAACTGGAGTCGCTGTCAAAAGAGTTGGCGGGCGTCAGCGAAGTGAGCTTCACGGAGTTTGCTGCTGAAAAAGGGTATGAACTGGAAGAGAGCTTCCCGGCAGACCGCAGCACGCTGCGTCAGTTGACGAAGTTTGCCGGTAGCGGCGGTGGCTTGACCATTAACTTTGATGCGATGCTGTTAGGTGAACGCATCTTCTGGGATCCAGCGACCGATACGCTGACCATTAAAGGTACGCCGCCAAACCTGCGTGATCAATTGCAGCGTCGGACCTCTGGCGGCAATTAATCGGGGTTGTGTTATGAATGTCAGATGCGGCGTGAACGCCTTATCTGGCCTACCCAAAATAGCAATGCCGTAATCAGGCATTGCAAAGAAGCTAATCTGCAGATACAAAAAACCCCGCCGGAGCGGGGTTTTTTACAACTTATTCAGCGATTAAGCGCGAACGAAGTCGATGTGCTGCAGCTTCGGTTTGTACGGATGACGCTGTACGTCCTGAGCTTTAACTTTGATTTCTTTACCGTCAACAACGATGGTCAGAACTTCGCTGTAGAATTCAGCTTTAGCTTGCATGTTCATGACTTTGTCGTGATCCAGCTCGATAGCCAGCGGCGCTTCTTTGCCACCGTAGATGATTGCCGGGAACTTGTTAGCGGCACGCAGGCGGCGGCTCGCACCCTTACCCTGCTCTTTACGTACTTCTGCGTTGATAGTAAACATTTCTTTCTCTCTTAAATGATTCCTGCTACAGGCGACCCAGCAACAGGTAAGTGATCTGCTTTGCGTATGCAAAAGCGGGCGAGATTCTATACTCAATCGCCTTATACATCAATCAAAACTACCATTAACCGCGTAATTCGTGCGCCCGCCGAAAACGACCTTCGTAATCGAATATTTTTTCACGCACCTGCCAGTACTGGCCTTTCATTCGTGCGACGACAAAATCCGGATGGCGCAATAAGGCTTGTTGGGCGAGGATATCGGCAGCGGTGATCCAGCGCAAAGGGATGCCCGGTGTACGCGTATGTGGGCGGATAAAAAGCTGCTCGAAGGCAGTACGCTGGGCGGGCGTTTGCAGACGGAAACGCTCACTCACATCAGCGCCGTCTTCATCGTAATAGGTGATTTTCAACCATTCGCCTTTCTCGTCGTGCCCATGCTGCAAAGACATGCCGCTACAGCGTAATACCAGCGCGTCTTTCAGTCGTAGCGCCGCTTTTAACATATCATCCGGGTCAACCAGAATGGTGTCACATTCGCGGCAACGGCGGGCGGCAATATCGTTTTCCGCGTTACATTGCGGACAATTTTTAAAACGGAAACGGAAGTCACACTGTTCGCGATGGCCGTCGCCATCTTCAAACCATCCCTGACAGCGGCGACCAAAGTGTTCAATCAATGTCCCATCGGCGGTAGTTTTGCCCCAAAAGGTGTTGGCAAAGCCACAGGCAGGGCAGAAAACCTGCACCGGGACGTTGTCACTTTTGCCTTTCGGTGTACCAACTTCCGGTGCGTAGAGGTCATGAGGATTGCCCGCATAATCGAGAATTAAGCAATCTGTTTTACCCTGCGCCAGACGCAGACCGCGCCCGACAATTTGTTGGTAAAGACTCACTGATTCGGTAGGGCGCAGAATGGCGATAAGATCGACGTGTGGGGCGTCAAATCCGGTGGTCAGCACCGCAACATTGACCAGATAGCGAAAACGTTGGGCTTTAAAATCTTCAATTAATACATCGCGCTCAGCGCCGGGCGTGTCGCCAGTAATCAGTGCAGCATCTTCTGCGGGTAGCAAACCGACAATCTCTTTTGCGTGTTCAACCGTCGCGGCGAAAATCATCACCCCTTTACGCTTTTCGGCGAACTCCATAATCTGGCTGATGATGTGCGGTGTAATGCGTTGCTGTTTTTTCAGCTCTCGGTTGAGATCAGCTTCGCTGAACAGCCCGTTACTCTGTGCCTGCAAGCGGCTGAAATCGTATTGCACTACCGGCATATCCAGCCGTTCTGGTGGCGTCAGATAGCCGTGTTTAATCATATAACGCAGCGGTAGCTCATAAATGCAGTCACGGAAAAGGGCTTTCTCATCGCCGCGTACCATGCCGTGATAATGAAACTGGTAAATCCAGCCTTTGCCCAGCCGAAAGGGCGTGGCAGTCAGCCCCAGCAGGCGTAAGTGGGGATTCACTTTTGTCAGGTGAGTGAGGATTTGCTGATACTGGCTCTCTTCGTCGTCACCAATACGGTGGCATTCATCGACAATCAACAGCGAAAATTCACCCTGAAAGGCATCAAGATTACGGGCGACCGATTGCACGCTGCCAAATACCACTTTACCGTGGCTCTCCTTGCGTTTTAGCCCGGCGGCAAAAATATCGGCTTCCAGCCCCAACGCCTGGTATTTAGCATGGTTCTGCGCCACCAGTTCTTTGACGTGTGCCAGCACCAGAACTCGACCACGCGCCAGCCGTGCCAGTTCGGCAATCACCAGGCTTTTACCTGCTCCGGTAGGCAGCACGATAACGGCAGGGGTTTTATGACGACGAAAATGGTTGAGCGTGGCATCCACGGCTTCTTGCTGGTATGGACGAAGTGTAAAAATCATGGTTTAGCGTAGGTAGATTAATCTGCTAATAGTATGCCACGGATCTTTTTCCCTTGAGGGAAGTTATTAGACCGCTATACTGGGCAGACAACAGTTCTGATTTTCGGGTCTATGCCCGACCTCCGTTTTTTACAGGCAAAATCACACACATGCGACTTGATAAATTTATCGCACAGCAACTCGGTGTTAGCCGTGCTATTGCCGGGCGTGAAATCCGCGGCAATCGTGTCACCGTCGATGGCGAAATCGTCCGCAATGCAGCGTTCAAACTGCTCCCTGAGCACGATGTAGCTTATGACGGCAATCCGCTGGCGCAGCAACACGGCCCGCGTTATTTCATGCTCAACAAGCCCCAGGGCTATGTTTGCTCAACTGATGACCCGGATCACCCAACGGTGCTCTATTTTCTGGATGAACCTGTGGCGTGGAAACTGCACGCGGCGGGGCGGTTGGATATTGACACCACCGGTCTGGTGCTGATGACTGACGACGGTCAGTGGTCGCATCGCATTACTTCTCCGCGTCATCATTGCGAGAAGACCTATCTGGTGACGCTTGAATCACCCGTAGCTGACGATACGGCAGAGCAATTTGCTAAAGGCGTACAGCTGCATAACGAAAAAGATCTCACTAAGCCAGCGGTGCTGGAAGTGATTACCCCTACGCAGGTCCGTCTGACCATCAGTGAAGGGCGTTATCATCAGGTTAAACGCATGTTCGCCGCCGTGGGTAACCACGTGGTTGAGCTGCATCGTGAACGCATTGGCGGTATTACTCTGGATGAAGATTTAGCCCCAGGTGAATATCGTCCATTAACTGCAGAAGAAATTGCCAGCGTCGGTTAACACTTTCATTTTATTCAGGAGCTCGTTGTGACCACTCGACAGCATTCGTCGTTTGCTATTGTCTTTATCCTTGGCCTTTTGGCCATGTTAATGCCGCTGTCGATTGATATGTATCTGCCCGCGCTGCCAGTGATTTCAGCGCAGTTTGGTGTGCCAGCGGGCAGCACGCAGATGACCCTGAGTACTTATATTCTGGGTTTTGCGTTGGGGCAGTTAATCTACGGGCCGATGGCGGATAGCTTCGGGCGCAAGCCGGTTGTCCTCGGTGGTACGCTGGTGTTTGCCGCGGCGGCGGTGGCGTGCGCGCTGGCGCAAACCATCGATCAGCTGATTGTGATGCGTTTCTTCCACGGTCTGGCGGCGGCTGCGGCCAGCGTGGTTATCAACGCTTTGATGCGCGATATCTACCCGAAAGAAGAGTTCTCGCGGATGATGTCGTTTGTCATGCTGGTGACCACCATTGCACCGTTGATGGCACCGATTGTTGGTGGTTGGGTGCTGGTGTGGTTGAGCTGGCATTACATCTTCTGGATCCTCGCTGTGGCGGCAATTCTGGCTTCGGCAATGATCTTCTTCCTGATCAAAGAAACGTTACCGCCGGAGCGTCGCCAACCGTTCCACATTCGTACCACTATCGGTAACTTTGCTGCGCTGTTCCGCCATAAGCGTGTCCTGAGTTATATGCTGGCCAGTGGTTTCAGCTTTGCCGGGATGTTCTCGTTCTTAAGCGCCGGACCGTTTGTTTACATTGAAATCAACCACGTTGCGCCGGAAAACTTTGGTTATTACTTTGCGCTAAACATTGTTTTCCTGTTCGTGATGACCATCTTTAACAGCCGCTTCGTTCGCCGTATTGGTGCGTTAAATATGTTCCGCTCGGGGTTGTGGATACAATTTATTATGGCGGCGTGGATGGTTATCAGCGCGCTACTGGGGCTGGGATTCTGGTCGCTGGTGGTTGGCGTTGCGGCGTTTGTGGGCTGCGTATCGATGGTGTCTTCTAACGCGATGGCGGTCATTCTGGATGAGTTCCCCCATATGGCGGGAACTGCGTCGTCGCTGGCAGGAACCTTCCGTTTTGGTATTGGCGCCATTGTTGGCGCACTGCTTTCGCTGGCGACGTTTAACTCTGCATGGCCAATGATCTGGTCCATTGCTTTCTGTGCGACCAGTTCCATTCTCTTCTGTCTTTACGCCAGTCGACCGAAAAAACGGTGATCTATTGCACAACGGGGAAGCTAAAAGGCTTCCTTTGTTGATGCATGTCAACCGCAAATCTATCATTCCCCCGATATATGTTTATTTTATGTAAACTCAATTTATGTAAAAAGTCACATCATTGTAGTTAAAAAGGTTGAGTTAGATCGCAGAAACGGGTACATATAGCCCCGCAAACGTGACCACGCCCGCAGATATCATTTAAATCAGAACAATAGCGGCCACGCAGGCGAGGCATCAATCTTTACGATCTGTTGAAGGTCAGATTGTTGATGGTGTGTTAAAATTAATGTAAATAAATTGTGAAGTAAATGTGCTTCCGGGGAAAATAAGTGACTTCATTACAACTCTCAATCGTCCATCGACTGCCGCAGAACTATCGTTGGTCTGCAGGTTTCGCAGGTTCGAAAGTTGAACCGATTCCGCAAAATGGACAGTGCGGCGACAACAGCCTGGTGGCGCTTAAATTACTTAGCCCTGATGGCGATAACGCATGGTCGGTGATGTACAAACTCAGCCAGGCATTAAGCGATATTGAAGTTCCGTGCTCTGTTCTCGAGTGCGAAGGTGAGCCATGTCTGTTTGTGAATCGTCAGGACGAGTTTGCGGCGACGTGTCGACTGAAAAATTTTGGTGTGGCCATTGCCGAACCTTTCTCAAACTACAATCCATTTTAAGCGTCAGCTCAACGCCAGTAGCTGACGCGTATACTCCTGCTGCGGTGCGGCAAACACGCGCGCGCACGGTCCTTGTTCCACCACTTCTCCCTGTCGCAGCACGATAACCTGATGACACAACGCGCGGACAACGTGCAAATCATGGCTGATAAACAAATAGGCCAGTTGATGCTTTTGTTGCAATGATTTCAATAGCGTCAATATTTGCGCTTGTACCGTTTTGTCGAGCGATGATGTCGGTTCATCAAGAATGATCAGCGAAGGCTTAAGAATCAATGCCCTGGCAATCGCAATACGTTGCCGCTGACCACCCGAGAATTCCGCCGGATAACGGTGGCGCGTTTCAGGATCTAACCCCACTTCATGCATCACGGCTATCACTTGTTCTTCGCGTTGCACGGCAGAGAGCGTCGGCTGGTGAACCCGTAACCCTTCCTCAATAATCTGCAACACGTTGAGTCGTGGGTTGAGCGAGGAGTTTGGATCCTGAAATACCACCTGAATGCGATGGCGAATGGGCAATAGCTGGCGACGAGTTAAATTTTGTAATGGCTGACCGTCAAAAACGATGTTGCCCTGAGAGTTAATCAACCGCAGTAGCGCCAGCCCCGTTGTGCTTTTACCGGAACCAGACTCGCCTACTAAGCCCAGCGTTTCACCCGCCCGCAGCGTAAAACTGATGTTTTTGACGACCACGTTATGATCGACGACACGTTTCAGTAGCCCTTTGCGAATGGGGAAGGCGACCTGAAGCTGTTCAACATCAAGCAACGTTGAGGCCGGTTCTGGCAACGGCACCGGGTCGCCTGACGGTTCACTGTTGAGTAGTTTTTGCGTGTAAGGATGTTCAGGGGAGGCAAAGAGCGTAACGGCGTTATTTTGCTCCACACAGCGACCATTTTGCATTACCGCCACGCGGTGGGCCAGTTTTCTGACAATACTGAGGCTATGAGTAATAAACAGCATCCCCATATTCAGCTCGCCTTGCAGTTCGCGCAACAGCTGCAAAATCTGCGCCTGGACAGAGACGTCCAGTGCGGTGGTTGGTTCATCGGCAATTAATAATTCTGGTCGCGTTAACAGCGCCATCGCAATCATCACCCGCTGGCGTTCACCGCCGGAGAGCTGATGCGGGTAATCTGTCAGCCGCTTTGCCACTTGGCGGATACCGACGCGATCAAGGCAGTTAAGAATTTCGCCACGAGCCGCTTCCCGACGCATTCCGCGGTGGAGTGAAAGCACTTCATAAAGCTGTTTTTCAAGGGTATGCAATGGGTTTAACGACACCATCGGTTCCTGGAAAATCATGGCAATCTTATTACCGCGTACGCCACGCAATGTTTGCTCGCTGGCATGAAGCAGCGATTCGCCATGAAAACGGATATCGCCAGAGAGATATTCAACCGGTGGGGAAGGGAGCAGACGTAAAATTGACAGCGCGGTAACGCTTTTGCCAGAACCTGACTCACCCACCAGCGCCAGCGTTTCGCCAGCCTCAATGTGTAGTGAAACATCATTCACTACGGTACGAACAGTTTGCTGATGGCGAAAACCCACCGACAAATTTTCAATCGCTAACAGAGTTTGCGTCATGTTACACCGCCTTATTAGGATCAAATGCGTCGCGGACTGCTTCACCAATAAAGATCAGCAAAGACAACAATATCGCCACCGACAAGAAGGCAGTGATCCCAAGCCACGGAGCCTGAAGGTTATTTTTCCCTTGTAGCAGCAGTTCGCCGAGTGATGGTGAACCGAGCGGCAGACCGAAGCCGAGGAAATCGAGCGAGGTCAGGGTGGTTATCGAACTACATAAAATAAACGGTAAAAAGGTGAGAGTAGCGACCATGGCATTCGGCAACATATGACGCAGGATGATACTGCGATCGCTGACGCCAAGCGCCTGCGCTGCGCGGATGTAGTCGAAATTACGGGTACGTAAAAACTCAGCCCGCACCACGCCGACCAGACTCATCCAGCCAAATAAGACAGTAATTGCCAGCAGCCACCAGAAATTAGGCTGTACGACGCTGGAAAGTAAAATAATCAAAAACAGCGTCGGCATCCCCGACCATACTTCAATAAAGCGTTGCCCCCAGAGATCGACTTTACCGCCGTAATAGCCTTGCAGCGCCCCCGCCAGCACGCCCATTACACTGGAGCAGAGTGTCAACATCAGACCAAACAGAACCGAGATCCGCGTGCCATACAGAATGCGCGCCAGCACATCGCCACCGTTGGCATCCGTTCCCAGCCAGTTTTGCCGGGAAGGTGGGGAGGGGAAGGGCTTGTCAGTGGAAAAGTTGATACTGGTAGCGCCAAAGCGAATCGGCGCCCATAGTACCCAGCCTTTATCTTCCAGCCGTTGTTTCAGCCACGGGTCCTGATAATCAGCCTGACTTGCCAGCGGGCCGCCAAAATCACTCTCACTGTAGTTTTTCAGCAACGGGAAATACCAGCTGCCGTCATAACGTACCAGCAATGGCTTATCGTTGGCGATCAGTTCAGAACACAAACTCAAACCAAACAAGATGAGGAAAATCCATAACGACCAGTAGCCGCGGCGATTATGACGAAAACGCGCCCAACGGGCCTGATTGACGGGGCTGAGTCGCGACATTAGCGTCCCTCAAAATCAATACGAGGATCGACCAGCGTATAGCTGATATCACTGACAATATTCAGCAGCAGGCCAATCAGGGTGAAAATGTACAGGGTGCCAAACATCACCGGATAATCGCGCGAGACGGTCGCTTCGTAGCCCAGTAAACCGAGGCCATTGAGCGAAAACATCACTTCAATTAACAGAGAGCCGGTGAAAAACATGCTGATAAACGTCGCCGGAAAACCGGCAATCACCAGCAGCATGGCGTTGCGGAACACATGTTTCCAGAGAATATTTTTTTCGCTTACCCCTTTCGCACGCGCGGTCACCACGTATTGCTTACGCACTTCATCAAGGAATGAGTTTTTTGTCAGCATGGTCAGCGCCGCAAAGCCGCCAATCACCGTAGCCAGCACCGGCAGCGTGATATGCCACAGATAATCCGTGATTTTCTGATACCACGGCAGCGAATCAAAGTTAGCGGAAACCAGGCCGCGTAGAGGGAACAGGTCGAAATAGCTGCCGCCCGCGAAGAAGACAATCAGCAGGATGGCGAACAAAAAGGCTGGAATGGCGTAGCCGATGATGATAAATGCGCTGCTCCAGACATCAAAGCGGCTGCCGTTATAAACGGCTTTGCGAATACCCAGCGGAATCGACACCAGATAGATAATCAGCGTGCTCCACAATCCGAGGGTGATGGAAACAGGCAGACTGTCTTTAATCAGCGCCAGCACCGAGGTGCTGCGAAACAGGCTGTCGCCAAAATCAAAGCGAATGTAGTCCCAAAGCATTTTGAAGTAACGTTCGTGGATCGGCTTATCGAAACCGTAGCGATGCGTGATCTCAGCGATCACTTCGGGATCTAACCCGCGTCCGCCACGGTAATTACTGTCGCTGATATTGCCGACGCCCGTTTGCGCATGGCTGGCACGAACGCCTTCGCCGCCTGCGCCGGGTAATACTCCGGCATTACCAAACTCAATGGCGGCGATGGCCTGGTCGACGGGGCCGCCAGGCGCAATTTGCACGATGAAAAAGTTGATGGTGATAATCGCCCATAATGTTG
Source organism: Escherichia sp. E4736 (assembly GCF_005781225.1). Taxonomy (NCBI): domain Bacteria; kingdom Pseudomonadati; phylum Pseudomonadota; class Gammaproteobacteria; order Enterobacterales; family Enterobacteriaceae; genus Escherichia; species Escherichia sp. E4736. Next base: position 248,482 of record NZ_VATT01000014.1, on the reverse strand, counting down.
GGATCACCAGCAACAGACGGCGAATCAGGTAAGCGCCCATCTACTCTCCCTGTTTGCTGGCGGACGGCAGTTTGGCCGCTTTATTGACGTCATACCACCAGGTATCGATACCGAGGCTATAGATGGGGCGCACGGCTGGCTGGGAGAATTTATCCCACCAGGCGAGACGGTCTTCCGCCATGTACCACATCGGCAACATGTAATAATTCCACGTTAATACGCGATCCAGGGCGCGCCCCAGAGGCAGCAATTTTTCTTTATTTCCCTGGGCGGCAATAATTTGATTAATTAGCGAGTCGATAACCGGGCTTTGCACGCCGGGGGCATTATAAGTGGAGTTGATATATTCCGATGACCAGGAAATCTGTAAATCGGAACTGGGCCATGGCATCGCCCGCCACACGCGCGGCATCATGTCATAGTCGCGGCTGCGCATTCGGTTGGTGATTTGCGAGTTATCCACCTTGCGAATGTCCATGTTGATACCCAGCCGTTGCAGGCTATGTTGGAACGGCAATACCCACTGACTATTGCTGCTTGCAGGAAGCAATAATTCAAAGCTGAGTGGCTGGCCTGTGGTGGCATTAACGCGTTGCTGACCTTTCAGCACCCAGCCTGCATCGTTGAGAAGTTTGTCGGCTTTTAACAGGTTGTCACGGTCGTAGCCATCGCCTTTGGACACTGGTGGCTGGTAGATTTGCGTGAACACTTCTGGCGGTAGATCTTTTTTCATTGGCGCCAGAAGCACCAGCTCAGCGGCGTCGGGGTAATTTCTGGCCGCGTATTCGGTATTCTGAAAATAACTGTTCGTGCGACTCCAGGCATTGTAAAACAACGCCTTATTCATCCATTCAAAGTCAAAGGCGAGGGTGATGGCTTCCCGGACCCGGCGATCGCTGAATACCGGTCGTTGAATATTAAACGCCAGCCAGCGCGTATCCTGGGCTGATTCGTTCTTTTGCTCATCTTTGATAATGTATTTTTTATCGAAATTCTTACCGGTATAGCGCGTAGCCCAGTTTTTGGCGTCGTTTTCCATACGCAAATCAAAGGCACCGGCTTTAAACGCTTCAAAAGCGACATTATCATCGAGGTAATAATCATAGCGAATGGTATCGAAATTCCAGCGACCACGATTTACCGGTAAATCGGCCGCCCAGTAATCTTTAACGCGAGAATAAACAATATTCTGGCCCATTTTCCAGGATGTAATGCGGTACGGACCACTGGCAAGCGGAGGCGTAGAGAGCGGGTCGCTAAGTTTATGATCCTTCCAGTACTTTTCTGGAAATACCGGCAGCGAAAACAGACTCAGCATATCTTCTTTGCCTGGTTTGGCTAATTCAATACGCACGGTTAATGGCGCTATGGCTTTGACCGTTGTGCCTTTGTATACCAGGCGAAACTGCGGCACGCCCTCGGTCATAAATTTTTGAAAAGTAAACTCAACGTCGCGCGCGGTAATCGGCGAACCATCATGAAAACGGGCGCGCGGATTGATAGCGACTTCTACCCAGGAATAATCGTCAGCATAGCGTGCGCTTTCGGCAATCAGCGGGTAATAACTGCCGGGTTCGTCATCGGAAGTGGTAAATAGCGTGTCGTACAGTTGCTCGGTGCGTGCGCCGGGGTTTCCGCGTAGTGCATAGCGGTTAAAATTATCGAAGGTACCAATGGAGGATAACGTTATTTGCCCGCCCTTCGGCGCAGCGGGATTCACATAATCAAAATGGTTGAAATTAAAAGCATACCGGGGTTCTCCCAGCACCGCAAAGGCATAGCTTTCCTTGATAGCTTGCGCCTGCGCACCGAAGGTGAACAGGGTGATAAACAGCAGCAGTATGCGCACAATCATCTGCAACGGATTTCCTTTTACTCATCATTAGCCGCAATCCGGCATGCTTCAACTATGAATAATAAGGGACACAAGCACACCTTACCACTGCGGCGTATGCGGTTTCTCCAGCCAGCGGACAAAATCATCTATCGGTAAGGGACGGCTAATCCAATAGCCTTGCAGGAAATTAACACCGCGCTCACGTAGCCAGCGCGCCTGTTCCGGTGTTTCGACACCTTCAGCAACCGTCAGCATATTGAGACGTTTCGCCAGCGTGAGCACCGCGTCAAGCACCGGAGATGTGACCGTTTCCGTACCTATAGCATTGATAAACCCACGGTCAATTTTCAGATACTCGAGCGTGAAGCGTTCCAGATAGATAAGCGCACTGTGTCCGGTGCCGAAGTCATCAATAGCAATTTCCACGCCGACAGAGTGCAGCCAGGCGAACAGTTTTGTGGCCTCATGCTCTTTCAGCATATCGCGCTCGGTTATCTCCAGTACAATCTGGAAATGGTGCGCGGGTAGGGAGGCGAGCAGCCGATGTATATCCGCTTTAAAGCTCTCGCTGTGCAGATGTTCCGGTGCGATATTAATGCCAAACTTTATGCCCACCGGCAGTACGTTTTGTAATTCAACCGCATCACGGGCTATAAGCTCAAACAGATGCTGGGTCAGCGGCACGATCATCTTTTGCGATTCGGCATATTGAATGAAGGCATCCGGCGGGATTTCACCTGCAACAGGATGACGCCAGCGTAGCAGCACTTCCAGGCCCGTGACCCGCAGCGTTGGTGTATCAACCACCGGTTGATACACCAGGTAAAATTGCTCACGTTTGATAGCAGCCATAATTTCTCTGCCAGGGCGCATGCGCACACTCATCAGGTAATAGCAGAGCAGGCCAACGACCGTTCCACTCATACCGCCCAGTAAAAACGCATACCACACATCGTTCCATGTCCAGTCATCAGCATAAAGACGCACAGTCAGCGGAATGCCTGTTATTTTGGTTTCGCGTACGGGTTTGCCGGATAACTCACGGACGTTCATCAAATGCGACGAAAATGTCGAAAGCACGGTATCGCCAATAATGAGTGCGATCCCGTCGAAATCTTGCTGACGAGAGCTATAGAGAAGATATGGCGTCAGGTGCAGGTTTAATGCTGCAAAAACGCCGCTATTTTTCAATAAAGGGTTGCGATACCAGATGACGATAGCGGGTTTGTTGGGCACCATTGGCGTGCCTGGCAACATCGCCATATCGACGTCTTTGTTAATATCGAGCGCCGGGATCAACTCATTGAGCGGTATATCCATTTCTCCCGTCGCTGATGAACAAAAGCTCTTTTTATCCTTCACCAGCACAAATGTGCGAACATTCATGCTAAACGCCGCGCGGGCAGTTAGTTCAGGGTTAGCCTGCTGACAGGTATCTAAGGTGAGCGGCTGTAGGCGGTCAGTGGTTAATTTCAGGTCGGCGAAGTAGGTATCGAGATACTTTTGTACGTCGGTAATCAGTGTGTCGTATTTGACTTCGTGTTTATGCCAGGCAACCAAAAACTGAAGACAGCTGACCAGTATTGCAATCATCACGCCCGCAATAATGCAGGTAAGCAGGATCTTACGTCCGGAAGAGGGAGCGCGTATGAACATGGTTCCGTTAATATTCCCGAGATTACGACAACGCTGAAGTGGAAGAGAATGACGGGACTATAGCCTGGTTCAAGGCACGGAAACATCATTTTCTATGATGAATGAAAACAAAAAAGCACTGCTTAAGCAGTGCCTTCAGTTAACTCGTCAGGATAGCCAAGGGATTGCATCCAAACGGTTTATTAGCTGCGGCTAAGAACCCGACGTGCTTCGTTGTAACGCTTTTTCCAGTACGGCTCATTCATGCTGGAAATAATAACACCACTGCTGGTGGAAGCATGAACGAACTGATTGTTGCCGATATAAATACCGACATGGCGTCCAGTTGAACCAGCACGGAACAGAACTAAGTCACCTGTACGCAAATTACTGCGGGAAACTGACTTGCCCATTTCCTGCTGTTCATAAGTTGAACGAGGAAGTTCTAAGCCAAATTGTTCGCGGAATGTACGCTGTACGAAACCAGAACAATCGATACCTTTTTTAGTGCTGCCACCCAGACGATAACGTACGCCTTTCCAGTCAGCATACTGATCCATAATTCGCGATTTTACGTCGACATTACGAACCAGATTTTCAAATTCATCCTGAGAAGCTTGCAGTGATGATGTTTCACTACCCACTGCACGTGTCTCAGGATGCATATTCTTTGCGGTGTTATTTGCACTACATGCAGAAAGCAGAACCGCTACTGCAATCGCGGGAATCCCGCGCAAGATATATCTCAGAATCGGTTGAGATTTGACCATGTTGTTTGTTTTCCCTTGAAGTCCTTAACGACAAATATCGTTATAAAAAAATGCCAAGCGACACGAGACTAATTACCTGGGCACGTTGAAACAATTCCTTAAGGCCAAATCTGTGGACTAACGCACAAAATTATATGCTGTGAGGATAATCTACCGCCGAGGCAAAACGTGTTCGAGATTACCCGATTGACGCGGTCTTGGCGAGCGGTTTTACATGATTTTTTATAAGAAAAAGTGATACAGAAAGTTAATAAACGGGATTGGTCAATTAAAGCACTGTTGTCTAAAAGACGCGCAATCCATTCATTTGCTTAGAGAATGATCATTTCACTTAATGAACGAGAGCAAAGTCGCACATCATCAGGATTATCCCTACTATGAAAATAAACCTGATGATGTTAATTACTGTGAGTTATTTGTTTTATGAATGTTTATTTTTTCCAGGCAGTGATTTGTCAAAAAAGGCGATTAATTGATCACTTAAAGGTGTCATTAGCCACCAGGGCAACCCAATCAATATCACCGTCATGGAACCGACAATGATATCGGTAAACCAATGTGCGCCAATCATCACTCTGGGAAATGCAAAAACCACAAATATAATAAGGGCGATTACTCCTGCGACTTTTCCGAAATATCGCCACATAAAAGCGGAAAAAATAAGCAGCATCATGCCATGATCGCCGGGAAAACTATCTCGTGAGGCATCTTTCGTTGGAACTGATAGCAGTTCGCTGACGCGGTTAATATCTGTAAAGGTCAATGTCGGACTGGCCCGTTTTACCGGAATAAATGCCTGGCCCAACTGGTTTAATACCACTGCGGTTAACAGCATGACCAGACCAATAATCACAATACGCCGTCTGCCGGGTGCGTTTTCTTTCAGCCAGAAACTCAGCATCAGTATTCCCATTGCCAGCAGTGAACAACCGTCGAAGGCGCGATTATTAGTCAACGCAACCAGCCATAAAAGAGTCTTGCTTTCGACCAGTTTCTGATTAAAAAAATAAAAAATATCCGCGTCAATCGGCAACCAGAATCCATGATTGACGGGAATGTACCAGGAAAGAAACAGCGCGAGGCCGACAATATTTAACAGCACTATTTGCGGCAAATTTTTGATCATATTTTCTCTAATTATCTTACTGAAAAACGCAGGCAACCTTACGCGTTGGTCGCTAAACGAAGCTTCAACAGCGCGCTCTGTAAGGCGTTCCAGTCAGTTTCGCTGCTGGAAATCAGCTCAATGCGGCTATCTGGTGGTGCAACGTTTTGCGTTTCAATGTGCAGGTCATCGCCCTGACGGTTGATGCGCACAAGACCTTCTGGTATCCGCATCACGCCTTTTACGCGTCCGACCGGCGCAAGTCGCGCCCATTCCAGAATGCCAATGGTGTCGAACACGGTATCAGCGTCGAATATCCAACCGCAGGCCTGGTGTCCTTGTCCGCTATTCAGACTGCGACGCCAGCGTTGATGCTCTGGCAGGCTTAATGCCGCTAATCCTTTTTTCTCGTTATGTTGATGCGAATGGGCAGCGCTGGCGGGCAACTCAGTTAAATTTCGACGAGGTAAATCGAGAAGATGCCCCTCAATTTGCCCATGATCGCTGTGAATTAATTGCCGTTCGCCACCGTTTTGTTGCCACCAGCGTTGTAACGCTTGCTCGCTTTCTGGCGTAGCACGGTCGGATTTATTGGCGACAATGATGTCTGCGGCAGCCAGTTGATCACGGAAGTTTTCATTACCGACGCTTTTTTCGTCCAGCAGGAGGCGCGGATCGAGAATGCACAACGTGGCGCGCAGATCGATCCACGGTTCATAGACCGGCGCGGTTAACAGATCGAGGATCTGTTTCGGATGACCCAGTCCGGTCGGCTCTATCAGCAAGCGGTCTGGTTTTCCCTGGCGCAATAAGGTATTCAACCCTACCTGCATGGGTAAACCATTAACGCAGCACATGCAGCCGCCGGGGATCTCTTTCAGCAATGCGCCGCTATCGGCGAGCAAAGCACCATCAATTCCGACTTCCCCAAATTCATTAACCAGAACCGCCCATTTTTCGTTGGGATCTTTGTGGGCTAGCAGATGAAGAATAGAGGTTGTTTTCCCGCTGCCGAGAAAACCGGTGATGAGGTTGGTCCTGGTCACAACGGCTCCGCAATAATCAGATGAGTTAACTGTGCGTTAATCCTGGCTAAAAAAGGCGGAAAAGAGAAGAGAGAGGGCGGACGAAGCGATGCTCCATCCGCTTTAACCGCAGAAATCGTTAAATTTTGAGGGTGTTTAATAGCGCCTGATGCGCGCCGAACTGCGCGATTTGTTGCCAGGCTTGTTCGATGGCCTGCACAAAATGCGGGTTATCTGGTAGGTCATCACCGAATACTTCACGCAAAGAAAGCAGGGCGGTGACGCGTTGTTCACTGCTACTGCCCGCAACGAGGTTGTGAATTTTATCGTAAAGCGGATCGCGGACATCGATAGCTTTTCCGGCATCATCTACGCCGCTCACATAGCGCATCCAACCTGCGACGCCTAATGCCAGTAACGGCCAGTTTGTTTCGCGAGCCAGATGGATGCGAATCCCTGCCAACATGCGTTGCGGTAATTTTTGACTGCCATCCATCGCGATTTGCCAGGTCTTATGTTTCAGCGCTGGATTGGCAAAACGTTCAATTAACGTATCCGCATAGTATGTTAAATCGACATCTTTAATCCGTAGCGTTGGCGCTTGCTCATCCAGCATTAATGTTCTGGCGGCATGGCGAAATGCGCGGTCCTGCATGCAATCACTAATATGGGCGAATCCAGCCAGGTAGCCCAGATAAGCGAGAAAAGAGTGGCTGCCATTAAGCATGCGCAGTTTCATCTCTTCCCACGGCAGGACATCATCCACCATTTGTACACCTGCGATTTCCCAGGCTGGGCGCCCTGCGACGAAGTTATCTTCTACCACCCATTGGATAAACGGCTCGCAGCTAATTGCACAGGGATCATTCACGCCCAGATATTGGCTAATTTCTGCCAGTGATTCTTCCGTTGCTGCCGGGACAATGCGGTCGACCATGGTTCCCGGAAAGCTGACGTGTTCTTTTATCCACTCGGCAAGTTCTGGAGAGCGTTTTTCAGCCATCCCCAGCACCGCATTTTTCACCACATGACCATTGTCGGGAATATTATCGCAGGAAAGTACGGTAAACGGCGCAAGGCCACGTTCACGACGGCGTTTCAGCGCTTCGACAAGAATGCCTGGCGCGGAGTGAGGTTCTTCCGGGCTTTGTAAGTCATGAATAATCCGCGAATTATTGGTATCAAGCGCACCGGTGGCCGGGTCGATACAATAACCTTTTTCGGTAATGGTCAGGGACACAATTGCCACCTGCGGTTCGCAAAACTTCTCAATAATCGCCGCTAAGGAATCCAGTTTTGCATTCAGGCATTCATGAACGGCCCCGACAATAATCGCCTGATTGCCGTCTGCGCCTTTCTCCAACACGGTATATAAATGATCCTGTTCGCGAAGTTGGCTCATTAGCCGATCGCCGCTGAACAAACTGATTTCACAGATCCCCCAATCGCTGCTCTGGGCATTCAGCACACGGTCGGTCAGTAACGCCTGATGTGCGCGGTGAAAGGCTCCAAAGCCAAAATGAACGATACGGGATTTCAATTGCTGGCGATCGTAACGTGGAGTGTGAATGTGAGGCGGGAACGTAGTGGAGGCAATTGTGTTCATAGAAGTCACGTCTTAGTAACGATTGATTAACAATGCTAGTGTAAAGTTATATGACAGCAATTGAAATTGGTCTGGATTGTTAATGCGATGAAGTGTGAGGACGATCAATTTACAAGTGAATATTGCAGGCGAAAGGTGTTCAGGAGGCGCAAAATGAAGGATTGGTATAATAAATTAAAAAGGGACAGTCTGAGCTGTCCCTTTTCTGAATGTGGCTGAAGTTAGTCTGCACGCCCCATATAACGGCGTTCTTCGATATGGATACGAATTTTTTCGCCCGGGCTTAAGTATTCTGGTACCTGAATCACCAGGCCGGTGCTTAAGGTCGCCGGTTTGTTACGGGCACTGGCAGAAGCGCCTTTGATGCCAGGAGCGGTTTCAACGATTTCCAGATCAACGGTCTGCGGCAGTTCAAGCGCCAGCAGTTGACCGTCCCAGGTAAGAACCTGCATGTCTGGCATGCCGCCTTCCGGCATAAACAGCAGTTCTTCTTCAATCTGATCTTTGGTGAAGGTATACGGGGTATAGTCTTCTTTATCCATAAAGACATATTCGTTGCCATCGACGTAGGAGAAGTCAACGTAGCGGCGGGTCAGCGTCACGGTATCAACGATATCATCGCCTTTAAAGCGTTCTTCCACTTTCAGTCCGGTACGGACGTCTGAAAAACGCATTTTGTACAGCGTAGCGGCACCGCGGGCGGTAGGCGACTGAATATCAATGTCCTTAACCAGCAGCAGTTTGCCGTTGTAATTCAGTACCATACCTTTTTTAATTTCGTTCGCTCTTGGCATCGAAAAATTCCTGTTGTCGAAAATGTCAAAAATATCGCGACAAACTACTCGCGACGGGCCTTTCAGGCAAGTGGTATTCGCACTTTTGCTGGTGCCAAAAAGGTGGTAATGTGCGCGCTCCTCAATCCGGTGGTTAACCTTAAGAGAACAACGTATGGAATGCCGTCCGGGTTGCGGGGCGTGTTGCACCGCCCCCTCAATCTCCAGTCCTATTCCCGGTATGCCAGATGGCAAGCCCGCCAATACGCCCTGCATTCAGCTTGATGAACAGCAACGCTGTAAAATTTTCACATCTCCACTGCGGCCGAAAGTTTGCGCAGGCTTGCAGGCCAGTGCTGAAATGTGCGGTAACACGCGTCAGCAGGCCATGACCTGGCTTATCGATCTGGAAATGTTGACCGCGCCTTAAACATCTTTAATCCGCAGCAAGCAAAACAGGGTGGCGATAACCATCACCATCGCAAACCAGAACACCGCGTGATAATTCCAGATCTCGGCGACGATGCCCGCCACTGAACCAGCGATGATCCAGCCCACGCGCGACGTATTGGTATAGAGCGTGGTGGCTGAACCTGCCTGACCGGGCATCAGGTCCTGGAAATAGAGCATCCCGATACCGCCCAGAATGCCGATAAAAATAGCATTCAGCAGCTGTAAGCCCAACAGAATGGCAGGTGAATGTGCCATCAGCATACCTGCGTAAAAACAGATGCCACCTACGGCGGCAACGCGCATTAAGAAGCGCTTACCCAGACGTTTGGCAAAATATCCGGCAATCAACATGGTCGGAATTTCCAGCCCGGCTGCGGTCCCCATCATCACGCCCGCCAGTTTCTCAGGAAGATGCAGTTCGTTGATAATAAACAGTGGCATGTTGATGATATACAGACTGTTCGAGCCCCACATCAATGTACAAATCACAAACAACAGCAGTGTATCGCGACGATTACGGCGAGGCGCTTCAACCGTGCCAGTTGCTTGCGGCACCTCTTTTTGCATCGACGGTAAAAACAACCACACCATCACACCGCAGACAATAAACGCCACGGCCGCGCTGAGATACATTACCGTAAAGCTGAATCCCATCGCTAAGGCATACGCCAGCGGCGGGCCAATGACCCACGCTAACGATACCTGGGCGCGTAAAAAAGAGCTGAACATCACCGCTTCACGCCCGGTTTTGTCGGCATGTTCACGAGCAAGAGCAAACATTTGCGGGTTGGCGGTAGAACCAAAGCTGCTTAAAAAAACGCCGACGAATAACAAAACAAAGTAGTTGCGATTCCAGGCAAAAAGGGTACAGGCCAGCATGCCTAACAGGCAGCAAAAGACAATCAGCGATTTACGATCGCCGCGTTTATCAGAGCGTCCGGCGAGAAACTGACTGACCAGAATTCCGATAACGGCGCTGCCGGTAAAGAAGAATCCCACCATCGCCGGGCGCGCGTGCACTTCATCAGTGAGGAAAATACTTAGCGTCGGGGTTTGCAGGGCGCCTGCAATACCGGTGAGAAAGGCAACAATTAAAAACGCCGCTGACGTCAGGTCAAACGATTTCGCGCTGGAAACTGCGGGGGAGTTATGCATGCTGGTCGATCAGTGAAAGATGAAGACGCGGAGTTTACGCTGCCTGTCAGAAAATAAACAGTCAGTGAAATCAAACTCGCTACGAATAATCAAAATGGCATTTCACTCTTGCTGATCCTCAGCTGACGCCGCCGAAATGCTAATGCTGATGGTTAATTTCACTGTCAGCATTTCAGATTTTTGGCAAAAAAATGTGCAGCACATCAAACTTTTGGACATAATTTAGCGGCTTCCCTTGCGTGCTGAAGAAGAAGTATTATTCTTGATTGAAACGTTTCAGCGCGATCTTGTCTTTAATCCTAAGCCAGGTTGGCGCTTTTTTTCTCATAGAGGCTGAATCGTTTCAATTCAGCAAGAGAGGAGAACTATGTTCCAGTTATCCGTACAGGACATCCATCCGGGCGAGAAGGCCGGAGACAAAGAAGAGGCTATTCGCAAGGTCGCCGCGGCGCTGGTGCAAGCCGGTAATGTAGCGGAAGGCTACGTCAATGGCATGCTGGCGCGCGAACAGCAAACCTCAACCTTTCTCGGCAACGGGATTGCTATTCCACACGGTACTACCGACACCCGCGATCAGGTACTGAAAACCGGTGTTCAGGTATTTCAGTTCCCGGAAGGTGTGACATGGGGTGAAGGTCAAGTCGCGTACGTGGCTATCGGTATTGCCGCCAGCTCCGATGAACATCTGGGCTTGCTGCGCCAACTAACCCATGTACTGAGCGATGATTCCGTTGCTGAACAACTGAAGTCAGCAACAACAGCAGAAGAACTTCGCGCATTGCTGATGGGCGAAAAGCAGAGTGAGCAGCTGAAGCTTGATAACGAAATGCTGACACTGGATATCGTTGCCAGTGATTTGCTGACCCTGCAAGCGTTAAACGCCGCTCGTCTGAAAGAAGCGGGCGCAGTTGACGCTACCTTCGTCACCAAAGCCATCAACGAGCAGCCATTAAATCTCGGGCAAGGCATCTGGCTGAGCGATAGCGCCGAAGGTAATCTGCGTAGCGCGATTGCGGTAAGCCGTGCGGCAAATGCTTTTGATGTGGACGGCGAAACGGCTGCCATGCTGGTGAGTGTGGCGATGAATGACGATCAGCCCGTCGCGGTTCTTAAGCGTCTCGCCGATTTGCTGCTCGACAATAAAGCTGACCGCTTGCTGAAAGCAGATGCGGCAACGCTGCTGGCACTGCTGACCAGCGATGATGCGCCGACCGACGACGTGTTAAGCGCGGAGTTTGTGGTGCGCAATGAACACGGCCTGCATGCCCGTCCAGGCACCATGTTGGTCAATACCATTAAACAATTTAACAGTGATATTACCGTGACAAACCTTGATGGCACCGGCAAACCGGCAAACGGACGTAGTCTGATGAAAGTTGTAGCACTTGGCGTTAAGAAAGGTCATCGCCTACGCTTTACCGCCCAGGGACCAGATGCTGAACAGGCGCTGAACGCCATTGGCGACGCCATCGCCGCAGGTCTTGGGGAGGGCGCGTAATGAGCAGACGTGTTGCTACGATCACCCTTAATCCGGCTTATGACCTTGTTGGTTTCTGCCCGGAAATTGAACGCGGCGAAGTGAACCTGGTAAAAACCACCGGTCTGCATGCGGCGGGTAAAGGTATCAACGTTGCCAAAGTTCTGAAAGATCTGGGTATTGATGTCACTGTTGGCGGCTTCCTCGGTAAAGATAACCAGGATGGGTTTCAGCAATTGTTCAGCGAGCTGGGCATTGCCAACCGTTTCCAGGTTGTACAGGGGCGCACCCGTATTAATGTCAAGTTGACGGAAAAAGACGGCGAAGTGACCGACCTCAACTTCTCGGGTTTTGAAGTCACTCCAGCCGACTGGGAACGCTTTGTGACGGATTCTCTGAGTTGGCTTGGTCAGTTCGATATGGTCTGTGTCAGCGGCAGTTTACCATCAGGCGTCAGCCCGGAAGCCTTCACCGACTGGATGACTCGCCTGCGTAGTCAGTGTCCTTGCATTATCTTTGATAGTAGTCGTGAAGCGTTAGTGGCAGGTTTGAAAGCGGCACCGTGGCTGGTGAAACCTAACCGCCGCGAGCTGGAAATCTGGGCTGGCCGTAAACTGCCTGAAATGAAAGATGTGATTGAAGCTGCGCATGCGCTGCGTGAACAAGGTATCGCGCATGTCGTTATTTCACTGGGTGCCGAAGGCGCGCTTTGGGTTAATGCTTCCGGCGAATGGATCGCCAAACCACCGTCAGTCGATGTCGTAAGCACCGTTGGCGCAGGGGATTCTATGGTTGGTGGCCTGATTTATGGCTTGCTGATGCGTGAATCCAGTGAACACACTCTGCGTCTGGCGACAGCTGTTGCTGCCCTGGCGGTAAGTCAAAGCAATGTGGGTATTACCGATCGTCCGCAGTTGGCCGCAATGATGGCGCGCGTCGACTTACAACCTTTTAACTGACAGCAGGAGAGGCATAATGAAAACGCTGCTGATTATTGACGCTAATCTCGGTCAGGCACGCGCCTATATGGCGAAGACCCTGCTGGGCGCGGCGGCGCGAAAAGCAAAACTGGAAATCATCGACAATCCGAACGACGCTGAAATGGCGATTGTTCTCGGTGATTCCATCCCGAACGACAGCGCGCTGAACGGTAAAAATGTCTGGCTGGGCGATATTTCCCGGGCAGTTGCGCACCCTGAGCTGTTCCTGAGTGAAGCCAAAGGCCATGCGAAACCTTACACTGCGCCGGTCGCTGCGACAGCACCGGTTGCTGCCAGTGGTCCGAAACGCGTAGTTGCGGTGACTGCTTGCCCGACCGGGGTGGCGCACACTTTTATGGCGGCAGAAGCCATTGAAACCGAAGCGAAAAAACGTGGCTGGTGGGTGAAAGTTGAAACTCGTGGCTCTGTTGGCGCGGGTAATGCCATCACCCCTGAAGAAGTGGCTGCGGCGGATCTGGTGATTGTGGCGGCAGATATTGAAGTCGATCTGGCGAAATTTGCTGGTAAACCGATGTATCGCACCTCTACCGGTCTGGCGCTGAAGAAAACCGCGCAGGAACTGGATAAAGCCGTTGCTGAAGCGACGCCTTACGAACCAGCAGGCAAAGCTCAAACGGCGGCGACTGAAGGCAAGAAAGAGAGTACAGGCGCGTATCGTCACTTGCTGACGGGCGTCTCTTACATGCTGCCGATGGTCGTTGCAGGTGGTCTGTGTATCGCGCTTTCTTTTGCTTTTGGTATCGAAGCGTTTAAAGAGCCGGGTACGTTGGCAGCGGCGCTGATGCAGATTGGTGGCGGTTCAGCCTTTGCGCTGATGGTGCCGGTACTGGCAGGTTATATTGCCTTCTCTATTGCCGACCGTCCGGGCCTCACGCCTGGCCTGATTGGCGGTATGCTGGCGGTCAGCACCGGTTCTGGTTTCATTGGCGGTATTATTGCGGGCTTCCTGGCTGGTTACATTGCGAAGTTAATCAGTACGCAATTGAAACTGCCGCAGAGTATGGAGGCGCTGAAACCGATCCTGATCATTCCGCTGATTTCCAGTCTGGTGGTTGGTCTGGCGATGATCTACCTGATCGGTAAACCGGTTGCTGGCATCCTCGAAGCTCTGACTCACTGGCTGCAAACGATGGGGACTGCGAATGCTGTTCTGCTGGGCGCGATCCTTGGCGGCATGATGTGTACTGACATGGGCGGCCCGGTTAACAAAGCGGCATACGCGTTCGGTGTGGGTCTGCTGAGTACCCAAACCTATGGCCCAATGGCAGCGATTATGGCGGCAGGTATGGTGCCACCGCTGGCAATGGGGCTGGCAACGATGGTGGCGCGTCGCAAATTCGACAAAGCGCAGCAGGAAGGCGGCAAAGCAGCTCTGGTTCTGGGACTGTGCTTTATTTCCGAAGGTGCAATTCCGTTTGCTGCCCGTGATCCGATGCGTGTGCTGCCGTGCTGTATCGTTGGTGGAGCGTTGACTGGTGCAATCTCTATGGCGATTGGTGCGAAACTGATGGCACCGCACGGTGGTCTGTTTGTTCTGCTGATCCCGGGCGCAATTACGCCGGTACTGGGTTACCTGGTGGCAATTATTGCCGGTACGCTGGTGGCGGGTTTGGCTTATGCCTTCCTGAAACGTCCGGAAGTGGACGCGGTAGCGAAAGCAGCGTAATAAAAGGTGTGTTACAGGGCAGAAATTTCCTGCCCTGTATCATGTGAAGATCGCAAGGTGATTGACCCGTTCTTGAGGGTAACTCTATGAATTTATCTATTTTATCTTTAAGTTGAAACCTGAAATCTTCATCAAACATTAACCTTATTTTCTCAAGGGCAGATTAATTTCTGCCCTTTTTTATTGCTTCCGTTCTGTGCATCCCGTCACAAATTCTCCGTTTTTTTAATCCATGCATTTAATAGCGTTTTGTGAGCCTGTTCAAATCTGCCCATTTTGCTCATCTGGCGGCAATTTACTTTAAGTAAAACATGCATACTATGAGCACATGTTTAAATACGAACACATGTTTAAACGTTATTTGCAGTACCTATATTCTTGTGGATTGACAGAGTTGGTAATTTTTTACCAGGGGACGTGCTATGCGCGAAAAGGAATATGTCGTAATTATAGGTTCGGCGAATATTGATGTCGCCGGATATTCACATGAATCATTGAATTATGCGGATTCAAATCCAGGGAAAATAAAATTTACACCTGGTGGAGTAGGGCGCAATATCGCGCAAAATCTGGCATTGCTGGGGAACAAAGTCTGGCTACTTAGCGCTGTAGGTAGTGATTTTTATGGTCAATCGCTCCTGACGCAAACCAATCAATCCGGTGTTTATGTCGAGAAATGCCTGATTGTGCCAGGGGAAAATACGTCGAGCTATTTATCATTGCTCGATAATACCGGTGAAATGTTGGTTGCTATAAATGACATGAATATTAGTAACTGTATTTCTGCGGAATATCTCGCACAGCACCGTGAATTTATCCAGGGAGCAAAGGTCATTGTCGCTGACTGTAATATCAGTGAAGAGGCGTTGGTCTGGATTCTGGATAATGCCGCCGACGTACCTGTATTTGTCGATCCAGTTTCGGCATGGAAATGTGTCAAAGTGCGCGACCGTCTAAGTCAGATCCACACCCTGAAGCCAAACCGCCTTGAAGCAGAAACCCTGAGCGGGATTGCGTTGTCAGGGCGTGAAGATGTCGCAAAAGTTGCCGCCTGGTTCCATCAACATGGCCTGAACCGCCTGGTACTGAGTATGGGCGGCGACGGCGTTTACTACAGTGAAATAGGCAGTGAAAACGGCTGGTCTGCACCGATTAAAACCAATGTCATTAATGTTACCGGAGCGGGCGATGCCATGATGGCAGGTCTTGCTTCGTGTTGGGTCGACGGAATGCCGTTTGCCGAATCTGTTCGTTTTGCACAGGGATGTTCGTCAATGGCGCTCTCCTGTGAATACACCAATAACCCCAATTTATCGATTGCCAACGTTATATCGTTAGTGGAGAACGCAGAATGTCTGAATTAAACATTTCCCCTGAATTATTACAAATTTCCCCGGAAGTTCAGGATGCTTTAAAAAGCAAAAAACCAGTAGTTGCGCTGGAATCGACCATTATCTCTCACGGTATGCCGTTTCCACAAAATGCCCAGACGGCAATTGAAGTAGAAGAAACTATTCGTAAACAGGGCGCTGTACCTGCCACTATCGCCATTATTGGTGGCGTCATGAAAGTGGGCTTAAGCAAAGAAGAAATTGAATTGCTGGGTCGTGAAGGACATAACGTAACCAAAGTTAGCCGTCGCGATTTACCTTTTGTTGTTGCCGCCGGAAAAAATGGCGCAACCACCGTTGCTTCAACGATGATTATTGCGGCGCTTGCCGGAATTAAAGTATTTGCCACCGGGGGAATTGGTGGCGTACATCGCGGGGCGGAACATACCTTCGATATTTCTGCCGATTTGCAAGAACTGGCGCACACCAATGTCACCGTAGTTTGTGCCGGGGCGAAATCTATTCTCGATTTAGGCTTAACTACCGAATATTTAGAAACTTTCGGTGTACCGCTAATTGGCTATCAGACCAAAGCGCTGCCTGCGTTTTTCTGCCGGACCAGCCCGTTTGACGTCAGCATTCGTCTCGACAGTGCCACAGAAATTGCCCGCGCGATGGCGGTGAAATGGCAAAGCGGGCTGAACGGTGGCCTCGTGGTAGCGAACCCGATCCCGGAACAGTTTGCTATGCCGGAACACACTATCAATGCGGCGATCGATCAGGCGGTAGCTGAAGCTGAAGCGCAGGGTGTTATTGGTAAAGAAAGTACGCCGTTCTTGCTGGCGCGTGTTGCTGAACTGACCGGCGGTGACAGCCTGAAATCCAACATCCAGCTGGTGTTCAACAACGCCATTCTGGCGAGTGAAATTGCCAAAGAATACCAGCGTCTCGCGGGTTAATTTCCGACGGGCAGAAAGCCGTCGCCCGTACTGATCATACATACCGAAACCTGGCGCTGGCGCCGGGTTTACTGGCATAAAGGGAAAATCATTATGGATATAATGAGAAGTTTGGTGGGTATGGTGGTATTGCTGGCAATTGCGTTTGTGTTGTCGGTGAATAAAAAGGGCATCAGTTTGCGCACGGTTGGGGCCGCGCTGCTGCTGCAAATCGCCATTGGTGGCATCATGCTCTATTTTCCGCCGGGAAAATGGGCAGTAGAACAGGCGGCATTAGGCGTTCATAAAGTGATGTCTTACAGTGATGCCGGTAGCGCCTTCATTTTTGGTTCGCTGGTTGGGCCGAAAATGGATGTTCTCTTTGATGGCGCGGGCTTTATCTTCGCCTTTCGCGTACTCCCGGCGATTATCTTCGTCACTGCGCTTATCAGCCTACTGTACTACATTGGCGTAATGGGACTACTGATTCGTATTCTTGGCAGTATTTTCCAGAAAGCCCTCAACATCAGCAAAATCGAATCTTTTGTTGCGGTTACCACTATTTTCCTCGGGCAAAACGAGATCCCGGCGATCGTAAAACCGTTTATCGATCGCATGAATCGCAACGAGCTGTTTACCGCAATTTGTAGCGGGATGGCGTCTATTGCAGGTTCGATGATGATTGGTTATGCCGGAATGGGCGTGCCGATTGACTACCTGTTAGCGGCATCGCTGATGGCTATCCCCGGCGGTATTTTGTTTGCGCGTATTCTTAGCCCTGCAACCGAGCCTTCGCAGGTGACATTTGAAAACCTGTCATTCAGCGAAACGCCGCCAAAAAGCTTTATCGAAGCGGCGGCGAGCGGTGCGATGACCGGGCTGAAAATCGCCGCTGGTGTGGCGACGGTGGTAATGGCGTTTGTCGCAATTATTGCGCTGATCAACGGCATTATCGGCGGAATTGGCGGCTGGTTTGGTTTCGCCAATGCTTCTCTGGAAAGTATTTTTGGCTATGTGCTGGCGCCACTGGCGTGGATCATGGGGGTAGACTGGAGCGATGCTAACCTTGCGGGTAGTCTGATTGGGCAGAAACTGGCGATAAACGAATTTGTTGCTTACCTGAGTTTCTCACCGTATCTGCAAACGGGTGGCACGCTGGAAGTGAAAACTGTGGCAATTATCTCCTTTGCGCTGTGTGGTTTTGCTAACTTTGGTTCTATCGGCGTTGTCGTTGGGGCGTTTTCGGCTATTTCGCCAAAACGTGCTCCGGAAATCGCCCAGCTTGGTTTACGGGCGCTGGCAGCAGCGACGCTTTCCAACCTGATGAGTGCGACTATTGCCGGGTTCTTTCTTGGGCTGGCGTAATGCTCGATTTGTAGTCCAGATAAGACGTATCCGGCAATCGCGCTATTGCAAATAATTTTTACTGCATCATCCCGGAGAATTTATTCTCCGGGTCCATCTCCAGCGCCAGTCCTGACAACTGCTTTCTGTTTTTAATTAGATACCCTTTCTTGTTTTTAATTAATAAACCGTCGTGAATGAATTGCGCGAGAACATATAAAAGATGTCGATAAGAAACGCCCAAATACTCTGCGGCTTGCGTGTGCTTTTCGTGATAAAGATCACTTTCCTGCGAGAGTAATATAAATGCTGCCAGGCGATTCACTAACGGAAATGATTGGTTCTGAGTTAAAGAAACAATATTGCGATAATTTTTATGACTTAAGGTGACGCAGAGTTTTCGTAA
Organism: Escherichia sp. E4736; assembly: GCF_005781225.1. NCBI lineage: Bacteria > Pseudomonadati > Pseudomonadota > Gammaproteobacteria > Enterobacterales > Enterobacteriaceae > Escherichia > Escherichia sp. E4736. The sequence goes on along the minus strand of NZ_VATT01000014.1, from coordinate 229,960 downwards.
AAATAGCGTGTCGTTTAATAACAGCGGGCGGTAATGTTTCATGGGGAGCGCAATACACCAACACTCTTCAATAGCCTGTACCGCACGCGATTCATGGTCTTTGTCGATTAACTCAATCTCGCCAATAAAACAGGGCGCGGCAAAGAAATCGATCAGCGACACGCGACCATTAGCAAGCGTGGCGTAAAGCCTGGCACGGCCTCGCGTCAGGTAAAACAGCCAGGACGGCTGTTGCCCTTCCTGCACAATGTAGTCACGCGCTAAAAAGTGAAATAACCGCGTGTCGGTAGAAACATCCGTTGAAAAGCAATCCTTAAACGCGGATTCACTCATCAATTGCTGCTTAAGATCATTATTGTGGATTTCTTTCACGATGTTTATCCGCTATGAGATTTCTCATATTTAGCATACGTACGCTGTTGTTAAGATTCAATCATCGACCCGGTCGAATTTTCTTTGCTGTAGAAAAAATAACGCAACTGGAAATAGAGGAAATAAACAATGGAAAAGAGAAAAATTATTCTGGATTGTGATCCGGGTCATGATGATGCTATTGCCATAATGATGGCTGCGAAACATCCGGCGATTGATTTATTAGGTATCACTATTGTGGCGGGTAATCAGACGCTTGATAAAACATTAATTAATGGCCTGAATGTTTGCCAGAAACTGGAGATTAATGTTCCGGTTTATGCGGGGATGCCGCAGCCCATTATGCGTCAACAAATTGTTGCCGATAATATTCACGGTGAAACCGGACTGGATGGCCCGGTATTCGAGCCGTTGACCCGCCAGGCAGAAAACACTCATGCGGTGAAATACATCATCGATACCCTGATGGCAAGCGATGGCGATATCACTCTGGTGCCGGTTGGTCCATTGTCAAACATCGCGGTGGCAATGCGCATGCAACCCGCAATCCTGCCCAAAATCCGTGAAATTGTACTGATGGGCGGCGCTTACGGTACAGGTAACTTCACGCCGTCTGCCGAGTTCAACATCTTTGCTGACCCGGAAGCCGCACGCGTGGTGTTCACCTCCGGCGTTCCGTTGGTGATGATGGGCCTCGATCTCACCAACCAGACCGTTTGCACCCCGGACGTGATTGCACGGATGGAAAGGGCAGGCGGCCCTGCCGGGGAGCTGTTCAGCGACATCATGAACTTCACTCTCAAAACGCAGTTCGAAAACTACGGTCTGGCTGGCGGCCCGGTGCATGACGCCACCTGCATCGGTTATCTGATTAACCCGAATGGCATTAAAACCCAGGATATGTACGTCGAAGTGGACGTTAATAGCGGCCCTTGCTACGGGCGTACCGTCTGCGACGAGTTGGGCGTTCTTGGTAAGCCCGCTAATACCAAAGTCGGCATTACCATCGATACCGACTGGTTCTGGGGCTTAGTCGAAGAGTGCGTTCGCGGCTACATCAAAACCCATTAAGTGTTGATAACAAGCCGGGTCAGTATCGCAAGATGCAGGCCCGGCTATTTCTGATGGGCAGAAAGCCGTCGCCCAAAATGACATGAAGAGATAATAACTATGGATGTCATGAGAAGTGTTCTGGGAATGGTGGTATTGCTGACTATTGCGTTTTTACTGTCAGTAAACAAGAAGAAGATCAGCCTGCGTACCGTTGGCGCGGCGTTAGTGTTACAGATCGTGATTGGCGGCATAATGCTTTGGTTACCGCCAGGGCGTTGGCTCGCTGAAAAAGTCGCTTTTGGCGTCCATAAAGTGATGGCGTACAGCGACGCGGGTAGCGTATTTATCTTCGGTTCTCTGGTCGGACCGAAAATGGATACCTTATTTGATGGCGCAGGATTTATCTTTGGTTTCAGTGTATTACCGGCAATTATCTTCGTCACTGCACTGGTGAGTATTCTCTACTACATCGGCGTGATGGGGATCTTAATTCGCATTCTTGGCGGTATCTTCCAGAAAGCATTAAATATCAGCAAGATTGAGTCATTCGTCGCGGTTACTACCATTTTCCTTGGGCAAAACGAAATTCCGGCGATCGTGAAGCCCTTTATCGATCGTCTGAATCGCAATGAGCTGTTTACAGCTATTTGCAGCGGTATGGCCTCAATTGCCGGTTCGACGATGATTGGTTACGCTGCACTGGGCGTGCCTGTGGAATATTTGCTGGCGGCATCGTTAATGGCGATCCCCGGCGGGATCTTGTTTGCCCGCCTGTTAAGCCCGGCTACGGAATCTTCGCAGGTTTCCTTTAATAACCTCTCTTTCACCGAAACACCGCCAAAAAGCATTATTGAGGCCGCTGCTACAGGGGCAATGACCGGGCTGAAAATCGCTGCGGGTGTGGCGACAGTAGTCATGGCATTTGTTGCCATCATTGCGTTAATTAACGGTATTATCGGCGGCGTTGGCGGCTGGTTTGGTTTTGAGCAAGCCTCGCTGGAGTCCATTTTAGGTTATCTGCTGGCCCCGCTGGCGTGGGTGATGGGTGTTGACTGGAGTGATGCAAATCTTGCCGGGAGTTTGATTGGGCAGAAGCTGGCGATCAATGAATTTGTTGCTTATCTCAATTTCTCGCCATATCTGCAAACGGGTGGCTCTCTGGATGCTAAAACCGTGGCGATTATTTCTTTTGCGCTGTGCGGTTTCGCTAACTTTGGTTCTATCGGGGTAGTGGTTGGGGCATTTTCTGCGGTTGCGCCACACCGTGCGCCGGAAATCGCCCAGCTTGGTTTACGGGCGCTGGCGGCGGCGACGCTTTCCAACCTGATGAGTGCGACCATTGCCGGGTTCTTTATTGGTTTAGCGTAGTGCGCGATTTATGAGCCGGATAAGACGCATTAAGCGTCGCATCCGGCAACATTGTTACACCATTGGCACTAATGAAAGCGCGTTATCGGCAGACAGGGTAGGGTTGTTTAAGCTGCCGCTGGCGCGCGAAATTGCCGCGCAGGCCATCGCAAAATGGGCGCTATCACGGAAACTGCTTCCTTCCAGAAAGCTATACACCAGGCCCGCCATAAAACCATCGTCAGCACCAAAACTGTCTACCGTCGTATGTGCTGGCGGAGTCAGCAAAAATTGTTCACCATCCTTTTCGCTGCAATAAACTGACTCATCGGGCAAATAAACAAACAGATGCTGAACACCTTGCTGATGCAACGCATTCACTGAGGCATTACGATCAGCATCGCTGGTTATCGGCTGGCCCCATAAAATTTCCAGCTCTGGCAAAGTGGGTTTCAGAGTGTGAATATGCGCCAGCCAGTGTTTGATTTTGCCCGCTTTAAATTCTGAAACGGTATCGACAAACACCGGGATTTCATCGGCAAGGGTGAAGACCCACTCCAGCGCCTCGGCAGTCAGGTTACAATCTGCCAGCACCACGCCCGCATGATGAAGTAAATCGCGCGACCCGTTCAGTAGTTGCGGTGTCAACTGTTCCAGCAGATGGGTATCGTTAATCGCCAGCACGGTTTCATCGTCTCGATTGGCAATTGCCAGATACGTCGATGTGCTTTGGCCGTGTAAACGAACACAGCCGGAGACATTCACTCCGGCGCGGCGCGTCTCTTCCAGGAGCATTTCGCCATAAAAGTCATCGCCAATCACCGAGAGTAAATGGACGTCGCGGCCTAACAGCGCCAGATTGTGGGCGATGTTGCGCCCAACACCGCCCGCCGAGCAATGAATTGTACCGGGATTAGAGGCCGCTTGCGGATAACGGATATCCGCCATCCCGCGAATATCCATATTGATTGTTCCCACCACCACGCAATATTCCTGCTCGGTGAGAATGTAACCTTTGCCTTTAATCCGCCCTTTGCGCATTAAATCCATAATATGCGCCGCTACGCGCGAACGGCTAATTTGCAGCATATCCGCAATTTCATTCTGCTGAATCAGCGGGTTACGCCGTAAAATTGCAAGGATTTCCTTCTCCCGGTTGTTCATTTTCAGGCTACCGCTTTTTCAGTTTGTTGCGCTTTCAGCCAGGCGATCTCTTCTGCCCAGATATCCGGGTTGATGGTTTCGAGGATCAGCGGAATCCCGTCGAAGCGGTCGTCCTGCATGATCCAGCGGAACGCATCATGGCCGATATTGCCTTCACCAAGGCTATGATGGCGATCAACGCGGCTGCCAAAGGTACTTTTCGCATCGTTGAGGTGCATCCCGCGCAGATACTTAAAGCCAACAATACGAGCAAAATCAGCGAACGTTTTCTCGCATTCGGCTGGAGTACGCAAATCATACCCGGCAGCGAAAGCATGGCAGGTATCAATGCAGACGCCGACGCGGGATTTTTCTTCCACACCGTCGATAATCGCCGCGAGATGTTCGAATTTAAATCCAAGGTTGCTGCCCTGACCGGCGGTATTTTCAATCACCGCGGTCACACCTTGTGTTTTATCCAGTGCAATGTTGATGGATTCGGCAATACGCGCAAGGCAATCCTCTTCTGAAATCTGCATCAGATGGCTGCCAGGGTGGAAGTTGAGCAAAGAAAGTCCCAGTTGTTCGCAACGCTGCATTTCATCTATAAAGGCATCGCGCGATTTTTCCAGGGCTTCAGCGACCGGATGTCCGAGGTTAATCAGATAACTGTCGTGGGGAAGAATTTGCGCCGATGTGTAGTGATATTTTTCACAGGCGGCTTTGAATTCATCGATGGTTTGCGTCGTGAGCGGTGCGGCACGCCACTGACGTTGGTTTTTGGTGAACAAGGCAAACGCGGTTGCGTCGATTTCGGCGGCGCGAATTGCGGCATTTGCCAGACCGCCAGCAGCACTAACGTGCGCTCCAATGTATTTCATGCGAGGACTCCTGTTAAACCCGCTGGAGGAAAACGGTAATGATAGCGGGTTAACAGGAGCAAGATGTAGTGGTTTATGCGATGACGCTTTGAATCACATAGTTAATTGCACCACCACCAACAATCAGCCAGGCAAACAGTACCAGTGCCATCAGCAGAGGTTTCGCCCCGGCTTTTTTCAGCGCGCTGACGTGAGTGGTCAGACCCAGCGCCGCCATCGCCATTGCCAGCAGGAAGGTATCCAGCGTTACCAGCATGTTCACCACGCTCTGCGGTAACAGGTGGAACGAGTTAAAGATGGCAACTACGATGAACAAGATGGCAAACCACGGAATAGTGATTTTGCTTTTCTCGCCGCTGTTCGCCCCAGACAGCTGTTTAACACGCGCCGCCAGCAGAATGAGGAACGGGGCCAGCATCATCACGCGCAGCATTTTGGAAATAACCGCTGCGTTTTCTGCATCCGGGCTGATGGCATGACCTGCCGCCACCACCTGCGCCACTTCGTGCACAGTAGAACCAATGTAGATACCGAAAGTTTCCGGGCTAAACCATTGAGACATCAGTGGATATATCGCCGGGTAGAGGAAAATCGCGACGGTCCCGAAGATAACAACGGTTGCAACAGCCACGGTTACTTTACTGGCTTCCGCTTTCACTACCGGCTCAGTCGCCAGTACCGCTGCAGCACCACAGATACTGCTACCGGCACCGATCAACCAGCTGGTGTGCTTATCCAGACCAAACACTTTCTGCCCCAGGAAGCAAGCCAGCAGGAAGGTACTGGACAGCGTCAGCACGTCAATGATGATCCCACTGATACCGACATCGGCAATTTGTGAGAACGTCAGACGGAAGCCATAAAGAATGATACCCAGACGTAATAAATATTGCTTGGCAAACAGCACGCCACCGTCACAGCTTTTCCAGATGTGCGGATAGATGGTGTTGCCTAAAACCATCCCCAACAAGATTGCGAGGGTGAGGGCACTAAACCCGGCACCCGCAATCGCGGGAATGGAACCACCCCACAGGGCGACCCCGGTGATAACTGCACTCAGGGCTAACCCCGGAATAAAATGCCACAGTGTACGATGTTGTTTCTGTAAGGTGATATTCGTCATAACCCTCTCCTTTAACCGGGCATAAGGTTACGACTAACTGGTTTAAAAATAAAATTGATTATATATTTATAATTAATCTTTATAAGTGGTAAGCGACTATGCACATCACCCTCCGGCAGTTGGAAGTTTTTGCAGAAGTATTGAAAAGTGGATCAACCACCCAGGCGTCGGTGATGCTGGCGTTGTCGCAATCAGCAGTGAGCGCAGCCTTGACCGACCTGGAAGGGCAGCTTGGCGTGCAACTGTTTGATCGCGTGGGTAAAAGACTGGTTGTTAATGAACACGGGCGGCTGCTCTATCCGCGTGCGTTGGCACTGCTTGAACAGGCGATTGAAATCGAACAACTGTTTCGCGAAGACAACGGCGCGATTCGTGTCTATGCCAGTAGTACCATCGGTAACTACATTCTGCCTGCAGTCATCGCCCGTTATCGCCATGATTATCCGCAGTTGCCGATTGAACTGAGCGTTGGGAACAGCCAGGACGTGATGCAAGCGGTGCTGGATTTCCGCGTTGATATTGGCTTTATTGAAGGACCGTGCCACAGCACTGAAATCATTTCTGAACCGTGGCTGGAAGACGAGCTGGTAGTTTTCGCCGCGCCGACTTCGCCGCTGGCTCGTGGTCCGGTCACTTTAGAACAGCTGGCCGCTGCGCCGTGGATCCTGCGTGAACGCGGTTCCGGCACGCGGGAGATTGTCGATTATCTGTTACTGTCGCATTTACCGAAGTTTGAGATGGCGATGGAATTAGGTAACTCCGAGGCAATCAAACATGCGGTGCGTCATGGGTTGGGAATTAGTTGCCTGTCGCGAAGGGTCATTGAAGATCAATTGCAGGCTGGCACATTAAGTGAAGTTGCTGTCCCTCTGCCGCGCCTGATGCGTACGTTGTGGCGTATACATCATCGGCAGAAACACCTTTCCAACGCGTTACGGCGCTTTCTGGAGTACTGCGATTCCTCCACTTTGCCGCGTTAATCTGTTGTACAGAAACCTACGGGGGCTGTGTCGATTTTGTGACGCAGCACCACCGGTATACATTCGCCAGAAAAGAGATTGGTTGCTTTACTTATAATCCCTGGACGATCATGAAGGTGTCTTATAAAAGCGTATTTCTACCGGAAGGATTGCAAATCGTCTGCTACAATCGCGCCTCATTTTTAAGATGGATAGCATTTTCGTATGGTTTCCGAAACTAAAACCACAGAAGCGCCGGGCTTACGCCGTGAATTAAAGGCGCGTCACCTGACGATGATTGCCATTGGCGGTTCCATCGGTACGGGTCTTTTTGTTGCCTCTGGCGCAACGATCTCTCAGGCAGGTCCAGGTGGGGCGCTGCTCTCGTATATTCTGATCGGCCTGATGGTTTACTTCCTGATGACCAGTCTTGGTGAACTGGCGGCATATATGCCGGTTTCTGGTTCCTTTGCCACTTACGGTCAGAACTATGTTGAAGAAGGCTTTGGCTTCGCGCTGGGCTGGAACTACTGGTACAACTGGGCGGTAACTATCGCCGTTGACCTGGTGGCCGCTCAGTTGGTCATGAGCTGGTGGTTCCCGGACACCCCGGGTTGGATCTGGAGTGCGCTGTTCCTCGGCGTTATCTTCCTCCTGAACTACATTTCAGTTCGTGGCTTTGGCGAGGCGGAATACTGGTTCTCACTGATCAAAGTCACCACGGTCATTGTCTTTATCATCGTCGGCGTGATGATGATTATCGGCATCTTCAAAGGCGCACAGCCTGCGGGCTGGAGCAACTGGACGATTGGCGAAGCACCATTTGCTGGTGGTTTTGCGGCGATGATCGGTGTGGCAATGATTGTCGGCTTCTCTTTCCAGGGAACCGAGCTGATCGGTATTGCTGCAGGCGAGTCCGAAGAACCGGCGAAAAACATTCCACGCGCGGTACGTCAGGTGTTCTGGCGAATCCTGCTGTTCTATGTGTTCGCAATCCTGATCATCAGCCTGATCATTCCATACACCGATCCGAGCCTGCTGCGTAATGATGTTAAAGACATCAGCGTCAGCCCGTTCACCCTGGTGTTCCAGCATGCGGGTCTGCTCTCTGCGGCGGCGGTGATGAACGCGGTTATTCTGACGGCGGTGCTGTCAGCGGGTAACTCCGGTATGTATGCGTCTACTCGTATGCTGTACACCCTGGCGTGTGACGGTAAAGCACCGCGCATTTTCGCTAAATTGTCGCGTGGCGGCGTACCGCGTAACGCACTGTATGCGACCACGGTAATTGCAGGTCTGTGCTTCCTGACCTCCATGTTTGGTAACCAGACGGTATACCTGTGGCTGCTGAACACCTCCGGTATGACAGGCTTTATCGCCTGGCTGGGAATTGCGATCAGCCATTATCGTTTCCGTCGCGGTTATGTGCTGCAGGGGCATGATATTAACGATCTGCCGTACCGTTCAGGCTTCTTCCCGCTGGGACCGATCTTCGCTTTTGTGCTGTGCCTGATTATCACTCTGGGCCAGAACTACGAAGCGTTCCTGAAAGACACTATCGACTGGGGTGGCGTAGCGGCAACCTATATTGGCATCCCGCTGTTCCTTATGATCTGGTTTGGCTATAAGTTGATTAAAGGAACCCACTTCGTACGCTACAGCGAAATGAAGTTCCCGCAGAACGATAAGAAATAAGTTTTACCCCTTCCTTAATAAAGCCCTCTCAACCGAGAGGGCTTTTTCTTTTCCTTAGTATTCATACGGATATAAAATTTAACATTTGGATTGATAATTGTTATCGTTTGCATTATCGTTACGCCGAAATCAAAAAAGGCTGACAAATCAGAGGCTGTTCAGGCTTTTGGGATGATCACCTGCATACAAAAAAGTCTACCGCGATGCTGCCGTACGCAAGGGGACATGAAGAAGATGTGAGCGATAACCCATTTTATTTTCGTAGTTACCTCATGGAGATATGGAATGTTTAGGTTGAACCCTTTCGTACGGGTCGGGCTGTGTTTGTCCGCAGTTTCATGTGCATGGCCTGTGTTAGCGGTTGATGATGATGGCGAAACGATGGTAGTCACGGCGTCTTCCGTTGAACAAAACCTCAAAGATGCGCCCGCCAGTATCAGCGTCATTACCCAGGAAGACCTGCAGCGAAAACCGGTACAGAATCTGAAGGATATCCTCAAAGAAGTGCCGGGCGTACAACTGACTAACGAAGGGGACAACCGTAAGGGCGTCAGTATTCGTGGTCTGGATAGCAGCTACACCCTGATTCTTGTCGATGGTAAACGTGTTAACTCGCGCAATGCCGTCTTCCGCCATAATGACTTTGACCTGAACTGGATCCCGGTCGATTCCATCGAACGTATCGAAGTGGTACGTGGCCCGATGTCTTCACTGTATGGTTCCGATGCGCTCGGCGGCGTGGTGAACATCATCACTAAAAAAATCGGCCAGAAATGGTCAGGTACGGTAACGGTAGATACCACCATTCAGGAACATCGCGATCGCGGTGACACCTACAACGGCCAGTTCTTCACGAGTGGACCGCTGATTGACGGCGTGCTGGGAATGAAAGCTTACGGCAGCCTGGCAAAACGTGAAAAGGATGACCCGCAGAGTTCCTCTACTACCGACACGGGAGAAACGCCGCGTATTGAAGGATTCTCCAGCCGCGACGGCAATGTCGAATTTGCCTGGACGCCGAATCAAAATCACGATTTTACCGCTGGTTACGGTTTCGACCGCCAGGATCGCGATTCTGACTCGCTGGACAAAAACCGCCTCGAACGCCAGAACTACTCCGTAAGCCATAATGGGCGCTGGGATTACGGCACCAGCGAACTGAAATATTATGGTGAGAAAGTCGAGAACAAAAACCCTGGCAACAGTAGCCCGATTACTTCCGAAAGTAACACGGTCGATGGTAAATACACGCTGCCGCTGACGGCTATCAATCAGTTTGTCACGGTGGGTGGTGAATGGCGCCACGACAAACTTAGCGATGCGGTGAACCTGACCGGTGGCACTAGCACTAAAACGTCCGCCAGTCAGTACGCGCTGTTTGTGGAAGATGAATGGCGGATCTTCGAGCCGCTGGCGCTGACGACCGGCGTGCGTATGGACGATCACGAAACCTACGGCGAACACTGGAGCCCGCGTGCCTATCTGGTCTATAACGCCACTGATACCGTAACAGTAAAAGGCGGCTGGGCGACGGCTTTTAAAGCACCTTCTCTGTTGCAACTTAGCCCCGACTGGACGACCAACTCCTGCCGTGGCGCATGCAAGATTATTGGTAGCCCGGACCTGAAACCAGAAACCAGCGAAAGTTGGGAGCTGGGGCTTTACTACATGGGCGAAGAAGGTTGGTTGGAAGGCGTTGAATCCAGTGTGACCGTCTTCCGCAATGATGTGAAAGATCGTATTAGCATCAGCCGTACATCTGACGTCAATGCTGCGCCGGGTTACCAAAACTTTGTTGGTTTTGAAACGGGGGCAAACGGTCGACGTATACCGGTGTTCAGTTACTACAACGTCAATAAAGCACGTATCCAGGGTGTGGAAACTGAGTTGAAAATCCCGTTCAACGATGAATGGAAGCTGTCACTCAACTACACCTACAACGATGGACGCGATGTCAGCAACGGTGAAAACAAACCGCTATCCGATCTGCCGTTCCATACCGCTAACGGTACGCTGGACTGGAAACCGCTGGCGCTGGAAGACTGGTCGTTCTATGTTTCTGGTCACTACACCGGTCAGAAACGTGCCGACAGCGATACCGCTAAAACACCGGGCGGTTATACCATCTGGAATACCGGCGCGGCCTGGCAGGTGACCAAAGACGTCAAACTGCGCGCAGGCGTGCTGAACCTGGGCGACAAAGATCTGAGTCGTGATGACTACAGCTATAACGAAGACGGGCGTCGTTACTTTATGGCAGTGGATTATCGCTTCTGATGAGGAGATGCCCGGCGAACCGGGCGAACTTTCACTTCAGTAAATACTGCGCATGGAAGCGCAGATGATCCTCTATAAAAGAAGCAATGAAGTAATAACTGTGATCATAACCAGGTTGAATACGTAGCGTCATCGGCCACGCTTTCTGCCGCGCGGCTTCTGCCAGAACTGCGGGTTGCAGCTGGTCGGCAAGAAACTGATCGTTATCGCCCTGATCGATAAGCGTCGGGATCGCATCCTGCGCGTTACTGGCATACATCAGCGCGCAACTGTCCCATTCCAGCCATGCATTTTTGTCCTCACCTAAATAGCGGCTAAACGCTTTGATTCCCCACGGGACGCTGCACGGATTCACAATTGGCGCAAAGGCCGAAACGCTGGTGTATTTGCCCGGATTTTTCAGCACCATAATCAATGCGCCATGACCACCCATCGAATGGCCGCTAATAGCGCAGCGATCGCTGACGTTAAATTGCGATTGAATCAGCGTCGGTAATTCATCGCGCAGATAATCATACATCCGGTAATGCGTCGCCCACGGCGGTTGTGTGGCGTTGATATAAAACCCCGCACCCTGGCCTAAATCGTAGCCATCATCGTTGGCAACCTGTTCGCCGCGCGGGCTGGTGTCTGGCATCACCAGCACAATCCCCAGTTCTGCCGCTACGCGCTGAGCGCCTGCTTTGGTGGTGAAGTTCTCGTCATTGCAGGTTAAACCTGAAAGCCAGTACAGCACAGGCGGAGGGGCGTTGTCGCGGGGCGGTGGGAGAAAGATGCTGAACGTCATCGGGCAATTTAAGGTACTGGAGTCGTGCCGCCAGCGTTGCTGCCAGCCTTCAAAACAGCGGTGCTCTTCGAGCATTTCCATGCGTGGCTCCTTGTTGTGTTGTTTGCATTTTAGTCATCATACCGTTTATTCAATGCGCTGTGAGTAACTTTCACTTCCGCATATGCATAACGATGTTTTAACATCTAACGCTGAAAGGCAGCGGCAATTACAATAATTATCGCTGTGAATACTGGATTATGTGCGCCACCTCACGCACAATAATCGGGCTGCTAATCAGCTTAATAACTTTGCCCCCACGCAGGGCGGAGGCGTCACACCTGCAGGAGAAAACATAAATGCCATCACTCAGTAAAGAAGCGGCCCTGGTTCATGAAGCGTTAGTTGCGCGAGGACTGGAAACACCGCTGCGCCCGCCCGTGCATGAAATGGATAACGAAACGCGCAAAAGCCTTATCGCCGGTCATATGACTGAAATCATGCAGCTATTGAATCTCGACCTCGCTGATGACAGTTTGATGGAAACGCCGCATCGCATCGCTAAAATGTATGTCGATGAAATTTTCTCCGGTCTGGATTACGCCAATTTCCCGAAAATCACCCTCATTGAAAACAAAATGAAGGTCGATGAAATGGTCACCGTGCGCGATATCACCCTGACCAGCACCTGCGAGCACCATTTTGTCACTATCGATGGCAAAGCGACGGTAGCCTATATCCCGAAAGATTCGGTGATTGGCCTGTCGAAAATTAACCGCATCGTGCAGTTCTTTGCCCAGCGCCCGCAGGTGCAGGAACGTCTGACTCAGCAAATCCTCATTGCGCTGCAAACGCTGCTGGGGACCAATAACGTGGCTGTCTCCATCGACGCGGTGCATTACTGCGTGAAAGCGCGTGGCATCCGCGATGCAACCAGCGCCACGACAACGACCTCCCTCGGTGGTTTGTTCAAATCCAGTCAGAATACGCGGCACGAGTTTCTGCGCGCTGTGCGTCATCACAACTGATTAAAAGGCAGGAACCATGGAGCGCAACGTCACGCTCGATTTTGTTCGCGGCGTCGCCATTCTGGGGATCCTGCTATTAAACATCAGCGCCTTTGGTTTACCAAAGGCGGCTTATCTCAATCCCGCCTGGTATGGCACTATTACCCCGTCCGACGCCTGGACCTGGGCGTTTTTGGATCTCATCGGCCAGGTAAAATTCCTCACGCTTTTTGCGCTGCTGTTTGGCGCGGGCCTACAAATGTTGCTGCCGCGCGGCAGACGCTGGATTCAGTCGCGGTTAACACTGTTAGTCTTGCTGGGCTTTATTCACGGTTTATTGTTCTGGGACGGCGATATCCTGCTGGCTTACGGGTTGGTGGGCTTAATCAGTTGGCGACTGGTGCGCGATGCGCCATCGGTAAAAAGTTTATTTAATACTGGCGTGATGCTGTATCTGGTGGGGATTGGCGTTTTGCTGTTGCTGGGGTTGATTTCTGACAGCCAGACCAGCCGCGCCTGGACGCCAGATGCATCGGCCATTTTGTATGAAAAATACTGGAAACTTCATGGCGGCGTCGAAGCGATCAGTAACCGTGCCGATGGTGTAGGCAACAGTTTACTGGCACTGGGCGCGCAGTATGGCTGGCAACTGGCGGGGATGATGTTAATTGGCGCGGCGCTGATGCGCAGCGGCTGGCTGAAAGGGCAGTTCAGCTTACGTCACTATCGTCGTACCGGTTTTGTGCTGGTAGCAATTGGTGTGCTGATTAACCTTCCTGCTATCGCACTGCAATGGCGGCTGGACTGGGCGTATCGCTGGTGTGCCTTCTTACTTCAAATGCCGCGTGAACTTAGCGCGCCGTTTCAGGCAATTGGCTATGCGTCGCTGTTTTATGGCTTTTGGCCGCAATTAAGCCGCTTCAGGCTGGTGCTGGCAATCGCCTGCGTCGGACGGATGGCGCTAACCAATTATCTACTGCAAACGCTGATTTGTACCACGCTGTTTTATCACCTCGGTTTGTTTATGCAGTTTGACCGCCTGGAGTTGCTGGCGTTTGTCGTTCCGGTATGGCTGGCGAACCTGCTTTTCTCTGTTATCTGGCTGCGTTACTTCCGTCAGGGGCCGGTGGAATGGCTCTGGCGTCAGTTAACCTTGCGCGCTGCCGGACCTGCATTATCTAAAACATCCAGATAACGATCTGGATCACATTCATTAACAAAACGGCTGTAACCGTTTCCATTGCTGTGACTCGATTCACGAAGTCCTGTATTCAGTGCTGACAAAATAGCCGCCAGCAAGCAGTAACCTACTGCAATCTCATAACAGGTAGTGAATATGATCACCATTCGTGATGTAGCGCGTCAGGCTGGCGTCTCTGTGGCAACGGTTTCCCGGGTGCTCAATAACAGCACGCTGGTAAGTGCCGACACGCGTGAAGCAGTTATGAAAGCGGTGAGTGAGTTGGATTATCGGCCAAATGCCAATGCACAGGCGCTGGCAACTCAGGTGAGCGATACCATCGGTGTGGTGGTCATGGATGTTTCAGATGCATTTTTCGGCGCATTGGTTAAAGCCGTCGATCTCGTTGCCCAGCAACATCAGAAATATGTGTTGATTGGCAATAGCTATCATGAAGCGGAAAAAGAGCGTCACGCCATCGAAGTGCTAATCCGCCAGCGTTGTAACGCGTTGATCGTTCATTCAAAAGCGTTAAGTGACGACGAGCTGGCGCAATTTATGGACAACATTCCTGGCATGGTGCTCATCAATCGGGTTGTGCCTGGCTATGCCCATCGCTGTGTTTGTCTGGATAATATTAGCGGCGCCAGAATGGCGACGCGCATGTTGCTGAATAACGGTCATCAACGTATCGGTTATCTCTCTTCCAGCCACAGCATTGAAGATGACGCAATGCGTAAAGCGGGCTGGATAAGCGCGCTGAAAGAGCAGGATATTGTTCCGCCGGAAAGCTGGATTGGCACGGGGACGCCGGATATGCCAGGCGGCGAGGCGGCGATGGTTGAACTACTCGGGCGCAATCTACAACTTACCGCTGTATTTGCCTATAACGACAATATGGCCGCTGGCGCTCTGACGGCATTAAAAGATAATGGCATTGCGATTCCGTTACATCTCTCAATCATCGGTTTCGATGATATCCCCATTGCTCGTTACACCGACCCGCAATTAACGACCGTGCGTTACCCCATTGCTTCGATGGCAAAATTAGCCACGGAACTGGCCTTGCAGGGGGCAGTAGGCAACATTGATCCGCGTGCCAGCCACTGTTTTATGCCGACGTTAGTGCGTCGCCATTCTGTTGCAATACGCCAGAATGCGGCGGCGATCACTAACTGAGCAAATCAGAGGATGTAACCGCTTTCAATTTGTGAGTGATTTCACAGTATGTTAACAATGCGGTAGCTATGATTGCACCGTTTTAACGTTGTAACTTGTATGTAACAGCGAATGATCGCTTTTATCGAAGTTATGGCGTCATAACAACAATTAGAGCCGTTTTATGGAGCGTTACCGGGCATGGACGAACGGATTTTTAAAAATGAGCTTCGGCGTTCAGTAACACTTCATTAACCATACTGGCCCGCCGAGCATTTATCTCAAGCACTACCCTGCATAAGAAAAACCGGAGATACCATGAATAAGAAGGTGTTAACCCTGTCTGCTGTGATGGCCAGCATGTTATTCGGCGCCGCTGCACACGCTGCTGATACCCGTATTGGTGTGACGATTTATAAATATGACGATAACTTTATGTCTGTTGTGCGTAAGGCTATCGAACAGGATGCGAAAGCAGCACCAGACGTCCAGTTGCTGATGAATGATTCACAGAATGACCAGTCCAAGCAGAACGATCAGATTGACGTGCTGTTGGCGAAAGGGGTGAAGGCGCTGGCAATCAACCTGGTTGACCCGGCAGCTGCGGGTACGGTGATTGAGAAAGCGCGCGGGCAAAACGTGCCGGTGGTTTTCTTCAACAAAGAACCTTCCCGTAAGGCACTGGATAGCTACGACAAAGCCTACTACGTTGGTACTGACTCCAAAGAGTCCGGCATTATCCAGGGCGATCTGATTGCTAAACACTGGGCGGCGAATCAGGGGTGGGATCTGAACAAAGACGGTCAGATTCAGTTCGTACTGCTGAAAGGCGAGCCGGGCCATCCGGACGCAGAAGCACGCACCACTTACGTGATTAAAGAACTGAACGACAAAGGCATCAAAACTGAACAGTTACAGTTAGATACCGCTATGTGGGACACTGCTCAGGCGAAAGATAAGATGGACGCCTGGCTGTCTGGCCCGAACGCCAACAAAATCGAAGTGGTTATTGCTAACAACGATGCGATGGCAATGGGTGCGGTTGAAGCGCTGAAAGCACACAACAAGTCCAGCATTCCGGTGTTTGGCGTCGATGCGCTGCCAGAAGCTCTGGCGCTGGTGAAATCCGGTGCGCTGGCGGGTACCGTACTGAATGATGCCAACAACCAGGCGAAAGCGACTTTTGATCTGGCGAAAAACCTGGCCGATGGCAAGGGCGCCGCTGACGGCACCAACTGGAAAATCGACAACAAAGTGGTTCGCGTACCTTATGTTGGCGTAGACAAAGATAACCTGGCTGAATTCAGCAAGAAATAAGACTGAACGGGCGCAATAGTTTATTGCGCCCTTATTGTATGACCAACAAGGTAAAATTATATGGTCAGCTCAACGATTCCGTCATCAGGTGAATACTTGTTGGAAATGAGCGGTATCAACAAGTCCTTTCCCGGTGTTAAGGCTCTTGATAATGTCAATTTAAAAGTTCGGCCACATTCCATCCATGCATTAATGGGTGAGAATGGCGCGGGAAAATCGACATTATTAAAATGCTTGTTCGGTATCTATCAAAAAGATTCCGGCACCATTTTATTTCAGGGTAAAGAGATCGATTTTCATTCTGCCAAAGAAGCACTGGAAAATGGTATTTCGATGGTACACCAGGAGTTAAACCTGGTATTACAACGTTCGGTGATGGACAACATGTGGCTGGGGCGATATCCCACCAAAGGCATGTTTGTTGATCAGGACAAAATGTACCGCGAAACTAAAGCGATTTTTGATGAACTGGATATTGATATCGATCCGCGTGCGCGCGTCGGTACATTATCTGTTTCGCAAATGCAGATGATCGAAATTGCTAAAGCGTTTTCCTATAACGCGAAAATTGTGATTATGGATGAACCGACTTCTTCGTTAACCGAAAAAGAGGTCAATCATCTGTTTACTATTATTCGTAAATTAAAAGAACGCGGCTGCGGTATTGTCTATATCTCGCATAAAATGGAAGAGATTTTCCAGTTATGTGATGAAGTCACCGTATTGCGCGACGGTCAGTGGATCGCTACCGAACCGCTGGAAGGGCTGACGATGGACAAGATCATCGCCATGATGGTTGGTCGTTCTCTTAACCAGCGTTTCCCGGATAAAGAAAACAAGCCGGGCGAAGTGATCCTCGAAGTGCGTAACCTGACGTCACTACGCCAGCCATCGATTCGCGATGTCTCGTTTGACCTGCATAAAGGGGAGATCCTCGGTATTGCCGGGCTGGTGGGGGCGAAACGTACCGATATTGTTGAGACATTATTTGGCATTCGCGAGAAATCTGCTGGCACCATTACGTTGCATGGCAAAAAGATCAATAACCATAATGCCAACGAAGCCATTAACCACGGATTTGCACTAGTAACTGAAGAACGCCGTTCAACGGGAATTTATGCCTATCTGGATATTGGCTTTAACTCATTAATTTCCAATATTCGCAACTACAAAAATAAAGTGGGCTTGTTGGATAACTCGCGGATGAAAAGCGATACCCAGTGGGTGATTGATTCGATGCGGGTAAAAACGCCAGGGCATCGTACGCAAATTGGTTCGCTCTCAGGTGGTAATCAGCAAAAGGTGATTATTGGTCGCTGGCTGTTAACGCAACCAGAAATATTAATGCTCGACGAACCGACGCGCGGTATTGATGTCGGAGCGAAGTTTGAAATTTATCAGTTAATTGCCGAACTGGCGAAGAAAGGCAAGGGGATTATTATTATCTCCTCTGAAATGCCAGAGTTGTTAGGGATAACAGACCGTATTCTGGTCATGAGCAATGGTCTCGTTTCTGGAATTGTCGATACAAAAACAACAACGCAAAACGAAATTCTGCGTCTTGCGTCTTTGCACCTTTAAGATTAGGGGCTTCCCATGAGTGCGTTAAATAAGAAAAGTTTTCTTACTTACCTGAAAGAGGGCGGTATTTACGTCGTTCTTTTAGTTTTGCTGGCGATTATTATTTTCCAGGACCCAACATTTTTAAGTCTGTTGAACTTAAGTAATATTCTCACCCAGTCATCGGTGCGTATTATTATTGCGCTCGGCGTGGCAGGGTTAATTGTCACCCAGGGGACTGACCTTTCCGCTGGTCGTCAGGTGGGGTTGGCGGCAGTTGTAGCGGCGACGTTATTGCAGTCGATGGATAACGCCAACAAAGTGTTCCCGGAAATGGCTACGATGCCGATTGCGCTGGTTATTCTGATTGTCTGTGCTATTGGCGCGGTTATCGGTTTGATCAACGGGCTGATTATCGCCTATCTCAACGTAACGCCGTTCATAACCACTCTCGGTACGATGATCATCGTTTATGGCATTAACTCGCTCTATTACGACTTTGTTGGTGCGTCGCCTATTTCTGGTTTTGACAGTGGTTTCTCCACTTTTGCCCAGGGCTTTATTGCGCTGGGGAGCTTCCGTCTCTCTTACATCACCTTCTACGCCCTGATTGCGGTGGCCTTCGTCTGGGTGCTGTGGAACAAAACCCGTTTCGGTAAGAACATTTTTGCCATTGGCGGTAACCCGGAAGCGGCGAAAGTTTCTGGTGTCAACGTTGGCCTGAACCTGCTGATGATCTACGCGTTGTCTGGCGTGTTCTATGCCTTCGGCGGGATGTTAGAAGCCGGACGTATCGGCTCTGCCACCAACAACCTCGGCTTCATGTATGAGCTGGATGCTATCGCGGCGTGCGTGGTGGGCGGCGTATCGTTCAGCGGCGGTGTGGGGACGGTCATTGGTGTAGTGACCGGGGTCATTATCTTTACGGTCATTAACTATGGCCTGACGTACATCGGCGTAAACCCGTACTGGCAGTACATCATCAAAGGGGCGATTATTATCTTCGCCGTGGCGCTGGATTCACTGAAATACGCACGTAAGAAGTGATGTGAATGTGGGTATTGCCGGATGCAACGCTGGCGCGTTTTATCCGGCCTACAATGAGCACAACATACTGATTTATATGGTTTTGTAGGCCGGATAAGGCGTTCACGCCGCATCCGGCGACAGGAGCCAAATGCCGGATGCAACGCTGGCGCGTTTTATCCGGCCTACAATGAGTACAACATACTGATTTATATGATTTTGTATGCCGAATAAGGCGTTCACGCCGCATCCGGCGACAGATGCCAAATGCCGGATGCAACGCTGGTTTTACAACGTTACCGGGTGTTCTTTCTCTCCCTTCTTAAACTTCACTTCCCCGAGATCGATACAACCCACCGGGCAAACATGACCGCAAAGCAAACAACCAACGCATTTTTCGGTATTACAATGCGGCGTACGCGTTTTCTCGTTCCATTCCATCGCCTGATGACCGCCGTCGTAACAGGAAATGTAACAGCGCCCACAGCCAACACATTTATCGAGATTGATATGGGGATAGACGATATAGCTGCGGTCTAAATCTTCTGCCGGAACAATATTATGATTCGCCAGCCCCACCATCTCTTGCAACGAATCAAATCCCTGATCGGCAAGGTAATGCGACAACCCGCTCGTCATATCCTCCACAATGCGATAACCGTACTGCATAATGCCGGTGGTCACCTGCAAGGTTGCCGCGCCGAGCAATAAAAACTCCGCCGCATCTTCCCAGGTTTCAATACCGCCGATACCACTGATCGGGAAATCGCGCAGCTCTGGATGCGTGCGCATTTGCTGAATAAAGCGCAGGGCGATCGGTTTCACTGCTTTACCGGAATAACCGGAAATACTCGATTTACCGTTGACGATCGGCATACCGATTTTCTGATTAAGATCGATATTGGTGATTGATTTGACGGTGTTAATCGCTGCAATGCCATCTGCGCCGCCGCGTTTTGCCGCCAGCGCCACTTCGCACATATCACCGATATTCGGCGTCATCTTCGCCAGCATTGGCAGCGTGGAACCACGTTTCACTGCCCGACAATATTTTTCTACCAGCTCCGGGCTTTGCCCGACATCGCTACCCATCGCATGGGAGGTCATCTGCGGACAGGAGAAGTTACACTCGATCATATCCGCGCCAGCTTCTTGCACCAGACGCGCCAGCTCTTCCCACTGCTGCTCATTTTCCCCCATGATCGAGGCGATCAATACTTTGTCCGGGTAATCTTCTTTCAGCCGACGCAGGGCGGCCAGATTCTCTTCCAACGGATGTTCAGCAATCTGCTCCATATTTTTGAAGCCGATAAAACCGGTATCTTCTTTCACCAGATGATCAAAACGCGGTGAGACTTCATTAGCGATAAAAAAGCCGATCGTTTTGAACACCACGCTACCCCAGCCGGTGTCGTAGGCTTTGGCGCACATCTCGTAGCAATTGCCAACCGGCGAAGAAGAGAGGCAAAACGGGTTGGGAAACTTCACGCCGCAAAAGGTAATAGAAAGATCTTTCGTTAACATGAGCAAGCTCCCTCTAAATAATGATGAATCGCCTCGGCGGCTTCTTTCCCGGTTTTGACTGCATAAACCACGGTTTTGTCACCCTCAACAATATCGCCAGCGGCAAACAGTTGCGGGTCACGGGTCTGGTAATTTTGCGTTTCGATGGTGTTGCGCTGTGGTTCCAGTGCGGAAAAAGCGGCAAGTTCGGCATGTTGACCTACAGCGAGAATAATTTTGTCCGCCGCCATTGTCAGTTCGCCCGGTAAACGAACGTGTTTAAACGTCACTTTATTGCCGTCTACAGCCACTGGCGTAAAGCCATCGATAATCGATACCCCCAATTTTTGAGCGCTGGTGAACTCTTTCTTGCTTGCCGGAAACTCATCTAACTCTTCACGCGCAACGCAAGTTACTGCCTGGCAACCGAGAACTTTCAGCGTGCTGGCAACGTCCATTGCGACATCGCCGCCACCAATAATTAATGCGTTCTGCGGGACGCTGATATCGCCTTGTGCCTGGCGAGCGCGTTGCAGGAAATCGACGGCGATCTCAACATCGCTATGCTCAAACAGCGGCAGGGTGGCACCGCGCGATAAACCGACAGTCACCAGTACCGCTCGGTTTTCCGCTTTCAATTGTTCCAGCGTGAGTGTTTTACCAATCTCGCAATTGCACTTAATGGTCACCCCCATTTTTTCGATACGGGCGATTTCTGCATCCAGCACCGATTGCGGCAAACGAAATTGTGGAATGCCATTACGCAGCCAACCACCTGGCTGTGCTTCTTTTTCATAAATCGTGACGTCGTATCCCCGGTTGGTCAGTGTCACACTCGCTTGTAGCCCGGCAGGGCCTGCGCCAATGATCGCCACTTTGCCGAGCGTTTTACTGCCGGGCTGAAAAATCTCCATTCCGGTTTGCTGTTCGAAATCAGTAACAAAACGCTGTAAGCGGCCAATATCAATTGGGTCGTCGACACCGGCTCGTGTACAACCGCGCTGGCATAATTTTTCCGTCGGGCACACTCTGGCACAAACGGCACCGAGCGCGTTATTTTCGCGAATTGTCTCGGCAGCACCTTTAAAATTACGAAAATAAATTGAGCGAATAAATTTTCCCGGATCGGTTTGCGCCGGGCAAGCCTGACTACAGGGCGCGTCGTGACATAATAAACAGCGAGAGGCTTCTTTAATCGCCAGTAAAGGCGTAAAAGCCGGAGTGAGTTCATCCAGATAATTTTGTTGCGGCATGTGATCTTCCTTAATGCTATAGGTAATTAAGGCGAGCGTTTAGTGAATAATAATGTATTGATATTAAGGCTAAGCGTGCGGGGAAATTTAAACTGTGAAAGGATTCACAAATAGCCGCGGTTAAGAATGTGATATCCGCAGCTTATCAGGTGAAGTAATAATTATTCTCAATAATTATCTGGAGAGGGAAATATTAACGATAGAAAATAAGATAAATAATCATGCCAATAGATAAAATTCCGAAACCGCAATACGCCACCATATAAGCAAAGAAGAGTCCCGGATTTTTTTCGCGCCAGACATACACCGGTTCCGGCGAATTTTTAACCCGTTTATCAATCGCGCCAGCACGCCAGCCTTTCCACGCTTCGCGAAAACAAAATACAGGGATTAGGAAAAAAACGGCAACGACAAAAAACTGCTGTACATCCATAACTACTTTCCTTGTTTCTTTTGTAATTCAAGTAACTGCTCGGGCGTGACGGCGGGATAGCCCTGCGCATCTTCCGGCACTTGATGCATTGCCGGAATAGGGACCAATGGACCTAAAAAGCGCGGCTCACGTTTAAAAATATAAAGGTCAGCCAGCGCGCCGAAACGGGCGGCAAATTCGCGAATACGGACAGACCACATATCTTTTGGCGATGGTACGGCATAACACTGGGCCTGAATACCCATATGTAAAGCGATAAATAATGCCCGCTCACAGTGAAAACGCTGGGTGATAATAATGAAATCATTAGTATCGAACACTTTGCGCGTGCGTACGATGGAATCCAGCGTTCGGAAGCCCGCGTAATCGAGAACAATATCAGAGGGGTCGACGCCAGCGGCTATTAAATCTTTGCGCATGGTCATCGGCTCGTTATAACTTTGCAACGCGTTATCGCCGCTAAGTAATAGATAGTTCACCTTACCGCTGTTATAGGCATTAATCGCTCCCTGAATACGGTAGCGGTAATACTGATTAATGACTCCGGTGCGATAATACTTTGCTGTGCCAAGCACCACGCCGACCTGACGGTAGGGGAGATCCTGCAACTCGTCGTAGATATAAGGCGCGGTTTTCCAGCTCATCCAGCGATCGAGGCCGAGCACAGTCAACAGCAGCAAGCCGATCATGACTAACAGGCTGTAGAACAGACGCTTTAACATGCAGAAGACTCGATCTCGGGAAATTTTTATCAGGCTACTTTACCCGCTGCTTTTGCGCAAGAAACGGTAAACTGTTTGCCGGGATTTTCGACATCAGGAGAGCGCTGACAAGCCTGAGGCAACGCTTATCAGCGTGCCAGACCTGTAGGCCGGACAAGGCGTTCACGCCGCATCCGGCACCAGGCTTAAGCGAGAAGAACGCGGTCGATACTGTGACAACCGAGAGCTTTCAGCGTTGCGGAGGTTGCATCCCATTGAATCAACGGCGCATCGGCTTTTTCTGCCAGAACCGCGCGCTGGATATCCGGGTAATCATAACCCTTGAGATTCAACAGAATTAACGCACCCTGCAACGGCGGCAGAGTCGGGTTGAATGCGGCGTTTTCAGCGTAGCTGCCGCTGAAAATACGACCGTCTTTGCATTCCAGCGCTACACCGCTTGGTGACTTACTGTAAGGCATGTGCGAACGGTTTGCCGCGGCAATCGCTGCCTGAGAAAGCGTATCACCAGTTAACGCAAAGCCGTGATCCTGCTCGTCCATCAGCAGCGTTTTTATCTCCAGATCTTTTGGTCCAAAGGCATCCGGCAGATAGTCACGCAGTGCGTGCGCTTCGCGACCCGGCAGATGAATACGCAGATCCAGACCGCTGTTCAGTTCATTCATAAACTGACGACAGTGACCACAAGGCGTGTAGTTAACGGTGATGGCCGCGAGAGCTTTCTCACCGCTTAACCAGGCGTGGCTGATAGCACTTTGTTCGGCATGAACAGTTTGCTGCATTGTTGCACCAATAAATTCCATATTGGCACCGAAATACCATGTACCACTCACGCCGCGTGCAATAGCGCCAACGTTAAAATTCGACAATGGCGTACGCGCACAGGCCGCAGCCAGCGGTAGCAGTGCGAAAGCCAGCGCGTCTTCGTCCAGCCCGGTTGCGCTCTTAAGCGAAGAGACTTGCTCCCCGGTCAACAAAGCGGGGAAGTACTTGTCTGCCAGAATAGGTTCCAGCGCAGATTGCAAGTTATCCGCAAGTTGGGCAAAAGCAGTTTGAAAACGTGGATGCATGGCGTTGCCTCATAATCATGTAATGGGATAACAGTTTACGAACCTGCTATGGCTTTATATGTGATCTGAATCTCATTAATTATGCAACAAGTGAAACGTACATCAAAAATGCGCGACGCATCGCAAATTTTAGCCCATTACTGCCAGAATAATTGGGAAAAGGAACGGCGCGATCAGCGAAGTAATAATCCCGCATAACACCAGCGCCAGCGAACTAAATGCGCCTTCCTGATAATCCAGCTCAGCACAGCGCGCCGTACCGAGGGCGTGGGAAGCCGTCCCCATCGCCAGACCGCGCGCCGCTTTGGTACGAATACGCATCGCATTAAGTAACGTATGACCAAAGACCGCGCCGAGGATCCCGACGAAAATGACACAAACTGCGCTGATTGCCGGAATACCGCCAATACTGCCGCCGACAGCCATCGCAATTGGCGTAGTGACTGATTTCGGTAATATTGACGCAGCAATTTCCGGTGAAGCCCCCATCAACAATGCCACGCAAGTCCCTGTCACCATCGCTACCACGCTGCCGATAAAACAGATGGTGATGATTGATTTCCAGCGGGCGCGGATCTGATGCAACTGTTCATATAAAGGATAGGCCAGTGCGACGACCGCCGGTTGCAGCAGATCGTTTAGCACTTCGCTACCTTTAAAGTAGCTGTCGTAAGAGATGCCGGTTAGCATTAAAAAAGGAATGATCACCACCATTGCCACCAGCAACGGGTTAAGCAAGGGAAACTTATACCGCGCCGCCAGCTTGCGGGCGGCAAAAAAGACAATCAACGTCAGCGGTAATGACCACCAGATATTTGCCATCATTCTTCTGATCCTTTCTGACCTACGACTTTACGTTCACCGTGCACCAGTTGAGAACTCCAGCTCACCACCAGAAAAACCACCAGCGTACTGACTGCACAGGAAACCACTACCGGGCCAAACTGCGCGCGTAGTAAATCAAAATATTGCATTACGCCTACGCCAATCGGCACAAACAATAGCGCCATATAGCGAATTAAAACGTAACACCCCGGATTGACCCACTTCGCCGGAAGAATTTGCAAGGCCAGCAGGACAAACAGGATCAGCATCCCGATAATGCTGCCCGGAATGGTTACCGGTAGCAGGGATGCAATGAAAATGCCTGCATACAGGCAGGCATAAATCAGGACGAAAGCGCGTAAATATTGCCAGATAATGTTCAGTGTCTTACTCATAATCAACACCCCAGATGAGATGGATTCATCATACAATTAATTCATAAAATGTGCTACCGATCACATTAAGAATTCATCGCTTATTTTTCGCGCCTGGGTATGACGATGTGAGCAGCGAACTCAGGCAAATCTGCTTTTTTGCAACAGAAAGCGTGCTTGCCATAGATCAAGCATAGAGAGGGATTGCAGCTTTGCAGCAATCTCACTCGGCAGACCTTTAATCCGCTGACCGGAGGCGCTAACATAGCGCCTCATTTTTTTGCGGGTGATGATATGCGTGTGTTACTGGCGCCAATGGAGGGGGTACTTGACTCTCTGGTGCGCGAATTGCTGACCGAAGTTAACGACTACGATCTGTGCATCACTGAGTTTGTTCGCGTGGTGGATCAACTGCTGCCGGTAAAAGTTTTTCATCGCATTTGTCCTGAGCTACAAAACGCCAGCCGTACTCCTTCAGGTACGCTGGTGCGCGTACAGTTGCTGGGGCAGTTCCCGCAATGGCTGGCAGAGAACGCCGCCCGTGCGGTGGAATTAGGTTCCTGGGGCGTGGATCTTAACTGCGGCTGCCCGTCGAAAACGGTTAACGGCAGCGGTGGTGGGGCAACGTTACTGAAAGATCCCGAACTCATCTACCAGGGCGCGAAAGCGATGCGCGAAGCCGTACCGGCGCATTTGCCTGTCAGCGTGAAAGTGCGTTTGGGCTGGGACAGTGGCGAGAAAAAATTTGAAATTGCCGATGCTGTTCAACAGGCTGGTGCTACGGAGCTGGTGGTGCATGGGCGGACAAAAGAGCAGGGGTACCGCGCGGAGCATATTGACTGGCGGGCGATTGGCGAGATTCGCCAGCGGCTGAATATTCCGGTAATTGCCAATGGTGAAATCTGGGACTGGCAGAGTGCGCAGCAATGTATGGCTATCAGCGGCTGCGACGCGGTGATGATTGGGCGCGGGGCGCTCAATATTCCCAACCTGAGTCGGGTGGTGAAATATAACGAACCGCGAATGCCATGGCCGGAGGTCGTTGCATTGCTGCAAAAGTATACCCGTCTGGAGAAACAGGGGGATACCGGGTTATATCACGTCGCGCGGATCAAGCAGTGGTTGAGTTATTTACGTAAAGAATATGATGAAGCAACGGGATTATTTCAGCATGTGCGGGTGTTGAATAATTCCCCTGATATTGCAAGGGCTATTCAGGCAATTGATATCGAGAAACTCTAAAAAACTATAGTGATGTTTTTTTGACAATGTGTTAGCTCTTTATCAATAGGCCGCACGGTTGTTTGGTGGCGTCAAAATCGCCGAGGCGTTCCCTGAAGGCCGGGGCAGCCCACATGGATGTGGGCTGAGGGCGCGTCTTACAGGGATGTTACCTCGCGCCCGACCCGGTAGCCGTAAGGGATAAGCCGAGGGCACCGCGCAGCGGCGATTTTGTTCGCCAGAGCCCGGGGGTGCAGGGGGCGGCGGCGATTGGCCGCCCCTTGCGCGCTCCTTGCGCCAGTGATTATATGAAGCAATGCACATGACAGGAGCGCAACAGGATGAGAGACTGAAATATTCTCGTTATTTTCGAATCTGATGACATTAATTAATTTTAAAATATCATCTTAAATACGCCAGTCACCACCAGTAGCCCAATCAGGAAAATAATCAATACTGCCCAGAGTATAATTTTCATTGGCGTTCCTTTATTTGTGAGTGCTGAATAAGTATAGGAAAAAATGAAACTCTTTGCCGTCATTCATAAACGATTAAGATAAATCAGAGGATATCATTCACTTATTGTATATTTTTCTGGATATGTCGTTTTATTTCCGCTGATGTATTGCCACGTGAAACTAAAAAATATTTCGCCGCACACGGTAATCTCCGCGCACCGTTTCTTACCTGATTATTCCCCATGAATCGTGATTCATTTAATGCAGCAAGCTTCTGTTTTCCGCTTTTAATTTTGTTGGCTGGGTGTGCGCCTGTGCACGAAACTCGTCAGGCGTTAAACCTGCAAACGCCTGCCACGCAAGTGGACACTGCGTTACCTGCGGCATTGAAAAACGGTTGGCCAGACAGCCAGTGGTGGCTGGAATACCACGATAATCAACTCACTTCCTTAATTAATAATGCAATACAGAACGCGCCGGATATGCAGGTGGCTGAACAGCGCATTCAACTGGCTGAAGCGCAGGCGAAAGCAGTAGCGACCCAGGATGGCCCACAGGTAGATTTTTCTGCGGATATGCAACGGCAAAAAATGTCGGCTGAAGGGTTAATGGGGCCGTTTGCCCTGAACGATCCTGCTGCCGGTACCACGGGGCCGTGGTATACCAACGGTACTTTTGGTTTAACGGCGGGCTGGCATCTTGATATTTGGGGAAAGAATCGGGCGGAAGTTACTGCTCGCCTCGGTTCAGTAAAAGCTCGGGTGGCGGAACGTGAGCAGACCCGGCAATTGCTGGCTGGCAGCGTGGCCCGTTTGTACTGGGATTGGCAAACTCAGGCGGCGTTGAACACGGTTTTGCTGCAAATCGAAAAAGAGCAGAACACCATTATTGCGACCGATCGCCATCTCTATCAGCGTGGAATTACCTCTTCGGTTGAAGGTGTGGAAACCGATATTAATGCCAGTAAAACCCAGCAACAGCTCAACGATGTCGCGGGTAAAATGAAAATTATCGAGGCGCGATTAAGTGCGCTCACCAACCATCAGAAAAGCGCATTGAAGCTGCATCCGGTCACGTTGCCGAAAGTGGCAAGCCAGCTTCCTGATGAACTGGGATATTCCTTGCTGGCCCGGCGGGCAGATTTGCAGGCGGCGCATTGGTATGTCGAGTCGTCGTTAAGTACCATCGACGCAGCAAAAGCGGCATTTTATCCCGACATCAATCTGATGGCCTTCCTGCAACAGGATGCTTTGCATTTAAGCGATCTTTTTCGTAGCTCCGCCCAACAGATGGGCGTCACGGCGGGGCTGACATTGCCAATATTCGACAGCGGCAGACTTAATGCCAATCTTGATATTGCGAAAGCCGAAAGCAACTTGTCGATTGCCAACTACAACAAAGCAGTGGTCGAGGCGGTGAACGATGTGGCGCGGGCGGCGAGTCAGGTGCAGATACTGGCAGAGAAAAACCAGCATCAGGCACAAATTGAGCGCGATGGCATGCGTGTGGTGGGGCTGGCACAGGCGCGATTTAACGCGGGCATCATCGCGGGTTCCCGCGTCAGTGAAGCCAGAATTCCGGCGCTTCGCGAACGAGCCAACGGCCTGCTTTTGCAAGGGCAATGGCTGGATGCCTCCATTCAACTCACCAGTGCGCTGGGCGGGGGCTACAAACGCGGTTGATGTCTCATTTATCAAGTATTAAGCAGAGAAACGTTGGACCTCACCGGCGTTTCATTTCCCGCGCCGTTTCAGCCACCAGCGAACACCAACCACCAGAGCCACAACCAGAATCAACCAAACCCAGTGCTTCAAATGTTGGTCAAGTTCGTGCAACCACGGCGCAATCACCTGGCCACCTGCGTAGCCAATGGTGGTAAAAATCAGCGCCCAGGCAAATGCGCCGAGAATATTCAGCGGTAGAAATATTTTCGGCGGTAGCTGACTAGCGCCAATCAGCGTCGGACCAATCACCCGAAAGCCATACATAAAACGTGTACCAATAACAAACAGATACGGATGACGTTGGATCAGCTTCTGCGCCCGTTCAATTTTGTCCTGATGTTTTGAGAAACGTCGTAACAGCTTGCCGCCAAACCGCCGCCCGCACAGATACAGCGCCTGGTCGCCAATCATGCCGCCAAGTGCTACGGAAAGTACCACCAACGGGAATTTCAGCAGCCCCTGATGCGCGGCAACACCACCGAGCAAGGTGACGGTTTCACCTTCAGCCAGACTGCCAAGTACCAGCGCGGCATAACCATATTGTGAAATAAGCGTATTAATATCCATAGGTCAGTCTGTCTCCCTCTGGTTGCCTGTAAGCATACACCCAGTAAATCATTCATGCAGAAAAAGCCCCGCAGGGCAGTGCACTAATTTAGTGATCGCGCAAAAAATAATCACAAGCTGACTTATACTTGAACTGTCAGGTTCATGAACTCACAACAAGGGGGCAGTATGAGCCATGTCTGGGGACTGTTTTCCCATCCCGATCGTGAAATGCAGGTAATTAATCGTGAAAACGAAACGATTTCTCACCACTACACCCACCACGTTTTGCTGATGGCGGCGATTCCGGTGATTTGCGCCTTCATTGGCACCACGCAAATCGGCTGGAATTTTGGCGATGGCACTATCCTGAAGTTATCCTGGTTTACCGGACTGGCGTTGGCTGTCTTGTTTTATGGCGTGATGCTGGCTGGGGTCGCGGTGATGGGGCGGGTCATTTGGTGGATGGCGCGCAATTACCCACAGCGCCCGTCGCTTGCGCACTGTATGGTCTTCGCGGGATACGTCGCGACGCCGCTGTTTCTAAGCGGTCTGGTAGCGCTTTACCCGCTGGTCTGGCTGTGTGCTCTGGTTGGCACGGTGGCGCTGTTTTACACGGGGTATCTGCTTTATCTCGGTATTCCAAGCTTCCTGAATATCAACAAAGAGGAAGGTCTTAGCTTCTCCAGTTCGACACTGGCGATTGGTGTGCTGGTACTGGAAGTCCTGCTCGCCCTTACCGTCATACTTTGGGGGTACGGTTATCGTCTGTTCTAGAAAGTTCTTTTGCGTTGCATTGCTGGCGTAAATGTCAGCAATGCAGCATTTCCTCACGATTCTCCTTTGACGACCGCACTTTTTGCTCGTTATGATGGCTTCGCTAGCCTCAGTAAATCCTTACTCCGGCGGTGCGCAACCCGTGCGCGTGAACCACTATTTGAATGCTCATCATGCCGAAATTTCGAGTTTCTTTATTTAGCCTGGCCCTGATGCTGGCTGTGCCTTTTGCACCGCAGGCCGCTGCGAAAACGGCAGCCGCTACCACTGCTTCGCAGCCGGAAATTGCTTCCGGTAGCGCGATGATTGTTGATCTTAATACCAACAAAGTGATCTATTCGAACCACCCGGATCTGGTGCGTCCGATTGCCTCAATCACCAAATTAATGACTGCGATGGTTGTGCTGGATGCACGACTGCCGCTGGATGAGAAACTAAAAGTAGACATCAGCCAGACGCCGGAGATGAAAGGGGTCTATTCGCGCGTACGACTGAACAGTGAAATCAGCCGTAAAGATATGCTGCTGCTGGCGTTGATGTCTTCGGAAAACCGCGCGGCGGCGAGCCTGGCACATCATTATCCTGGCGGTTATAACGCATTTATTAAAGCAATGAATGCGAAAGCAAAAGCTCTCGGGATGAATAACACGCGCTTCGTTGAACCGACCGGGCTATCAGTGCATAACGTTTCGACTGCCCGTGATCTGACCAAATTGTTGATTGCTACCAAACAATATCCGTTGATCGGTCAGTTAAGTACCACCCGTGAAGATATGGCGACCTTCTCTAATCCGTCGTATACGCTGCCATTCCGCAATACTAACCATCTGGTGTATCGCGATAACTGGAATATCCAGCTAACCAAAACGGGCTTTACCAATGCCGCAGGGCATTGCCTGGTGATGCGCACGGTTTTCAATAATAAACCAGTGGCGCTGGTGGTGATGGATGCGTTTGGCAAATATACCCATTTTGCCGATGCCAGCCGCCTGCGAACATGGATTGAAACCGGCAAAGTGATGCCCGTTCCGGCTGCGGCGTTGAGTTATAAAAAACAAAAAGCCGCCCAGATGGCGGCGGCAGGGCAGACGGCACAGAACGATTAAGTTTGCTTGCCCGTAGGCCGGAGAAGGCGTTCACGCCGCATCCGGCATTCGATTGTGCAGTGCCTGATGCGATGCTTGCGCATCAGGCATCCAGCCGTATTTACTCCACTTCTTGCCAGTTTTTCCGCTTACTGGTTTTACCGATCCCCGGATTCATACTGTTAGTTGGATCGTTTTCACGATAAAACTTTTGCAGCGTCTCCGGTGCTTTATACAAATGACCGACGTTATGCTCGGCAGGATATTGCGCGCCGCGCTGGCGTAACAATTCCAGCATCTGTTCCTTCAGCGCATGCACATCCACGCCTTTCTTAACGATGTAATCCTGGTGGAAGACGTAGCACATAAAATGCCCGTAATAGAGCTTATGCACCAGCTGGCTGTCGATTTCCGGCGGCAGATGTTCATACCACTCGGTGTCATTACGCCGCAGAGCAATATCCAGCGCCAGAATGTCTTCGACTTCATCGGAATGCACGGCCTGATAACGTATCGCTGCGCCTGCCGCCGCGAAACGGTGTAAAAACGCTTTACTGCCTTCTTCCGGCGTACAGACAAAGAAATCGCCTTCGGCCTGTTTGAAAAAATCTACCAGCCAGGATTTTGCTTCGCCCACGCCATCCCCCGCCATTTTTAACAGCAGATGATGTTCATATTTATCGCGCCAGCTTTTCATGCGCGGTGGCAAATGACTGGGGAACAAATGACTGAATTTCTGCATTGCGAGATCGGTAAAGTGTGGGCGGAAGAACTTCACCTTCTCCAGCATCGCATCGGTACGTCCCTTGATGTTAAAGAATAACGGCATCTTGTCGGTGCCTAGTTTGTCGATCATCAGGAAGGTGTCTTTGCCGTATTTTTCCGCGATATCGTAGATATCCCGGTGCATGTATTCCCCGGCAACCGGCAGATTTTCGAAATTAGCCAGAATATGGCGGCGGATTTCGGTCAGCACGTCCGGCTGGTTGGTGCCGATATAAAACACCTGCTGATTTTTTTCCGCTTCAAAGGTGTCGAGACGCACGGCGAAGACGGCCAGTTTTCCGGCGCAACCGGAGGATTCAAACAGGCGATCCGGATCGGCGTTATAACGTGCAGGTGTGTCGGCTTCGATATCACGCACGCGATGAACATAGTCATAATCGTGGGCGTGGCGACCATCGTGGTGCACATCATCCTCTTTGATGCGATCGTCATCCAGCCTGCTGAGGATCTGCTCCGGCGTTTCGCCCAGATCAATCCCCAGATGGTTGACCAGCGTCAGTTTGCCGTTTTCATCAATGCGTGCAAACAACGACATTTCGGTATACGCCGGACCACGCTGCACTAGTGAGCCGCCGGAGTTGTTACAGATACCGCCGATGACCGATGCGCCTATACACGACGAACCAATCACCGAGTGCGGTTCACGGCCTAATGGTTTGAGGGCTTTTTCCAGCGAATAGAGCGTAGTGCCAGGATACGCCAGCACCTGTTCGCCCTTACCGAGAACATGCAGCTTGTCGAGGCGCAGGGTGCTGATGATCACGATATCGCGATCATAATCGTTACCATTTGGTGTCGAGCCTTCGGTCAGACCCGTATTGGCGGCCTGCATCAGAATAATTTTGTCGGCGGTGACGCAGGCTTTCAGTACTCGCCACAATTCCAGTAGCGAGCCTGGAAGAACAACGGCCAGCGCGTCACCCTGACCGGAGCGGAAGCCCTTGCGATAGCGGGCCGTTTTTGCGGGATCGGTGAGCAGGTATGAAGAACCGACCAGACGGGCAAGTTCATTCAAAAAGGTTTTATTATCAGTTGTTGTCATGGAAGACATTTTCCACTCCTTGTGGTGGCGAAAAAACATCACAAACTAGAATAGCGCCTTGTATGACAATTCAGCGAGTGAATATTTTGAAAATTCAGACAATAAACTGAGCTTTCTTTTTCTCTCTCTATCAGGGTTATGGCAAACTACCGCTTTTGCACCATTTTCGCTGCCACGTCGGGCAACAGAGGAAGAATAATCCACATGAAATGGCTATGTTCAGTAGGTATCGCGGTGAGTCTGGCCCTACAGCCAGCACTGGCGGATGATTTATTCGGCAACCATCCATTAACGCCCGAAGCGCGGGATGCGTTCGTCACCGAGCTGCTCAAGAAAATGACGGTCGATGAGAAAATTGGTCAGCTGCGTTTAATCAGCGTTGGTCCGGATAACCCGAAAGAGGCGATCCGCGAGATGATCAAAGACGGGCAGGTTGGAGCGATTTTTAATACCGTAACCCGTCAGGATATCCGCGCCATGCAGGATCAAGTGATGGAACTGAGCCGCCTGAAAATTCCTCTCTTCTTTGCCTACGACGTGCTGCACGGTCAGCGCACAGTTTTCCCGATTAGCCTCGGTCTGGCGTCCTCTTTTAACCTCGACGCAGTGAAAACCGTCGGGCGCGTTTCAGCTTATGAAGCGGCGGACGATGGCCTGAACATGACCTGGGCGCCGATGGTCGATGTCTCGCGCGATCCTCGCTGGGGTCGCGCTTCCGAAGGTTTTGGTGAAGATACCTATCTCACCTCAATTATGGGTAAAACCATGGTTGAAGCGATGCAGGGTAAAAGCCCGGCAGATCGCTACTCGGTGATGACCAGCGTCAAACACTTTGCTGCTTACGGTGCGGTTGAAGGCGGTAAAGAGTACAACACCGTCGATATGAGCCCGCAGCGCCTGTTTAATGACTATATGCCGCCGTACAAAGCGGGGCTGGACGCAGGCAGCGGCGCGGTGATGGTGGCGCTGAACTCACTCAACGGCACGCCTGCAACTTCTGATTCCTGGCTGCTGAAAGATGTTCTGCGCGACCAGTGGGGCTTTAAAGGCATCACGGTTTCCGATCACGGTGCAATCAAAGAGCTGATTAAACATGGCACGGCGGCAGACCCGGAAGATGCGGTGCGCGTGGCGCTTAAGTCCGGGATCAACATGAGCATGAGTGACGAGTATTACTCGAAGTATCTGCCTGGGTTGATCAAGTCCGGCAAAGTGACGATGGAAGAGCTGGACGACGCTGCCCGCCATGTACTGAACGTTAAATATGATATGGGGTTATTTAACGACCCATACAGCCATCTTGGTCCGAAAGAGTCTGACCCGGTTGATACCAATGCCGAAAGCCGCCTGCACCGCAAAGAAGCACGTGAAGTAGCGCGCGAAAGCCTGGTGTTGCTGAAAAACCGCCTTGAAACTCTGCCGCTGAAAAAGTCGGCAACCATTGCGGTGGTTGGTCCACTGGCGGACAGCAAACGTGACGTGATGGGCAGCTGGTCCGCAGCTGGTGTTGCCGATCAATCCGTGACTGTACTGACCGGGATTAAAAATGCCGTCGGGGAAAACGGCAAGGTGCTGTATGCCAAAGGGGCGAACGTCACCAGTGACAAAGGTATTATCGATTTCCTGAATCAGTATGAAGAAGCAGTCAAAGTCGATCCTCGTTCTGCCCAAGAGATGATTGATGAAGCGGTGCAGACGGCGAAACAATCTGATGTGGTGGTGGCTGTGGTCGGTGAAGCCCAGGGGATGGCGCACGAAGCCTCCAGCCGGACCGATATCACTATTCCGCAAAGCCAGCGCGATTTGATTGCGGCGCTGAAAGCCACCGGAAAACCGCTGGTGCTGGTGCTGATGAACGGTCGCCCGCTGGCGTTGGTGAAAGAAGATCAGCAGGCCGACGCGATTCTGGAAACCTGGTTTGCGGGTACGGAAGGGGGTAATGCGATTGCCGATGTGTTGTTTGGTGATTACAACCCGTCCGGTAAGCTGCCGATGTCCTTCCCGCGTTCTGTCGGGCAGATCCCGGTTTACTACAGCCATCTGAATACCGGTCGTCCGTATAATGCCGACAAGCCGAACAAATACACTTCGCGCTATTTTGACGAAGCTAACGGGGCGCTTTATCCGTTCGGCTATGGTCTGAGCTACACCACTTTTACCGTCTCTGATGTGAAACTTTCTGCGCCGACCATGAAGCGTGACGGTAAAGTGACCGCCAGCGTGCAGGTGACGAACACCGGAAAACGCGAAGGGGCAACGGTGATTCAGATGTACCTGCAGGATGTGACGGCTTCCATGAGTCGTCCGGTGAAGCAGCTGAAAGGTTTTGAGAAAATCACCCTGAAACCGGGCGAAACTCAGACCGTCAGCTTCCCAATCGATATTGAGGCGCTGAAGTTCTGGAATCAGCAGATGAAGTATGATGCCGAGCCTGGTAAGTTCAATGTCTTTATCGGCACTGATTCCGCACGCGTTAAGAAAGGCGAGTTTGAGTTGCTGTAATGCTTTAGTAAGGGCGCGAAATTTGCGCCCTTTGCCTGATGCGCTGCGCTTATCAGGCCTACAGGGTGTGTTTGCAACTTGTTTAATTTTCACCCTTTGTAGCGCCGCATCCGGCAAGATACACCGGGCAAGATATGCCCTTTAAGTATTTATCTGATTCTGCAACTGAATCCTTCCGCTCAGGCTAACCCCGCCATTATCAACTATGCTTTTCTCTTAATTCGCTGAAAACAACAGTAAAAGAATGAGGAAAGCATCATGCCACTCTCAAAGCTCTGGGCGGGTTCACTGGTTATGTTGGCAGCTGTGAGCCTGCCGCTACAGGCGGCTTCCCCCGTTAAAGTCGGTTCGAAAATCGATACTGAAGGCGCACTACTCGGCAACATCATCTTGCAGGTACTCGAAAGCCACGGCGTACCGACGGTGAATAAAGTCCAGTTGGGAACGACACCCGTGGTGCGCGGGGCAATTACTTCCGGCGAACTGGATATCTATCCGGAATATACCGGCAATGGTGCTTTCTTCTTTAAAGATGAAAACGATGCAGCGTGGAAAAATGCCGGGCAGGGCTACGAGAAAGTCAAAAAGCTCGATGCGGAGCAAAACAAGTTAATCTGGCTGACGCCCGCGCCTGCGAATAACACCTGGACCATCGCCGTGCGCCAGGATGTGGCAGAGAAAAACAAACTCACTTCGCTTGCCGACCTGAGCCGTTATCTGAAAGAGGGCGGCACCTTCAAACTGGCAGCCTCGGCAGAGTTTATCGAACGCGCCGATGCGTTACCCGCTTTTGAAAAAGCCTATGGCTTTAAACTCGATCAGGATCAGTTGCTGTCACTGGCCGGTGGCGACACGGCGGTGACGATCAAAGCCGCTGCCCAGCAAACCTCTGGCGTTAATGCCGCAATGGCTTACGGCACTGACGGCCCGGTCGCGGCGCTGGGGCTGCAAACCTTAAGCGATCCGCAAGGCGTGCAACCTATCTACGCGCCTGCGCCAGTGGTGCGTGAGTCGGTGTTGAAAGAGTATCCGCAAATGGCACAGTGGCTACAGCCAGTCTTCGCCAGCCTCGATGAAAAAACGTTACAAAAACTGAATGCCAGCATTGCCGTTGAAGGACTGGATGCCAAAAAAGTGGCTGCCGACTATCTGAAACAAAAAGGGTGGACGAAGTAATTTCCCGTGTCTTATCTACGTATTAATCCTGTTCTGGCGCTGCTGCTGTTGCTGACGGCAATCGCAGCGGCGCTGCCGTTTATCAGCTATGCACCTAACAGGTTAGTCTCTGGTGAGGGACGTTATCTCTGGCAACTGTGGCCACAAACGATCTGGATGCTGGTGGGCGTTGGTTGCGCCTGGCTGACTGCCTGTTTTATTCCCGGTAGAAAAGGCAGCATTTTTGCACTCATTCTGGCGCAATTCGTCTTCGTATTGCTGGTGTGGGGAGCTGGAAAGGCGGCGACACAACTGGCGCAAAATGGCAGTGCGCTGGCGCGAACCAGCCTCGGCAGTGGTTTCTGGCTGGCTGCGGCGCTGGCATTGCTGGCCTGTAGCGATGCCATCCGCCGAATTTCCACGCATCCGCTGTGGCGCTGGTTGTTGCATATGCAGATTGCCATCATTCCGCTCTGGTTACTGTTCTCCGGTACACTTAACGATCTCTCGCTAATGAAAGAATACGCCAACCGTCAGGATGTGTTCGATGACGCGCTGGCGCAACATCTGACCCTGCTGTTTGGTGCGGTGCTGCCTGCGTTAGTGATTGGCGTGCCGCTGGGCGTCTGGTGCTACTTTTCCACTGCGCGGCAGGGGGCGATTTTTTCTCTGCTCAATGTCATTCAGACCGTGCCTTCGGTGGCGCTTTTTGGCCTGTTGATTGCGCCGCTTGCCGCGCTGGTTACTGCCTTTCCGTTGCTGGGTACGCTTGGTGTGGCAGGAACAGGCATGACGCCCGCACTGATAGCGCTGGTGCTCTATGCTTTGCTGCCTCTGGTGCGCGGCGTGATAGTCGGCTTGAACCAGATCCCGCGTGATGTGCTGGAGAGCGCCACAGCGATGGGTATGAGCGGGGCGCAGCGTTTCCTGCATGTCCAGTTACCGCTGGCGCTGCCAGTATTTCTGCGCAGCCTGCGGGTGGTGATGGTGCAGACCGTCGGTATGGCGGTGATTGCGGCGTTAATTGGTGCGGGTGGCTTTGGGGCGTTGGTTTTCCAGGGGCTGTTAAGCAGTGCCATTGATTTAGTGTTGCTGGGGGTGAGCCCGGTAATTGTACTGGCGGTGCTGATCGACGCGCTGTTCGATTTGCTTATCGCACTGCTGAAGGTGAAACGTAATGATTGAATTTAGCCATGTAAGCAAACTGTTCGGCGCACAAAAAGCCGTTAACGATCTCAATCTCAATTTTCAGGAAGGGAGTTTTTCGGTGCTGATCGGTACATCTGGCTCCGGTAAATCCACCACCCTGAAAATGATTAACCGCCTGGTGGAGCATGACAGCGGAGTGATCCGCTTTGCCGGAGAAGAAATTCGTTCGCTGCCAGTGCTGGAGTTGCGCCGCCGGATGGGCTATGCCATTCAATCTATTGGCCTGTTTCCCCACTGGAGCGTGGCGCAAAACATCGCCACCGTGCCGCAATTACAAAAATGGTCGCGGGCGCGGATTGACGATCGTATCGACGAACTAATGGTGTTACTGGGGCTGGAACCGAATTTGCGTGAGCGTTATCCGCATCAGCTTTCCGGCGGTCAGCAGCAACGTGTGGGAGTGGCGCGCGCGTTGGCTGCCGATCCGCAAGTCTTACTGATGGATGAACCCTTTGGCGCGCTGGACCCGGTAACGCGCGGCGCGTTGCAACAAGAGATGACGCGCATTCACCGTTTGCTGGGGCGCACCATTGTGCTGGTCACTCATGATATTGATGAAGCACTACGGCTGGCAGAACATCTGGTGTTAATGGATCACGGTGAAGTGGTGCAGCAGGGCAATCCGCTGGCGATGCTGACTCGTCCGGCAAACGATTTTGTCCGCCAGTTTTTTGGGCGTAGTGAACTGGGTGTGCGCCTGCTTTCGTTACGTAGTGTGGCAGATTACGTGCGCCGCGAAGAACGGGCTGAAGGTGAGGCGCTGGCAGAAGAGATGACGCTACGCGATGCGCTCTCCCTGTTTGTTGCGCGGGGATGCGAAGTGCTGCCGGTGGTCAACACGCAGGGCCAGCCTTGCGGCACGCTGCATTTTCAGGATCTGCTGGTGGAGGCGTAATCGAATGAAGATATTGCGCGATCCGCTGTTCTGGCTCATTGCTCTGTTTGTGGCACTGATCTTCTGGCTGCCTTACAGCCAGCCGCTGTTTGCTGCCTTGTTCCCACAACTGCCACGACCCGTTTATCAACAAGAAAGTTTTGCAGCTCTGGCACTGGCTCATTTCTGGTTGGTGGGAATTTCGAGTTTATTTGCGGTGATCATTGGCACTGGTGCCGGAATTGCTGTCACTCGCCCGTGGGGCGCGGAATTTCGCCCGATGGTGGAAACTATTGCCGCCGTTGGGCAGACTTTTCCGCCCGTCGCGGTGCTGGCGATTGCCATTCCGGTGATTGGGTTTGGCCAGCAACCGGCGATTATCGCGCTGATCCTTTACGGCGTGCTCCCCATCTTGCAGGCGACACTTGCCGGGTTGGGATCGATTGATGCCAGCGTGACCGAAGTTGCCAAAGGCATGGGAATGAGCCGTAGTCAGCGACTGCGCAAAGTCGAGTTACCGCTGGCAGCGCCGGTGATTCTGGCGGGCGTGCGGACTTCAGTAATTATCAACATTGGCACGGCGACCATTGCCTCAACGGTTGGGGCCAGTACGCTGGGTACGCCCATCATCATCGGGCTTAGCGGATTTAATACCGCTTATGTGATTCAGGGGGCGTTACTGGTGGCACTGGCGGCGATCATCGTAGACCGCCTGTTTGAACGGCTGGTGCAGGCGCTTAGCCAGCACGCAAAATAAAGGTATAACCTGCGAGCATTACGCCACCGATACCGCCTAACGCCATAAACAGGAACAGGGCGATAACCCCAATTTTAGCTATGCGCATAATGCACTCCTTATGTTAACGAAAGGATTGTACAGTAAAGCGCATTTGTTAACGAATCATTAAATGCCGAGTGAGAAAATATCATGCCCTTGTTCCTGCCAACTGGTGAGTTGCTGCTGTTGGGCGGAGGTTCGATTTTCACCGCACCACACCAGCAATGTACGGCCTTCGAACAGTTCAGGGCGTAGTTGATTGAGCGAGTGGGCGAGGACATCAATGCGCCATCCTTGTTGACTGGCAATCCAGCCCTCCAGCCACAGACGAGTGGTATCCTGAATATTCCAGCCAACCACCAGCGCATCTTTGCCCTGTTTTTTACGTGCCGAAGCCAGGCAAATGGCGATGTAGTTGATCAGTACGCCGTCCAGAATCGCCAGCAGTGCCTGGAGAGTCGGTTGTTGGCACTGAAGCCGTCGGCGCAGAGGAATGAACAGATGTGTGGTGAGCGTCTGGGCGGGATAATCCTGACCACGCTCTTTGATCCACATTCGCAGACTTTGCAGGTTGCCACTTTGCAGGTAACTAAGCAGAGTTTCTTGCTGATCGCGCCAGCCGTTCTGCACATCAACATTCTCATTACTGAGTAGCATTTTAACTTTGCTGACCTGCACACCGTTGTCGATCCAGCGTTTGATCTCCCGGATCCGGTCGATATCGGCATCGTTGAACAGGCGATGACCGCCGTCTGTGCGCTGCGGTTTTAACAGCCCATAACGCCTCTGCCACGCGCGTAACGTGACAGGGTTGATATCACAAAGCAACGCCACTTCACCAATCGTGTAAAGCGCCATCGTCCCACCCTTGCTTGCGAGGTCCCAGCATAACTGTAGACGTTCTTTTATGAACCAGGTAGTTTTGGCCGTTTTTTGATCTCGATTAGGATGATTTTGTTTTTGCCAGGTTGTTTTGAGTGATCGTACTCACGATTTTTCATTTTTCTGCAACAGTTCAAAGAAAGTTGAACGCGAGCAATGTATGTTACGCGTTTTAAAGGGACGTGTGGTTTGCGGGTATGTACGATTTTAATCTGGTGTTGCTGCTGCTTCAGCAGATGTGCGTTTTTCTGGTTATTGCGTGGTTGATGAGTAAAACGCCATTATTCATACCGTTAATGCAGGTCACAGTTCGTCTGCCGCACAAATTTCTCTGCTATATCGTCTTTTCCATCTTCTGCATCATGGGCACCTGGTTCGGGTTACACATCGACGACTCTATTGCCAATACCCGGGCCATAGGCGCGGTAATGGGCGGCTTACTCGGTGGTCCGGTAGTGGGCGGACTGGTTGGTCTGACCGGCGGTCTACATCGATATTCGATGGGGGGCATGACTGCGCTGAGTTGCATGATCTCGACGATCGTCGAAGGATTGCTCGGCGGGCTGGTACATAGCATCCTGATCCGCCGCGGGCGTACCGATAAAGTCTTTAACCCCATTACCGCTGGTGCCGTCACGTTCGTCGCGGAAATGGTGCAAATGCTGATCATCCTGGCGATTGCCCGGCCTTATGAAGATGCGGTGCGTCTGGTGAGTAATATCGCTGCGCCGATGATGGTAACCAACACCGTGGGCGCGGCGCTGTTTATGCGCATTTTGCTCGATAAGCGCGCGATGTTTGAAAAATACACCTCGGCTTTTTCCGCTACCGCGCTGAAAGTTGCGGCCTCGACGGAAGGCATTTTGCGCCAGGGCTTTAACGAAGTGAACAGCATGAAGGTGGCCCAGGTGCTGTATCAGGAGCTGGATATTGGCGCGGTAGCGATTACCGATCGCGAGAAACTGTTGGCTTTTACTGGTATTGGCGACGACCATCATTTACCCGGCAAACCGATTTCTTCGGCTTATACCTTAAAAGCCATTGAAACCGGAGAAGTGGTTTACGCCGATGGCAACGAAGTGCCCTACCGTTGCTCTTTGCATCCGCAGTGCAAGTTAGGCTCAACGCTGGTGATCCCTCTGCGTGGTGAAAATCAGCGGGTGATGGGTACCATCAAATTGTATGAAGCTAAAAATCGGCTGTTCAGCTCGATCAACCGCACGCTGGGGGAGGGGATTGCACAACTGCTTTCGGCGCAGATCCTCGCCGGGCAGTATGAGCGGCAAAAAGCGATGCTCACCCAGTCAGAGATCAAACTGCTTCACGCCCAGGTCAATCCCCATTTTTTGTTTAATGCGCTTAACACCATCAAAGCCGTGATCCGCCGTGACAGCGAACAGGCCAGTCAGCTGGTGCAGTATCTTTCCACTTTTTTCCGCAAAAACTTAAAGCGGCCCTCGGAGTTTGTTACTCTCGCCGACGAAATTGAACATGTGAATGCTTATCTGCAAATTGAAAAGGCGCGCTTCCAGTCTCGGTTGCAGGTCAACATTTCTATTCCGGAGGCGTTATCTCAGCAGCAATTGCCCGCGTTTACCCTACAACCGATAGTGGAAAACGCCATTAAACATGGGACATCACAACTCCTGGATACGGGGAGAGTGGCAATTAGCGCCCGACGTGAGGGGCAACATTTAATGCTGGAGATCGAAGACAATGCCGGTTTGTATCAACCGGCAACCAATGCCAGCGGGCTGGGGATGAATCTGGTGGATAAGCGTTTACGTGAACGGTTTGGCGATGACTATGGGATAAGCGTCGCCTGTGAGCCTGATAGTTACACCCGAATAACGTTACGACTGCCATGGAGGGATGAGGCATGATTAAAGTCTTAATTGTTGATGATGAACCGTTAGCTCGGGAAAACCTGCGTGTGTTTCTGCAGGAGCAGAGTGATATTGAAATTGTCGGCGAATGTTCAAACGCCGTAGAAGGGATCGGCGCGGTGCATAAACTGCGCCCGGATGTGCTGTTTCTCGATATCCAGATGCCGCGTATCAGCGGTCTGGAAATGGTGGGCATGCTTGACCCGGAACATCGCCCGTATATTGTTTTTCTCACCGCGTTTGACGAATACGCTATAAAAGCCTTTGAAGAACATGCCTTTGATTATCTATTGAAGCCGATTGATGAAGCGCGGCTGGAGAAAACACTGGTGCGTTTGCGACAGGAGCGCAGCAAGCAGGATGTTTCGCTGTTACCGGAAAATCAGCAGGCGCTGAAATTTATCCCTTGTACCGGTCATAGTCGTATTTATTTGCTGCAAATGAAAGACGTGGCGTTTGTTAGTAGTCGAATGAGCGGTGTTTACGTTATCAGCCAGGAAGGGAAAGAGGGCTTCACAGAATTAACTTTGCGCACGCTGGAGAGCCGCACACCGCTACTGCGCTGCCATCGACAGTATCTGGTTAACCTCGCGCATTTACAGGAGATTCGCCTGGAAGATAACGGTCAGGCTGAGTTGATTTTGCGTAATGGATTAACCGTCCCTGTCAGCCGCCGTTATCTGAAAAGTTTAAAAGAGGCGATTGGCCTGTAAAAGACTGCTAAAATGGCTTTTTGCCTCATTTACACCCGAAGGCCTCATGCTAAGTAACGATATTCTGCGCAGCGTGCGCTACATTTTGAAAGCCAACAATAATGACCTGGTGCGTATCCTGGCGCTGGCTAATGTTGAAGCCACCGCGGAACAGATCGCCGTCTGGCTACGTAAAGAAGACGAAGAGGGTTTTCAGCGTTGTCCGGACATTGTTTTGTCTTCATTCCTGAATGGTTTGATTTACGAAAAACGCGGCAAGGATGAGTCTGCTCCGGCACTGGAGCCGGAACGTCGCATTAATAACAACATCGTGCTGAAAAAATTACGCATCGCGTTTTCGCTTAAAACCGATGACATTCTGGCGATCCTGACCGAACAGCAGTTCCGCGTTTCCATGCCGGAAATTACTGCAATGATGCGTGCCCCGGATCATAAAAACTTCCGCGAATGCGGCGATCAATTCTTGCGTTATTTTCTGCGTGGACTGGCAGCGCGCCAGCATGTGAAGAAAAGCTAAGACGGGCATGGCGGCCATGCAAGAACATGGCCGCCGACAGATTATTTCACTTCTTTAAAACCAGCAGCAGCCATGACCAGTTCAATCTGCTTCATGCTGACACCTTTGCTGGTATCTTCATCACCCATCTTGATACCGGAAATGCCCTGCAGGGCTTTCAGATCAACTTTTTCCATATCGATATTTACATTTTCCTGCGCGTAAGTATCGGTATAGGTTAATTTTTCTTCAACGCCCGGAATGTTTTTGTATTTGGCGCTTAATGGCTCAAGTTTCTTAGCTGCATCTTCTTTGGTGGTTGCACCAATGGTTGCAAACTGAATTTTGGTTTCTGAAGATTGCTTAATCACTTTGTCGCCTTTGTAGACATAAGTAATGGCAATTTCAGTACCGTTCAGGTTAGCGCTAAATTTCTTAGATTCTTCTTTGTCACCGCAGCCTGCGAGAGAGAAAACCAGAACAGATGCAACAACGAGGGAAAACAGCTTGTTGAAAGCCTTCATGTAAAACTCCATTTTATCAAAATCAGGAAACTGGTGACTCTCACCAGGGCGCTATAGAATATGCTTTATACCTTGTTTTGAGCAGTCCGGAAATGGAGTAGAACTCTTAATAAAAAGCATCTTTCCCTCCTTGTTACTCAAGCATCAGTAATAACTGCTCGCAAAGTAAAACACAGTTATTCAATGCTTCTACCCTTGAATCGCATTCCGGGTTACGCAATTGTGCCAACACATGCGCCAGCCGATAAAAACCCACTGCGGTAAGTTCATTCGCCAGCAATTCGGCCTGACCAATAGCGCTTTGTTCCTGATAGTGCCAACCGTTATGTAGCAGTTGAATGAGCAATGTCTGGCAGCGCATCAGCAACTGATGCGCTGTGGATGGCGCAGGAAGAACGTTGGCAGAAGGTAGTGCTGCAACAGGCGCAGTTTCAGCGTCCAGCGCCCAGGCGCGGGTTAGCGTCATCATTACCCGCGGCTCCAGCGTTAACTGCCCGTCGACAAAACGGACAAACCCAGAAACCAGATTCACGGGATCATCCGTCTGCTGCAAAAGCGCCGCCATGCGTTCAACCGCAAAGGGGGCACAGGCAGAGGCTGGCAGCGATAACGTCAGCACATTATTTTCACCTTCGCCGCTAATCACCTGCGCATCCAGCGTCTGGCGGCTGCTGTCCCATCCCAGCGAAATACACTCCGCCACCGGCAGAATAAATAAATTATCCACCTGATTTAGCGGCCGGACGCAGACTGGCGGGCGCAGGTGTAAGTATTCCCGCATAGCTTCAATGCCGGGCTGGCGCAACGGCGCCCCCAGCATTTGCCAGGCATCAGGCGACAGTGGGACAACACTGCTTAAGCGGTTGCGAGTAGCTAACAGCAGCTCGCCTTCGGCACTGCGACGCGCGGCTTGTGAAACAATTTGCCCACCTGCCAGTGCGCCAGCCTGAAAACTAAACAGCCGACGTGTGGCAGCCGGTGAGTTTTCCTGTTCGCTTCTCGGCCAACTGCGCGAAAGGTGCAAAATACTGCCGGTGTCGGGATCGGTGAACCAGATGCGTAAACCATACTGCTCAATATCCTGCCAGCAACGCATACCTAGCGACACCAGCCGCAGATGATCAAGCTTTGCTTCTCCGGCAATGCCTGCGCCAACCACCGTGCGCCACGGCATGGGAGGA
Source organism: Escherichia sp. E4736 (assembly GCF_005781225.1). Taxonomy (NCBI): domain Bacteria; kingdom Pseudomonadati; phylum Pseudomonadota; class Gammaproteobacteria; order Enterobacterales; family Enterobacteriaceae; genus Escherichia; species Escherichia sp. E4736. Next base: position 185,077 of record NZ_VATT01000014.1, on the reverse strand, counting down.
ATTTCACCAACACTGTCGCGGCGCGCCATTTCTTGTGCACTGTTCAAGCGACTGGTTAACGCCGCCAGCTGACGCAGGCATTCTCCGGCGTGGTAGTGGCTGGCGCGGGCGTGGAAGGCATCAACGCTTGCCCGTAGCTGTCGTATTGATTCACTCACCCAGCGCCAGTTGCAGGTCTCTGCCGCCTGCAATGCGCGGTTGAATGCTGCCTCGTAATGGATGAGCGGCTGGCTGATGCCGCCAAGCCATAATGCCTGGCTTAATTGCTGAACATATTGACGACACGCGTTGCCCTCGTTGCTGGCAAATGGGTCATCATTCGCGGCAACTTGCTCGCTTCGCATCTGCCAGATCAAATGGGTAAATTCTGTTTGCTGCGCTTTGGCCTGGACAAAGGCCTGTACCGCCAGCACGACATGTTCGCAAAGTGTTCCTTCAATGCAATCACAGCGCGCGAAGCGAATACTGCTGCGGGAATAAAAACGGACGTCACTCATTGGTAAGCGAGCAGAGGGAATCTCTCCTGGCGAACAGAACAACTCAATGGTGATGCCTTTAGCGACCAGCGCCTGTGCGCGTTTACGGGTGGCATCGGGTAGGGTTGCCAGCTCTCCCAGCCAGATTGCTGGATCCCACTCTTCTTCTTTTTCCGTGGGCTGGGCGGTAGCGCAAAGTCGTTGATAACTTAACACCAGCATCACGCGATGGCGGCACATGCCGCTGGCCCCGCAGCTGCACTGAGCCTCTTTCAGTGCCTGACCGTTCGTCAGCTGGGTACGGACACCGTCACTGAAGGTGGCGATTAAAGCGCCGTTTTCATGACTGATTTCTGGAACATTGCCATTTTCCAGTTCCTTAAGGCTGCGCTTAACAAAACCGGCATTGCTTAACGCCGTCAGTGCCTGTGGTGTCAGTTCTAATAATTCCGGGCGTAGTGAATTCATGATTGAAGATTCTCCGCCAGCCAGGTAGCCAGCTCGCCCGGCGTCATCGCGGCTATTTGTGCGCCGACATTAACCAGCGCCTGGGCCATATCGCGGTCATAGCAAGGTGTTGCGGTGCTATCGAGCGCTGCCAGTCCCAGCACTTTGATGCCGCTCTGGACACACTTTTTCACCTGATGCGTCAGCAATGATGATGAACCCCCTTCATAAAAATCGCTCACGAGGATAATGATGCTTTTTGCTGGTTGTTCAATAAGTTGCCGACCATACTCCACGGCACTGGCGATATTGGTCCCACCGCCTAATTGTACTTTCATTAATAACTCTACCGGATCGGCAACGTCTGCCGTGAGATCAACCACGCTGGTGTCAAAAGCGACCAGATGGGTACGAATGCCGGGTAACTGCCATAAACAGGCCGCCATCACCGCAGAGTGGATCACCGAATCGACCATCGATCCGCTTTGATCAACCAGTAAGACCAATTGCCATTGTTCACTGTGGCGCTTAATACGGCTGTTAAAGCGGGGGGATTCGATATACAACTTGCCATGTTGCGGGTGCCAGTGTTGCAGGTTGGCGCGCAGAGTACTTTTGAAATCGAAATTACGCGCCAGTGGAATAAATGAGCGACGGCGGCGATCGCGGACACCAGAAAAAGCCTGGCGAACTTCCTTTGCCAGTCGCGCCATAATTTCTTCCACTACCTGGCGCACTATCCGGCGGGCGGCAACCAGCACTTCAGGATTCATCAGATGTTTGGTGTGCAAAACGGCGCGTAGCAGGCTTTCAGAAGGCTGCATACGTTCCAGCACGTCGAGATTCGTCACCACATCTTCAATGCCGTAGCGCAGCACGGCATCGCTTTCCAGCCGCTCAATTACCTGTTGCGGAAACAGCGTGTGAATACTGTTGATCCACTCAGGCGTGGTGAGATTTGAGCCACCTAATCCGCCGGAACGTTCACCACGCTGGATCCGTTCAGGATCGCGCCCGTACAGCCACTCCAGCGCGTGGTCTATTTGTCGGGCGTTGTCATCCAGTCCACAAAGCGTCGTTTCTGCCGCTTCGCCAAGAATCAATCGCCAGCGTTGTAGCTCACGGGTGGTCAGAAGATCATTCAGTTCAGACATGGAAAACTCCCCAGTGTTGCAGCGATGCCAGTGCCTGCTGTTCGAGTTGTTGATGATGTGCAATGGCCTGCGGTGGGCAATGCAACGGCATTTGCAGCGCCGAGACGGGAAGTTGCGCCAGTTGATAATGCTCAAGCACCTGATGCGCCAGCGTCCCGCGTTCTCGTGGCGGTAGCCAGGCCATCGCCGCGCGTAAATCGGGCAGGGCGTTGATAAAATCGGCGTCACTTAGTTGATTTAAATGACTGCTGAAACCGGCGATAAATGCAGGCTGACAGGCCAGTTGATGGCGGGCCAGCGCCAGCAAACCGTGCAGCGCCTCGCCGGATTGTGCCGGGGATAACTGCGTCAGCATCGTCAGCGCCGCTTCGGCACTGGCGTTGGGATGTTCCAGACGCATCAGTGCGCCAAGAGCCGCACCGCGATCCAGTGCCGGGGCATGAATCGCCTGACTGCGGCGCTCCAGTAAGGTCACCGCCGCAGAAAGAGAAACGCCGGGGAGCTGCACACCGCTATGTAGATCGCGCAGGATATGACACAACGCTTGCCAGCTATGCAGGTGAGCGTGAAACTCCTTTTCATCCGGTCTGCCGTTGGATTCACACAGCCACAGCGTGCGATCGATAGCCGCGCATAACGTCGTTTGTAATATCTGCGCGCCTTGCATACCGCTAATTTCATCCAGCCGCCATAAGGCATATAGCACTTCCAGCGCCTGGCCCATTTCGGCAAATTGATTTTCCTGGGCGATTAATAATGTGAGTTGCTCCAGTAATTGTTGACTGAAGGACGCCAGACCCGCTAACGCCGCCTGGCTAAGACATGTGGTGATACTGCCGATTCCACCCGCGTCCAGCATATCGGCTTCTAATTTATTGCGTGCGGCTTCCTGGAGTGTGGCACCAAAACAGGCGGCCTCAATCAATGCCGCATGTTGGCTAAGCGGGCGGGTTAATTTCCAGTGTTCTTCACCGTTGCCTGCGAGCGTCAGCGTACTTCCGTGCTGGCGCACAATGCCGGGAATCTCGAGTATTGCCAGCCGATGTAACACCTGACTTTGTGCCAGCCCATCGGAGGTAAAGCGATTTAAGGTAAGCTCAGTCGGAAGAGTGATTCCGGTACGTTCCAGTTCGCAGGTGACATCTTTTGGCAGAGGCGGTTGTGGCGTGGAGGGGGCAAGTTTACCGAATCCGTCACCCGCTAATGTGTCTATCAACGTAACCAGAATCGGATCGGTATCGGGATGAATAACTCCGCGATAGCTCCACGGCAACGGCGCGTTCAAGGCTTCTTTAATCAGCGATCCTGCTATAGCATCCAGCCAGTCAGTGCGTAACGGTAGTGTATGACCACGCAACTGTGCCAGAGCCATCGCATGCAGATGAGCGGCAGCCATATCAGCGGTTGAAGCAGGCAAGTGGTGCTGGCGCAAACGGGTAAGAACCGTTTTTAGCAGTTGTTCTCCCGCCTGCCGCAAGCCCCACTGCCAGCACCAGTTTTGCCAGACCGGGGCAGGCATACCGGAAAGGTATCCAGCCAGCACATCAAGGCGCTTTTCACTGTATGGCGTGAGATAGCAACCTGTAACGGCATCTGCCAGCGAGGGCAATTCTGGCTTGTTAATTTCCTGCGGACATTCTCGCCACATTTTTGCCAGTGCAGGAGCGTGCCAGCCGCCGCAGACGACTAACACGTCGCCATTGTTTTGCTGCATCGCCCATGCAATCCAGCGGGCCATAAAGGCTTCGCGCTGACGATTGAGGGCATCGCCGGGGAAGTCGCCCCGCAGTTGGGCAAAATAGCGCGCCAGTGCAGAGGGTAATGCAGTTTGCTGGCTTTCATCTTCGAACAAGTGATCCCACAGGGTGTCGCTGTTATCCATGCGGGTGGCACGCAGCAGCAAGGTCTGGCTTTCCTCTTGCGTATCAGGCGAATCGTCCTCTTCTTCACCTTGCGCCCAGCAAGGCAAATCAATGAAGTAAGTTTGTGCCTGAATACGACGTGCGGCTTGTAGCGCCTGCCACTCCGGCGAAAATTCAGCAAATGGCGTCCAGGCACCACGCCCGGGGGCCGCACCGTCCTGATACTGGCAATAACTGTAAATAGCTACCGGAAGCTGGTGGGCTAAAAACAGTTCGTCTACCCGGTCATTAAAATCAGCCGGGCCTTCAATCAACACGTATCGTGGCCGCTGGCTTTCTATTAGCGAATTCACCAGCCGGGCGCAGGCCGGGCTATGATGCCGGATGCCGACAATTAACGGCTCGCTCATGCATCTTTCCTCACGGCAGGCGGTGGCGGGCTTGATAATAAGCCTGCCAGTGAGCTTCTTTATGTGTGGCGACACGCTGTTCGAAGTAACGGCGCAGACGAGCGCGATCTTCTTCGTTATCTTTGACGATGGTTCCGGCAATACAGTCCACCAGGTCGGCTGGCTCCCCCGCGCGATTCGCTAAAAACCAGGCGCGGACGCCCACAGCGTGGGCCACGTTCACGGCTTCAGCGGTGGACATAATCGCTGTTAGTGTATCCATTGACGTTTTCTTTTCGCCGTTGGCACGCAAGTCGCGGAAAGTGCGTACCAGTAACTCCAGTACCGCGTCAGGCACTTTATGCGGAATACCGCTATGGGCCAGCAAACGCGCCGAAGCACTGGCGACCAGCTCCAGCTCCTGGGCGAAATCCATAATCGGAAAAACCGTTTCAAAATCGAAGCGACGCTTTAGCGCGGCACTCATTTCATTGACGCCGCGATCGCGGGTATTGGCAGTGGCAATAATATTAAAGCCTTCTCGCGCATAGAGCTGACTGGCTTCACCAGTGAGTTCCGGCACCGTCATTACCCTGTCAGAAAGCATACCTAACAGACAGTCTTGTACTTCCAGCGGTGTACGCGTTATCTCTTCAAAACGGACAATTTTGCCGTCGCGCATTCCCTGGTAAAGCGGGGCAGGGACCAGCGCTTCCGTTGACGGACCATGGTTGATAAGCAGGGCGTAGTTCCAGCCGTACTTGATTTGATCTTCGGTGGTAGATGCGCCGCCCTGGATGGTTAACCCGGCATCGCCGCTAATAGCGGTTGCCAGTAATTCAGACAGGAGAGATTTTGCGGTACCCGGTTCCCCCACCAACATCAAACCGCGTCCGGTGGCAAGAGTGACTAACATACGTTCGACAGCGGAGGGACTAATCACGACTTTACGGCTAATATTTTGCGCTTCGTCGCCAAGGATAAAAGCACGGGCTGCAGGCAAACTTAACTGCCAACCGGGCGGGCAAGGTGCGTTATCATTTTGCTTTAATTTTGCCAGTTCAACGGCGTATAACACAGCAGCAGGCGGACGCTGCAGATGATTATTCTGCGGTGACATATATTCATCCCTGAAATGTATTAATAAAATAAACGATATTTTACGCGCAATAAATGTTTGGCGCATTAGTTGTTTGAGCGGAAAATATCTGGAAAGCAGATCACAGTAAATAAAAAAACCTGCTGGTGAGGCAGGTTCTTTTATTTACTACTTTGATGTTAAGTTACTGATAGTGCAACATGGCATCTCAACGAACGAATTATAACCACCTCTGGACCGTGTTGCAATTAAGATAATGAGATTTATAATCCTGACTGTTGGGAAGTTGCGCCGGATCGAACCAATTTCAAGTCCTGGCTACCGGACGGGTGGTGCCGCAGGTGGTGCCCTGATCCGGAGTGCAACATGGCGACTCAACATACGTAAACCAGTATCGACAGGCAGTGTAAGGGTAAGGTACTGGTGTTGCGCTCCTTAATAAGGAGAGCGGATGGACACGCTGACACAAAAGTTAACCGTGCTCATTGCCGTACTGGAGTTATTAGTGGCTCTGTTACGGTTGATTGATTTGTTGAAGTAACGGGCAAATTGAAACGCATTTAAGGGGGAATACCGTTTCCCCCTTTAATAAAGCTATACTCGTCATACTTCAAGTTGCATGTGCTGCGACTGCGGGTTATTCGGCCCATCCATGGACCTCACCCCTTACGGGGCCGCTACAAGTAGCGTTCAAATCCACTCCATGCGGATTTGTCGTTCACCCCAGTCACTTACTTTAGTAAGCTCCTGGGGATTCACTCGCTTATCGCCTTCCTGCAACTCGAATTATTTAGAGTATATTATTCTATTTCTTGTTTGAATATATTCTGTAGTTCACGATTAAAAATTGCTATTACAGTTTCAGGTGATTCACCTCGTAATTTCCGCTCATCAATACACTCATCTCTTATATAAATCAACGCATCATTTATTAGCGGGTCAGCATCTTCTCGATCACGTTGATGAAATGTTGGATGTAGCCGGAATCGCTCCAGTCGATAGACGGAACCTGTAAATAATTCAGAGCATTTATGGATCTCAAGTCTGAAGGAAAACGGATCTTCAGGTACAGGGACCTCATAATCGTAAATAGCAACCAGCTCTTTTTGCACGATCATCGCTTTCCCCGCTGGTAAGTCGTGTAGATAACGGGCAGTTGCATCACTGCCCGCTGTGTTTTAATGGAAAATGACGTCAGGTGCGCTTAACGCCTCACTTAAATCAAACGTATCGAGTTCGGCAAAAGTGACGGATTTATTGTCACGGTACACCCGAAGAGAATGGAAGCTCATCAGCGCTTTGCTATCAGCACTGTAGTGGTTAAAACCGGGTGAAAACTTAAGGACCAGCCGGTACGCGCCCAGGTCATAGACAAATGCGTCCTCATAGCCTGACTCCCAGCCTTTGTATCGCATTCCCATAAGTTGCCCAACGGTAGCGGATTTACCTTCCCAGCGAGTCAGGCTGTTACTGGTTGACTCGTCAGGTGTGAGCAGTACCGTGCGCCGCGCCAACTGGCGAAAAGGCGGCATAATTTCGTAATCGGCAAAAAGCAGTGCAAATTCACTGCGCATTTCTGCTGTCATTTCTAACGGGTGGGCAATGCCAATCAGGGCGTTCGCAGGCAGGTCAATTGGCTCATCTTGTGCATTGCAGAATTCCCCCTCTGCAGCCACACGAAAGGCGTTGAGTAAACGTCGCGGTTCATTTGCCAGATAAACGCCCCATATCAGTTGCTGGGTAACCAGGCGAGTAAATGGATGATTAACAAAGAGAGAATGAAAATCTGCCAGCGACCAGCGTCGGGTGGTACGTAGTGCCGTTTCAAGACGTGGGAGCAGGTTTTTGCTCACCTGAGTGGCATCTTTTTTTAGTCCTTTTAGTCGGGCCAGTGCATCGGATGCTTTTAGTTGGTCGTCATCGGCGCGCAACCGGGGAACACTTTTCTGGCGAACGTTTTGTTGATCGTAGATAACTGGGTTGAGGTTTTCATCGAAGCGAACGGTAAACTGCCGTGGACCAAAATCAAAAATCAACGCCTGCGGATCATCGAGGCCCAGTGTTGGGACTAATCTGTCCGCTAACTCTTCCTGGCTTAGCCCGCGATTTTCTGCGACCACCTGAAGTAATTCCGCCGCGTTATCACGTAAGGGGCGGGATTTCGCCCGTTGCGATATATGATGCAGCTGTATCAGCGCCATATCATTATTCATCAGGGTGAGTATATTCAGACCACTGACAGCACGGGCAGATTTGCCCTCTTGTGGCCAGGCGAGGATCTGTGTCGTTAGATCCCGTGCCGTGCTTTCGTCGCCAAAGAGACTTAACGCCAGAAATGCCCAGTTGTCTTTTGCGGGGGCGCCAGCTTGTTGCCACGCGGTAAAGAGATCCCAGGCAAAAGTGGCCAGCGTTTGCGGTTGGCAGAACGTTTTCAGTTGTTCCAGCCCGCTATAAAAACGTCCACCCTGGGTAAAGCGCAGCATTTCGCCGATAATTTCCAGAACGTCATCGGTAACAGGCTGATTATTCGTGATAAGTCGCGGCCTGGACCACATTGCCGGATGCCAGAAATCAGGAGCTTTTGGAATGCGTGCCGGGTAAATCTCTATTGGACTCTGTCTAAGTAATTGCTCCAGGGCAGGCCATACATCTGTACGCTGCCAGCGGTTTGCCACGGTTTGCAGCAATTCGCCATATCCTTGTTCGTAAAGTAAACGCAGGGCAAGTAATGCGGCTTCACTGTTGTCGCTGGATTTGGTGAAGACAAGAGGGATGAGTGCAGTAGCCGTATGCTCTGGCCATTGTAAAATCCACTGGCGTGCCAGATTACGCTGGCCCGCAAAACGGTGCCAGACGCGGGCAACGGGCAGCGCCAGTTCGGTGGCGCCGAAATTTAACATTAACGGAAATGTTTCTTTTGGACGATGCGAAAAAGCCAATAACAAACCGGGTAGCGCATCCAATCCGAGGATACTGAGAAAATAGTCTTCGCCAGCGAACAGGTATTTTTTCTCATTGATACGCAGCCAGAACGTCAGTGCCATCTCTCGTGGCAGCTGTGCCAATAAATACAGGTTCCAGACACTCTTTTCCGGACGATAACGTGAGTAGTTGTCATTTTCCCATATGTTAATTAACGCTTCTACGTGACCCCTGCGAAGCGCCTGTTCTGCTAATTGTGCTTCCGGGGAGTTCCAGCCATTCAGGATCTCTTCAACCCGCCCCTGGTAGTAATGCCACTGAACAATGAGTGAATTGCGTGCAGCATCCAGTTTTCCGGGGAGTATATAATTCAGAAACAGCCATACATCATCCCCAAAACCCAGTTCCTGTAATACAACTCGCCCACTTTTTTGTTCCATGCGTTCCGCAAGAGATTCCGTGCTGAAATAACGGGCAGACTCAGTGGCCGCAAGCCTCTCTCGTTCGCCTGGTTGCCAGTAAACTTGCGGAGTTAATTCGAGCGGTGCCAAATCAAGACGTGGAGCTGTCATTTTTTTCTTACTACGCCACGGTGGTGAAACGAGGATTTCAGGCAGATTGCTGTTATCGGTGCTATCAATAACCGGTTTGGGCGGTGCCGATAAATAACTATTCAGTACTGTCCGGGCTTGAATACTTAACCACAGCATGACGTCTTCTGCCAATTGTGGCTGCGATGTAATTAACGTTTGTAACAGCGTACGCCAGTATTCATCGCGTGCTTTTTGCTGGGCAGGCAGCTTTTTGTCTTCGATGATTGGATAACCAGGGCGCGCAGGTGGTTCTTTTAACGCCAGCAGTTCTGCCAGTGCGGCGAGTGTTGCATGGGGGAAATTTTTACTAAATTTAGCAACACGTTGCAGGCTGGGTTTATTTTTATCGGCAACTAGTAGCAAAGTGCGGATGACCTGCGGATGGTTAATTTGCACCAGCAAGCTGCCGCAATCTTCTTTATGCGCATACATCGCGAGGCGCGGAACGGCTGCCAATCCTTGTTCGCGCAAAAGGGCGGCGCAGGCCGCGTAGCCGAAGCGGTTTTCATGCGACATGTAGCTGGCTTCGCGATCGCTAAATATATCCTGGCTCCAGTAGCGTTCGAGTTTTCTCACCGCTTTAGGGTCAGTCGCTACGACTTTTAACCATTCCTTAGAATGAAAATGAGTCCACTGGCTTTCAACACTTACGAGTTCATTAGCAATTTCTGGTTTTTCCGGCAACACCAGCGCAATAAAAGGACGGCGAACTTTGGGTATTCCTGGCAGTGCGGCAATGAGTTTATCCGCGCAACGTTGCCAGCAGCTTTCTTCCGCCAGGGAAAGGTGTTTACGCAGTCGCAGATCGAATTCGTTATAGGTTTCTGAGCGATAGCCATAACTCTGGTCATCAGTCACCGTCATTAAATGCACTATTGATGGATCAGTACGGTAGCCCTGCGCAATACTCTGATGGGCTATCACCACATCCGTCGCATATTCCAGCCCTTCTTTTTGGACGATTTCATCCAGCAACTGCTCACTGTCATTGTTTGCGATACAGATAAGTGCCGCCATTGTAAAGGGAGATACTGACGGCTTATGCTCGCCGAGCAGCGCGATCGCTTGTCTGATGGGGGCGTGCCACTCAGCTGAACAGTGCTCATATTGCCAGTTAATATTTTCTTTGCTGCCTCCACGTAGCAGAAGTTCATCACCCAGTGTCTGGATGAGGCTTTCAGTGATAACAGGCACCGGTTCTCCCGGCCAGCGACGATGGCTGAGTGGTGTTTTGCCTTTTTTATATTTCAGTTCCAGTTGTGCGTTATCCGCCAGCCACGGTAGTTCCTTGCTCATGTGCTTTCCTTATTCAAACAGAGCTTCAATATCGTTAATGAACTCGCTGGCGGTGATGTCATCGAGTACGGAGAACTGCGCTTCCTGAGTTGAATGACTTCCCCAGCCATAATTCTCTGCTTTTCCATCCCATAGCCACAGTTTGCTTAAGAGTTGCTCCGCACTGAGTTCGGCTGGTGACATGCCTACCGCAAAACCTTCATCGATTTCCATGATTAACGACCAGCCCCCCAGGGGTTTGATCATCCAGCCGATCCAGCCAGCATCCTGCGGCTCGCCCTTTATCCAGCCTTTGTTCGCCAGCCCCATGACCCGACCACTCGGGCATTTTCTGCCTGCCCAGCGGGTCAGTTCGCTGGCATCGCGCTCGGCTTCTGTCAGCGCGTAACTGTTACGGTCAAGCTGGCGGAACGGCGGTAACAGTTCATAGTCGGCAAAAAGCTGCCCAAAGGCGGCGGCATCCGTCGGTGATATCTCCAGAATGTGAGGAATACCAATAGAGATATCGCCTTCCGGCAAAGTGAAAAGGTCATCGTCAGCGGTGCTGTAGCTGTTATCTTCAGCCACGCGAAAGCAAGCCAGTAGCTGGTTGTCGGCGCTATAAACGCCCCAAATCAGACGGCGGGTTAAGTGGCGGACCAGCGGATGCTCAACCAGAAAGAGCTGGAAGTTTTCCGGCGACCAGCGGCGGCGCAGGCACATGGCGGATTCCAGCCTTGCCACCTGCTGGGCAGCAACGGTACGCGCGTCTTTTTTCAGCAGTTTGTAGCGGTTAACAGCGTCGTCTGCCAGTGTTTCATCATCGCTTTTATTGGGTTTAGGTAAGTCTTTCAGGCGGCTGCCGGAAACATCACGCACAAAAGGTTTTAAGGTTTCATCAAAGCTGACGGTGAACTGGCGTGGGCCAAAATCCAGCAGCAGCGAACCGTTATCATCCAGACCGAGATCGGGCGCTAAGCGATCTTCAAGCTCCGCGACCGTGAGCTCGCGGCTCTCGGCAATATCGGCAATTTTCTCTTTTGCCCGCTCCTGTAATGCTTTGAATTTCAGTTTCTGGGCGATGCCGTTAAGCTGCATCAGGGCGATATCGCTGCCGATAGCAGCGAGAATATCCAACCCAACGGTGGCGCGTTTGTGCTGGGATTCGCCAGGCCAGGCGCGGATTAATGGCGTCAGTTTGCGGGCGGTATCATCGTTGCCGAGAACGCCTAACGCAGTGAACGCCCAGCTCTCTTTTGACGGTGAGCCAGCGGCTTGCCAGGCGGTAAACATACCCCAGGAAAATCCCGCCAGTGAGTCGGCGGTGCAGGCGTCTTTCACCTGCAATAATCCCGGATACAGCGCCTCTTCCTGAGGGAAGCGGAGCATTTCACCGAGGTGGAGGAGGGCGCTATCTGGCAGTGATTGGGCATTTGCTATTAATACCGGGCGGTTCCAGAGCGATGGCTGATAAAAGGCCGGAAGAGTGGGGATTTTTGTCGGGTGATTATCTAAGGGATCGAGCGCAAGCAGAGCGTTCACCGCATCGGTTACTTCCGGCTGGTTATAACGCCGGGCGATTTCTTGCAGTAATGGCTGATGACCGTTTTCAGTAAGCATACGCAAGGCAGCGCGGGCGTTATCCTGGGCTTCACCGGATTTGCCGAGCGCCGAAGGCAGCAGGCCGGTAATGGCATGTTCCGGGTACTTCAACAGCCAGGTGCGGGCGTCTTGTCGTAATGTTTTGAGTTTGTTGAAGGCGCGGGCGATCAGTGGCGCTAATTCGATAGCCGCAAAATATTGTGCTACAGGCAGCGCTTCTTGCGGATAGCGTGAAAAGGAGTGAATAAAACCCTGTAACCCAGCGAGTTGCAGGTGCGTCATGACAAACTCGACACCGACGTGTGGCTCTTTACTAAGGACATTCCACGCCTGCGCTGTTTTTTCGATAGGCAGGGCGACTAACATGTAAAGCTGCCATTCCCGTTGATAGGGGCGCCAGAAGGTTTTAAATTCGCCGATCAGCGCGGAATAATCTCCCCTCTGCCAAATCTCTACAACAGCATCAGGCGCTTTCATATAGTGACCATTATTCCAGCGATTGAAACCCAGACGTGTCAGGTAGTCCTGAATATCCTCTTTTTGGCCGATGTCTATTTGATGTGCGTACCAGCGATGCCCTGCATGAATCTCTTTTTCTGCCGCCTCGGTCAATGTGCAGCATGAGTCCAGCGATAATGGCGTGAAATCCAATACCGACATTACAGATTTTTTCTTTTTCGAAAGCCACGGGGGCGAGACTAATACGGCAGGCAGCATATCGGCGCAGGCATGGTTTGAGGGCTGTGTCAGTTGTTGCAGGCATGATTTCAGCACTTCAACTGCGGGTGTAGATAGCCAGGGTATGACCCGGTCTGCTAGTGCAGGTTGCGAGATAAGCATTGTCATTAGCATCATGCGCCAGCGCTTTACATCTTTTTGTGCCAGAAGTTCTGCTAATGCCGCCAGCGCTGCATGTGGAAAGCGAACGAAAACCTTTGTCATGCGATCGTGGCAACGCTTTCCCTGCTCGCTTGCATGGATAAGTAGTGTAAGTGCCTGCGGGTGGTTGACATGCATCAACACTTCACCACATGTGTCACCAGCAGCGTAAGGAGCAAAACGGGCCAGCGCAGCGACACCTTGCTCCTTGAGTATCGTAGCGCACCAGATTTTACCACCGTAATAATCATCAAATACCTGCCCAGGCTGTCCTGGATAGTATTTTCCCAGTTCTGCCAATACCTGCTTGTCGGCGGCCGTCAGTTTTAGCCATTCCAGCGCATATAACCCTTTTTGTGCGCAAAGGTGTCTGGCTATCTCATGAGCTACTTCTGGTTTTTCAGGCAACAATAACGCAACTAGCGGCTGGTTCCAGGCGGGCATGTTTCCAAGCGCAGTAATCAGTTTGTCGGCGCAACGCTGCCATACATCGTCATTTGCTAGTGAGAGATGTTTACGCAGGCGCGTTTCAACCGAGGCAAAACGTGACAGGCAGCCCGGTGGCTTGTTATCTGGGGTAAACGTAATGAGATGGGCATCATAATCCCAACCACCGCGGATAGATTGCAATGCAATGACAACCTCAGTGGCATATTCCAGACCACCTTCCTGGACAATTTGATCCATTAGCTCTTCATGATCGTTACGATTGAAGCCTTGTTCCAGCGCAACCAGTACCGCCAGAACCATCGGTGGTAGCGTGGTGCTAATCGGCGAGTCGATAAGGTCTACTGCTTGTGTAATCGCCTGCTGCCAGTCCAGTGAACAGGTGCTGTAATTGAAGGTCATCACCTTTTTAAAACGTCGGTGAGTATTCGCGGCGACGGTGCGTAGCAGGGTTAATTCATCCTCCAGCTGCACCGGATCGCCAGGCCAGCGTCGATGACTGAGTGTGGTTGGCGCAACCTCTGTCGGTAAAATGATTTGGGCGTCGTCTGCCAGCCAGGGGAGGAGGTCACCAGCAAATGCTGGTTTGTCTTGTGGCAAAGGGGCAATTTCAGGGCATTCAATAACCTGGCCGGGTGCAGACGTCTGTGCCATCACGGATACTTCTTCTACGTAGCCTTTTTTCACCTTCTCCGTAATCAGCTTCAGTTCCGCTTTTTCCGACGCCGCAGCATCAGCAAAGCTTTTTACCTGGCTTTGCCCGTTGGTGCCGACTTTACCCCAACTAATATGCAGCTCGTTGTCTTGCTGCTCAACCGCCCAGAATTTGTGTGATTTTTCGTCCTGATAGATATAGGTTTTCATTGCAAAGTCCTTTTAATCAAACAGTGATTCGATGTCGTTAATCAGCTCGCTGGCGGTGATGTCGTCGAGCACGGAGAAAGTGAGTGAGGATTGTTTACCATAGCGATCATCAAGTGCGGTGATTTTTACGCTTTCGACAGGCAGCAGGTCGCTATACCCCGTTTCACCATAAATTAATGAAAAAGGTTCTGTTTCAAGTTCGAGAGCGCCATAAGGGAGCGATTTGCGCATTGCATAGATGCTGCCGCTTTCTTCCAGACGTTGCCAGCCTCTGCGTTCCAGACCGACAATGCGACCAGCCTGGCAAAGCCGCCCTTGCCAGCGTGTCAATTCATGGGTATCACGTTCATTATCAGCAAGGTGGTAATAACCACGATCGAGTTGGCGGAACGGAGGAAGCAGTTCGTAATCAGTATAAATTTGCCCAAATGCAGCGGCGGATTCAGGAGATATTTCCAGCACATGCGGAATACCGATGTTTCCAGCTGGCAGCGTGAATAGCTCATCCTGCGCATCGCTGTAAGTGCTGTCTTCTGCCACGCGGAAACATGTCATAAGGGCGTTTTCATCGCTATATACCCCCCATAACAGCCGTCGGGTTAAGTGACGTACCAGCGGATGCTCCACCAGAAACAGGCGGAACTGCTCTTCAGTCCAGCGTCTACGCTGGCACATAGCTTGCTCCAGGTGGGTAATTTGTTGGTCGGCGATGGCGCGTACATCTTTTTTCAACTGTTTGAAGAGGTTAACCGCGTCAGTTGCCTGCGTTTTATCATCGCTCTGGTTTGGTTTGGGTAAATCTTTCAGGACTTTGCCGTTTGCATCGCGCACTACAGGTTTTAAGGTTTCGTCAAAGCCAATGGTAAATTGACGTGGGCCGAAATCCAGTGTCAGCGAACCGTTGATATCAAGCCCTAAATCTGGAGCCAGGCGGTCTTCCAGTTCAGCTATAGTTAGCCCACGGTTTTCAGCAACTATGTTGATTTTCTCGCGGGCATGTTCCTGTAATGCAACGAATTTAATCTTTTTCGCAATGCCATTAAGCAGCATTAGCGCAACATCGCTGCCAATATCAGCTAATACATCCAACCCGGACACCGCCCGTTTATGCTGGGATTCCCCAGGCCAGGCGCGGATAAGCGGGGTTAATTTACGCGCGGTGTCGTCATTGCCTAAAATCCCAAGCGCAGTAAATGCCCAGTTTTCTTTTGCGGGTGCGCCAGCTTCTGTCCAGGCGGTATACAGATCCCAGCCAAAGTCAGCCAGTGATTCGCGGGTGAAGGTTTCTCTAATGATATCCAGCCCAGCGTAGGCGGTAATGTCGCGAGGAAAGCTCAACATTGTGCCGAGGTGGTGCATAGCGTCATCGGATAGAGGCTGGTTGTTACTTTTAAGCCGTGGTCTGCGCCATAAGGTGAACTGATAAAAGCCGGGCAGTGGGGCGATTTTTGCGGGATATTCTTCCAGCGGGTCGCTATCAAATAATGTTGCCAGCGTAGCTAAAACATCAGGTTGGTTATACCCCTGGGCGATTTCCTCAATCGTTTCTCGCTGGTTTAATTTCACTAGCAGGCGGAGCGCCAGGCGAGCACAATCACGATCTTTTCCCTGTTTGCCCAGTGCCACAGGCAGTAGCCCGGCGGCGGCATGGCGTGGGAAATTAGCCAGCCATTTTCGGGCATCTTCAGCAGACATTTTTTTCTGTAATCGCTGCGCCATCGGTAATGCTAATTCGCTGACGCCCAGGAAGAGGGTGAATATCCACAACTGTTGTGGCTTACGTCGCAGACATTTCATAAACGCAGGAATGGCCGCATTACCAAAGATCGCCAGAATTTCTCTCTCGCCGGAGAATTGCTCTTCATTAATTATTTGATTGAGAAAAGAAATAGCATGCTGAGTGGGTAGGAAGCAGAGCGCGTACAACTGCCAGTGTCTGCTTCCTTTGTTATGGTATTTCGCAAACTCAGCTTTCAGCGCAGGGAAATCGAAACGTAACAGGGCGTCAACTGCGCTTTGTGGCATTATTTTTTTTTCGTATTGTTCTTCTCCGGTTCTGTGCCACTCCTTAAACCCCAGTCGCCAAAGGATTTGTTGTTCTGGTGTAAAAGGAATGAAAGATGTCTCCCAACTTTCTTTTTCAATTAGTGGCAGATCGGTAAATAAGGTTTGCTGTGATGCCTGATATTGCGCGATTTCACTGAATCTGGATATGTCAGTATGACTGATTAACTCTGTAATTCCTGGTGTGATATCCGTGACGGCAGGAACAGGAAGCACAGTTAAATCAAATACGGGTATTACATTTTTCTTTTTATTTATTACCCACGGTGGAGCGACAAATAACTCCGGCAACATATCCGCAGTGGCGTAATCACATTCTTCAGCTACTGACTGAGGACGACATTCAGATAAGATGCCTGCCGCCTTAGCATTAAGCCAGGGAATGACGTCAGTGACTAACTCTGGCGTGGCGGTAATCAGTTTGACAAGTGCGTTACGCCACTGTGCATCTTCATGTATTGCCAGCAAAGTTGCATAAGCGGCAATAGCCGCAGCGGGATGTTTGTGACAAGCTTTGCTTAAGTATTCCAGGTGCTTTTTCTTGCCAATCACACCGAGGATCAGAATTTGAATCGCATCCGGGTGATTCGTTTTCCATAGCCATTTGACAAGATTTTCAGTCTCGCTGATGCGCTCGAAGAGATAAGTGGGATTGTCAGAATGCTCTTCCATAAACTCAGTAAGTATACGGCCTGCACCGCGAATTCCATTATTTGCCAGCAACATTGCCAGATAAGCGCGAAAATCACGATGTAATGGCGGGAAGTCGTATTTTTCCGCTGTAGTCAGAGCGGCATCATCGGTTACCACCAGTCTTAACCAGGTCATCGCCGGAACGTTTTGGTCTGCATAGCGTAGAGCCATAGCATTGGCAATATCTGGGCGTTCAGGGAGCAGTAACGCCGCAAAAGGTTGCCGTGCCGGGGATAGCGTTGGAATGGCGGTGAGTACTTTATCTACACAGCGTTGCCACTCATCTTCTGAGGCGAGTGAAAGATGATGACAAAGTCGTTGGTGCCAATTCGGTAGTGATTCTGCTTCGTGAGCTGGAGGAATAATGGTCGTGACGACGCCTTTTACTGATTTATATTTTAGTTGAAGAGCGAGAAGGGCAATTTCAACGGCACTTTCCAGACCACAGCGAATGACTAAGTCATCGACCAGTTCATCTGCAGAGTAAGAGTTCCTAAAGTGCCAGAGTAATGCTGCGTCAGACTGCGCACTCCCTGTCTGTAGATTATCCCGGATTCGCAACTGTAATTCGGCAAACGCCTGCTTCCAGTTTTCCGGATAAGAACTGTAGTATTGTTTTAAATCATATGCATTGGTGTTATCTGCAATACGCTTCCATATCTCTCCTTTATTGCGCGGATAATTAATTTCTCTTGGCCTGCGGCGATGAGGAAAAGCAAATCGATTAATATCGTCAGTTACCGGAATGACTGCATCATCAGCCAGCCATGGGCGTTTATTTTGACTCACAGGGGGAGTTTTAACTTCAGGAGTGGCTTTGGTGACTGGAGGGATATATACGTTTGCCGAATCGCCTTCCACATAGCTTTTTTTCGTTTTCTCTGCGATCAGCTTCTGTTCCGCTTTCGCCGCCGCAGCAGCATCAGCAAAACTTTTTACCTGGCTTTGCCCGTTGGTGCCGACTTTGCCCCAACTGATATGCAACTCGTTGCCTTGCTGCTCCACCGCCCAAAATTTATGTGATTTTTCGTCCTGATAGATAAAGTGTCTCATTCTGCATCCCTGTAATTTTATCCAGTTGAATGCAGATGCTACCAGTATTTATGCGGGTTAGAGAGAGACAAAATCGCAAGAAAACAACTTTAGGAATTTATAAAGAAAAGGCGCTGTCGATGCAGCGCCTTGAAGGGGGATTATTTCACCTGATGGCCTGGTTTAGCACCAGCATCCGGGCTTAACAGGAAGATATCTTTCCCGCCAGGACCAGCAGCCATTACCATGCCTTCGGAGATACCAAAGCGCATTTTACGTGGTGCCAGGTTGGCCACCATAATGGTGTGACGCCCGATCAGTGCCTGCGGATCCGGGTAAGCAGAACGAATGCCGGAGAAGACATTACGTTTTTCGCCGCCGAGATCCAGCGTCAGGCGCAGCAGTTTGTCAGAACCTTCAACAAACTCTGCGTTTTCAATCAGCGCCACGCGCAGGTCAACTTTGGCGAAGTCGTCAAAGGTGATGGTTTCCTGAATCGGATCGTCTGCCAGCGGGCCAGTAACTGGTGCAGCAGTGGCTTTTACTTCCTCTTTGGATGCTTCCACCAGTGCTTCAACCTGTTTCATGTCGATGCGGTTATACAGCGCCTTGAACGGATTCACTTTATGGCCCAGCAGCGGTTGCTGGATACCATCCCAGGTCAGTTCCGTATTCAGGAATGCTTCTGCACGTTCAGTCAGTTTCGGCAGAACCGGCTTCAGATATGTCATCAGCACACGGAACAGGTTAATGCCCATTGAGCAAATCGCCTGCAGGTCAGCATCGCGACCTTCCTGTTTTGCGACTACCCACGGAGCCTGTTCATCGACATAGCGGTTAGCCAGGTCAGCCAGCGCCATGATTTCGCGCACTGCTTTACCAAATTCGCGGCTTTCCCACGCTTCACCAATCACTTCAGCGGCATCAATGAAGGTTTTATACAGCTGCGGGTCAGCCAGTTCGCTTGCCAGCACACCGTCAAAACGCTTGTTGATAAAGCCAGCGTTACGGGATGCCAAGTTAACCACTTTGTTCACGATATCGGCATTCACACGCTGAACAAAATCTTCCAGATTCAGGTCGATATCATCAATGCGCGAAGAGAGTTTTGCCGTGTAGTAGTAACGCAGGCTGTCAGCGTCAAAATGATTCAGCCAGGTGCTGGCTTTAATAAAGGTGCCGCGAGACTTGGACATTTTCGCGCCGTTCACTGTCACATAGCCGTGAACAAACAGGTTGGTCGGCTTGCGGAAGTTGCTACCTTCCAGCATGGCAGGCCAGAACAGGCTGTGGAAGTAAACAATATCTTTACCGATGAAGTGGTACAGCTCGGCGGTGGAATCTTTCTTCCAGTATTCATCGAAGCTTACGCTGTCGCCGCGCTTGTCGCACAGATTCTTGAAGGAACCCATGTAGCCAATCGGCGCGTCCAGCCAGACGTAGAAGTATTTGCCCGGTGCGTTCGGAATTTCAAAACCGAAGTAAGGCGCATCGCGGGAGATATCCCATTGTTGCAGGCCGGATTCAAACCATTCCTGCATTTTGTTTGCCACCTGCTCCTGCAACGCGCCGCTGCGAGTCCACGCCTGCAACATTTCGCTGAAAGAGGGCAGATCAAAGAAGAAGTGTTCGGAATCACGCATTACCGGCGTAGCGCCAGAAACCACCGATTTCGGCTCGATCAGTTCAGTCGGGCTGTAAGTCGCGCCGCAGACTTCACAGTTATCGCCGTATTGATCCGGTGATTTACATTTCGGGCAGGTGCCTTTTACAAAACGGTCCGGCAGGAACATGCCTTTTTCCGGATCGTACAGTTGAGAGATGGTGCGGTTTTTAATAAAACCGTTCTCTTTCAGGCGGCTGTATATAAGCTCCGACAGCTGACGGTTCTCTTCGCTGTGCGTAGAGTGGTAATTGTCGTAGCTGATGTTAAAGCCTGCGAAATCAGTCTGATGCTCCTGACTCATTTCGCCAATCATCTGCTCCGGTGTGATACCAAGTTGCTGGGCTTTCAGCATGATTGGCGTACCGTGGGCATCGTCGGCGCAGATGAAGTTGACCTCGTGGCCGCGCATTCGCTGGTAACGGACCCAGACATCAGCCTGGATGTGCTCCAGCATATGGCCGAGGTGGATTGAGCCGTTGGCGTACGGCAGTGCGCACGTTACCAGAATTTTCTTCGCGACTTGAGTCATAGTAGGCATTACTTCTTTGTAGTGAAAAGGGCTTAGATAGTACCAAATGGGGCATGGTTACGTAAGTCCTGTGCAAGCATCTTATGATGCATTATTAGGTAAGTACTTAGCTGTTAACTTCAGGTAAACTAATAGCGATAAGTTATCTTTATAAATAAGGAGTCGGGATGAACGAACAATCCCAGGCCAAATCACCAGAAGCCCTGCGCGCAATGGTCGCCGGGACACTGGCCAATTTTCAGCACCCAACCCTCAAGCATAACCTCACTACGCTAAAAGCGTTGCACCATGTTGCCTGGATGGACGACACGTTGCATGTGGAACTGGTTATGCCGTTTGTCTGGCATAGTGCGTTTGAAGAGTTAAAAGAGCAATGTAGCGCCGAATTGCTGCGTATCACTGGGGCGAAAGCTATCGACTGGAAATTGTCGCATAACATCGCCACTCTGAAACGCGTGAAGAATCAGCCGGGTATTAATGGCGTGAAGAACATTATTGCAGTCAGTTCCGGTAAGGGCGGCGTGGGTAAATCCTCCACGGCGGTAAACCTGGCGCTGGCACTGGCGGCAGAAGGGGCGAAAGTTGGTATTCTGGATGCCGATATCTACGGCCCATCAATCCCAACCATGCTGGGGGCGGAAAATCAGCGTCCAACCTCGCCGGATGGTACTCACATGGCACCGATTATGTCTCATGGCCTGGCAACCAATTCAATTGGTTATCTGGTCACTGACGACAATGCGATGGTATGGCGGGGTCCAATGGCCAGCAAGGCGCTAATGCAGATGTTGCAAGAAACCTTATGGCCAGACCTCGACTATCTGGTGCTCGACATGCCGCCAGGAACTGGTGACATTCAGCTGACGCTGGCGCAGAACATTCCGGTAACCGGTGCTGTCGTGGTCACCACCCCGCAGGATATCGCGCTGATTGATGCCAAAAAAGGCATCGTGATGTTTGAAAAGGTCGAAGTTCCTGTGCTCGGTATTGTCGAGAACATGAGTGTGCATATTTGCAGTAACTGTGGTCACCACGAGCCGATTTTCGGCACTGGCGGCGCAGAGAAACTGGCAGAGAAATACCACACGCAACTGCTGGGGCAGATGCCGTTACACATCTCCTTACGTGAAGATCTCGATAAAGGCACGCCAACGGTTATCAGCCGTCCGGAGAGCGAATTTACCGCTATCTACCGCCAGCTGGCAGACCGTGTTGCAGCCCAGCTCTACTGGCAGGGCGAAGTCATCCCTGGCGAGATTGCCTTTCGCGCCGTATAACGCGTATTAACCTTTCTGGTTATTCTTCATTCACTGCATCAATGTTAAATTGATGCGGTGAATTTTTTTGCAGCCTTAATAACCCCTTTTTTAATGCTGCGAATATTCAGTGGATCTTAGTCCGAAACTGTACAAAGGCGATTGATTGTGCAAACACTGTCTCTTTATCATCCCTCGTGGCTGTGTAGCGGATGTACAGCTATAGTTTGTTATGCACTCAATCTACCCGGCATAACCTTTACTACAGGGATAACGTTCAATGAATAAGTATTGGTTGTCAGGAGTTTTTTTTCTTGCTTATGGACTAGCATCACCCGCGTTCTCTTCTGATACTGCAACATTAACCATCAATGGCAGGATTAGTTCCCCTACATGCAGTATGGATGTTGTTAATAATCATCTTCAGCAACGTTGTGGGCGGTTGGTACAACGAGTTGAAACCAACTATCGCGCTTCTTTTACTGCAAAAGGCGTTACGACAGAAGTGGTTGCTGTGGGTAATAATGACAAACGCAAAATCGTGTTAAATCGTTACGATTAATTTGGCAACACCGTTTTAAGCATATTTAGAAAGCCAAAATCATTCTCGTGAATGATTTTGGCTTTTTTATTTATTTAATAAATGTTATTTACGGTAATTTGCGGTAATTAATCAGTTTCAAAAATGTTTGTTATAGCGAATTATTTGTTGTAATTATATTGCATTAGTTAATTTGTTTTAAATCAACAAAACAATATGTTTACATTGCGGCAACCTTTTTGGTGTGAGAAATTTGTTTCCAAGAGATACAGACTCTTAACAAAACAAAATAAACTTATTAAGGAATGCATCATGAAAAATTCAATTATTGCTGCCGCTGTCTTATCCTCTGTATTTATGAGTGCTGGTATTTTCGCTGCTGAAGTAGATACCGGAACTTTAACCATTAAAGGTAATATTGCTGAATCTCCATGTACATTTGTCGCTGGTGGTGATTCAGTCAGTATTAATATGCCGACTGTACCAACCACTGTATTTGATGGTAAAGCGAAATATTCAACTTATGATAACGCGGTTGGTGTAACCAGCAGTATGCTGAAAATTTCTTGTCCGAAGACTATTGATGGCGTAAAACTTTCATTGATCACCAACGAGAAAATTCTTGGTAATGATAAGGCGATATCCAGTAGTAATGACACCGTTGGATACTATCTCTATTTGGGTGATAGTAGTGACGTACTGGATATTTCCGCACCGTTTAATATTGAAAGTTATAAAACTGCTGATGGACAATATGCCATACCGTTTAAGGCAAAATATCTGAAGTTGACTGACAGTAGTGTTGCATCTGGTACTGTTAACTCTTCATTGGTTATGCGTGTTGCCCAGGATTAAACATTTAAAATAATCATCTTATTTTTTCAGCAAATTAAAATGGCCGCCATGTTCATGGCGGTCAGCATAAATATAAGAGGCATTAAGATGAAAGGATTATTATCTTTACTCATCTCTTCTATGATATTTCCGGCGCATGCCGGAATGGTTATTTTCGGGACACGTATCATTTACCCGGCAGAGCAGAAAGAAGTCATGGTACAACTGATGAATCAGGGAAACCGCTCTTCGCTGGTGCAGACGTGGATTGATGATGGTGACACGTCTCTGCCGCCAGAAAAGATCCAGGTTCCTTTCATGTTAACGCCACCAGTAGTGAAAGTAGCGGCCAATTCTGGGCAACAAATAAAAATTAAAATCATGCCTAATAAATTACCTGTTAATAAGGAGAGTATTTTCTATCTAAACGTTCTGGATATTCCACCGAATAGCCCAGAAGATGAAGGAAAGAATGCGTTAAAATTTGCCATGCAAAATAGAATCAAGTTGTTTTACCGGCCTGCAGGTGTAGCTCCAGTAAATAAAACAACTTTTAAAAAACTGCGAGTGAGTCGTAGCGGTAATAACGTAGTCATAAAAAATGACTCGCCAAATTGGGTAACGATTTCTGACGTTAAGGCTAATAACGTCAAAGTGAATTATGAAACTATCATGATTGCACCACTAGAAAGTCAGAATGTCAGTGTAAAAAATAATAATACGGATGGTTGGCAACTGACCATTATCGATGATCACGGCAACTATATTAGTGACAAAATTTAATTGCAGGAGCTTCCTATGTTGAGAATGACCCCGCTTGCATCAGCAATAGTCGCGTTATTGCTCGGCATTGAAGCACATGCAACAGAAGAAACCTTTGACACCCATTTTATGATGGGAGGAATGAAAGGTGAGCAAGTAACAAATTTGCGTCTTGATGATAATCAGCCTTTACCCGGCCAGTATGACATTGATATTTATGTCAATAAGCAATGGCGTGGAAAATATGAGATTATCGTAAAAGATAATCCAGATGAAACTTGCCTGACGCGTGAAATTGTCAAGCGGTTAGGTATAAATAGCGATAATTTCGCACGCGACAAACAATGTTTAACATTTGAGCAACTTGTACAGGGTGGAAGCTACGCCTGGGATATTGGAATTTTTCGTTTGGATCTTGCTGTCCCGCAAGCCTGGGTCGAAGAACTGGAAAATGGTTACGTTCCGCCAGAAAACTGGGAACGGGGAATTAATGCATTTTATACGTCTTATTATGTAAGTCAGTATTACAGTGACTATAAAGCCTCGGGTAATAGTAAGAGTACCTATGTGCGTTTTAACAGTGGGCTAAATTTGCTGGGATGGCAGCTGCATTCTGATGCCAGTTTTAGCAAAACGGATAATAATCCAGGGGAGTGGAAAAGCAACACACTGTATCTGGAGCGTGGATTTTCTCAAATTTTCGGTACGCTGCGTATTGGTGATATGTACACGTCAGCCGATATATTTGATTCCGTTCGCTTCAGCGGGGTTCGGTTATTTCGTGATATGCAGATGTTGCCTAACTCGAGGCAAAATTTTACCCCACGGGTACAGGGGATTGCCCAGAGTAACGCGTTGGTAACTATTGAACAGAACGGTTTTGTCGTTTATCAGAAAGAGGTTCCACCAGGCCCGTTTTCGATTAGTGATTTGCAGTTAGCGGGCGGAGGTGCGGATCTTGATGTGAGTGTTAAGGAAGCCGATGGTTCAGTTACTACATATCTGGTGCCTTATGCGGCAGTACCTAATATGCTGCAACCTGGCGTATCAAAATATGATTTTGCAGCGGGCCGTAGTCATATTGAAGGTGCGAGCAAGCAAAGTAATTTTGTCCAGGCAGGTTATCAGTATGGTTTTAATAATTTATTGACGCTGTATGGCGGCACGATGGTTGCTAATAATTACTATGCGTTTACCCTCGGAACAGGTTGGAACACGCGCATTGGCGCAATTTCAGTCGATGCAACTAAATCGCACAGTAAACAAGACAATGGTGATGTGTTTGACGGGCAAAGTTATCAAATTGCCTACAACAAATTTGTGAGCCAAACGTCGACGCGTTTTGGTCTGGCGGCCTGGCGTTATTCGTCGCGTGATTACCGGACGTTTAACGATTATGTGTGGGCAAATAATAAAGATAATTATCGTCGTGATAAAAACGATGTCTATGACATTGCCGATTATTACCAGAATGATTTTGGTCGCAAAAATAGTTTTTCCGCCAATATGAGTCAGTCATTGCCAGAAGGCTGGGGATCTGTGTCATTAAGTACTTTATGGCGTGATTACTGGGGGCGCAGTGGCAGTAGTAAAGATTATCAACTGAGTTATTCCAATAACTGGCGGCGGATAAGCTATACCCTCGCGGCAAGTCAGGCGTATGACGAGAACCACGCCGAAGAGAAACGTTTTAATATTTTTATATCGATTCCCTTTGACTGGGGTGATGACGTTACGACGTCGCGGCGGCAAATATATATGTCTAACTCAACGACCTTTGATGATCAGGGTTTTTCCTCAAATAATACCGGATTATCGGGAACCGTTGGTAATCGCGATCAGTTTAACTATGGGATCAACTTGAGCCATCAACACCAGGGAAATGAAACGACAGCTGGAGCGAATTTAACCTGGAACGCGCCGGTGGCAACAGTGAATGGCAGCTATAGTCAGTCGAGTACTTATCGACAGGCTGGAGCCAGTGTTTCAGGGGGCATTGTCGCCTGGTCGGGTGGCGTTAATCTGGCGAACCGTCTTTCCGAAACGTTTGCTGTGATGAAGGCGCCAGGAATTAAAGATGCTTATGTCAATGGGCAAAAATATCGCACAACAAACCGTAATGGAGTGGTGGTATACGACGGAATGACACCTTATCGGGAAAATCACCTGATGCTGGATGTGTCGCAAAGCGATAGCGAAGCAGAATTGCGCGGTAACCGGAAAATTGCCGCACCTTATCGCGGCGCGGTTGTATTGGTTAATTTTGATACCGATCAGCGCAAGCCCTGGTTTATAAAAGCGTCAAGAGCGGATGGGCAACCATTAACGTTTGGTTATGAAGTCAATGATATCCACGGTCACAATATTGGTGTTGTCGGCCAGGGAAGTCAGATATTTATTCGCACTAATGACGTACCGCCATCGGTTAATGTGGCAATTGATAAGCAACAAGGGCTTTCATGCACAATCACCTTCGGTAAAGAGATTGATGAAAGTAGAAATTATATTTGCCAGTAATAGTCAGGTGGTTCTATGAAAATTCGTATAATGCTATTTATATTAATGATGATGGTTATCCCCGTGAGCTATGCGGCATGTTATGGTGAACTATCCGTGCAGCACAATTTGGTTGTTCAGGGGGATTTTGCACTTACTCAAACACAAACGGCGACATATGAGCATAATTTTAATGATTCGTCATGCGTGAGTACAAATACTATCACTCCCATGAGTCCGTCGGATATTATTGTTGGGCTTTATAACGATACCATTAAATTAAATTTACATTTTGAATGGACCAACAAAAACAACATCACGTTGTCAAATAACCAGACCAGTTTCACCAGTGGTTATTCGGTAACGGTGACACCTGCGACCAGTAATGCAAAAGTGAATGTTTCTGCGGGGGGCGGCGGTTCAGTGATGATTAATGGAGTCGCGACATTATCCAGTGCTTCTTCAACAACGCGTGGGAGTGCCGCAGTACAATTTTTACTGTGTTTATTAGGTGGGAAGTCATGGGATGCATGTGTAAATAGCTACAGAAATGCCTTGGCTCAAAATGCAGGTGTCTATTCCTTTAATCTGACATTGTCATACAACCCGTTAAACACAACCTGCAAACCTGATGATTTATTAATTACTTTAGAGAGTATACCTGTTTCACAACTACCAGAAGCTGGCAATAAAACATCAATTAACAGTAACAAAGGGAATATTGTTCTGCGTTGTAAAAATTTATTAGGCCAACAGAATCAAACATCACGGAAAATGCAGATGTATTTATCAAGTTCTGATTTGTTGGGCAGTAGTAACACGATCCTTAAAGGTGCGGAAGATAATGGTGTAGGATTTATTCTTGAAAGTAATGGTTCGCCAGTCACATTTTTAAATATCACTGACAGCAGTAAAGGATACACAAATTTAAAAGAAATTGCGGCGAAGTCAAAAATTACAGATACAACGGTCTCAATTCCGGTAACTGCCAGCTACTATGTTTATGATAAAAATAAAGTTAAATCTGGCGCACTGCAGGCAACCGCATTAATCAACGTGAAATACGACTAATAACAAGTAAGACGAGCAAGTGGCTAATAATAAAAAATAATAAGGTGTCTGCATTTCCCCCTCTCTCCGAGGGGGCTTTTTTTAGCGATGATAAAAAATCTCACCGTCGTAGGCTTTAATGATTTTTCCGTCGGTATCATTGATCAGCACATATGCACCGCCCATATAGGTCCAGTGGGTTCCGGCGTCAGGTGCGGGCAGGTTACGCAACTGCCACTGCTTAATGTTGTACTCATCGGTACGGTACATTTCTGGTACGGTGTCACCTGGTTTGAAATGCTTGAAGTCAGCAATGAAACTGCTTAACTCATACTTCGAAATTCCCGAGGCATTGGTCGAACCCGCGGTGGCTGGTGCGGCCCATGCTGCGCTGGTTATCAGCAAAAGCGCACCCAGCAACATCTTATTTTTTATGGTCATATACTCTCCACTTTGGGGATCAGTAAAATCAGTCGCATATCTTTCCTGCCATACAATATAACCGACAAGAGATATTTTGTTAGTGATCCCATGATTTCGTAAAAAGTGTAAATGAAAGGATGCAGCAAAAGCATCCTCATTGAGCGAGAAGTGAGCGGAATAAGCTGATTTAAGAATCATCCTGGGCTAAAGGGATAACGAAGCCCAGGTGTTTGTTTTATCTCATAATACCCATAAAACCATGCACTCCCATATACAACCCGACTAAACCAATTAACAGACTGGAAAAATAGGGGGCGCGTTTAGCGAGAGTGTTAAATCCGCTCCAGCGTTTTGCAACCTGCTGAACACTGATTGCTGCGCCAACGCCTACGGTGACCAGCGTTAATGCCAGGCCGATGCTGAAACTGACGACCAGCGTTGCTCCCAGCGTGAGGGCTTTCAACTGAATACAAATCAACAACACTGTTATTGCCGCAGGGCAGGGGATAAGCCCGCCGGTTAAGCCAAACAGCAAAATTTGCCAGTTGGTGACCTCTCTACCATCAAAGCGTCGTTTAATGTCACTGGCATGGGCCAGCGCATGAGCATCCTGATACTCGTCGCTCTGGTCATGTTCGTGATGATGAGCATGCTCGTGGTTGTGGTCGTGATGATGGTCATGATGGTGGTGCTCATGCATATTCTCCAGCCAGTTGCGTTCGCCGCGCCAGGTACGCCAGAACATCCAGAAAGCGGTGCCAATAATGATCACCGCGGAAATCAACTGAAGCCACGGCTCCGCTGACTGAGCAGTAAAGCGTTTGCTGATCACCATCCCACCAAAAGCAATCAACCAGACTACTGCCGTATGCGAAATGGTTGCCGCCAGTCCAAGCATCACCGCCTGTTTAATGGTGCCTTTAATGGCGATGATAAACGCCGCCATCATCGTTTTTGAGTGCCCTGGTTCCAGGCCATGAAGCGCACCAAGTAAGATGGCGCTAGGGATGAAGAACCAGGCGTTTCCTTGCTGAAGAAGAGTGGTAAATTCGGTCATGATAATAATTCTTAGTATTAATTCGGCAATCTGATTCTACTCCCCCCCAGTACCTGATACTACCCCCCAGTAGATTAATAGTGCTATGATTTTTCATGTTCTTGTTAACCAGGTGTTGCCATGTCTCATACAATCCGTGATAAACAGAAACTGAAAGCGCGTGCCAGTAAGATTCAGGGCCAGGTCGTGGCGCTCAAGAAAATGCTCGACGAACCGCATGAATGCGCTGCAGTTTTACAACAGATTGCTGCTATCCGTGGCGCGGTAAACGGTCTGATGCGGGAAGTGATTAAAGGTCATCTGACGGAACACATCGTTCACCAGGGGGATGAGCTAAAACGTGAAGAAGATCTGGATGTCGTTCTGAAGGTGCTGGATTCTTATATCAAATAATTTATTAACGCGATTGTAAAACTGCGGTTTTTCCTCGTTTACAACGCGTGCGCTGGACATTACCATCCTCCTCTGCGATTTATCATCGCAACCAAACGACTCGGGGTGCCCTTCCTTGTGAAGGCTGAGAAATACCCGTATCACCTGATCTGGATAATGCCAGCGTAGGGAAGTCACAGACCATCAGGTCATTGCTTCTTCACGTTATGGCAGGAGCAAACTATGCAAGTCGACCTGCTGAGTTCCGCGCAATCTGCGCACGCGTTACACCTCTTTTACCAACATTCCCCCCTTGTACACTGCATGACCAATGATGTGGTGCAAACCTTTACTGCCAATACCTTGCTGGCACTCGGTGCATCGCCAGCGATGGTTATCGAAGCCGAAGAGGCCAGTCAGTTTGCGGCCATCGCCAGTGCCTTGTTGATTAACGTTGGCACACTGACGCAGCCACGCGCGCAGGCGATGCGTGCCGCCGTTGAGCAGGCAACACGATCACAAACGCCCTGGACGCTTGATCCGGTTGCGGTTGGTGCGCTCGATTATCGCCGCCATTTTTGTCATGAACTTTTATCTTTTAAACCGGCAGCGATACGCGGTAATGCTTCGGAAATCATGGCATTAGCTGGCATTGCTAATGGCGGACGGGGAGTGGATACCACTGACGCCGCAGCTAACGCGTTGCCCGCTGCACAAACTCTGGCACGGGAAACTGGCGCAGTCGTCGTGGTCACTGGCGAAGTAGATTATGTTACCGATGGTCGTCGCACCGTTGGCATTCACGGCGGCGATCCGTTAATGACCAAAGTGGTAGGAACTGGCTGTGCATTATCGGCAGTCGTCGCCGCCAGTTGTGCATTACCGGGTGATATGCTGGAAAATGTCGCATCTACCTGTCACTGGATGAAACAAGCGGGAGAACGCGCAGTCGCCAGAAGCGAGGGGCCGGGTAGTTTTGTTCCACATTTCCTTGACGCGCTCTGGCAGCTGACGCAGGAGGTGCAGGCATGAAACGAATTAACGCTCTGACGATTGCCGGTACTGATCCGAGTGGTGGTGCGGGGATTCAGGCCGATCTTAAAACCTTCTCGGCACTTGGCGCTTATGGTTGCTCAGTTATTACTGCACTGGTGGCGCAAAATACCCGTGGCGTACAGTCGGTGTATCGCATTGAGCCTGATTTTGTCGCCGCCCAGCTCGATTCGGTGTTCAGCGATGTGCGAATCGACACCACTAAAATTGGTATGTTGGCGGAAACCGATATTGTTGAAGCGGTGGCAGAACGGCTGCAACGTTATCAGATCCAAAACGTGGTACTCGACACCGTTATGCTGGCAAAAAGTGGCGATCCGCTGCTTTCACCTTCGGCGGTTGCCACGCTGCGCGGTCGATTATTGCCACTGGTTTCATTAATAACGCCAAACTTGCCCGAAGCTGCCGCCTTGCTCGATGCGCCACACGCGCGTAACGAACAGGAAATGCTGGAACAGGGACGTGAATTATTGGCGATGGGCTGCGGTGCAGTGCTGATGAAAGGCGGTCATCTGGATGACGAGCAAAGCCCGGACTGGCTGTTTACCCGCGAAGGTGAACAACGGTTTACCGCACCGCGTATTATGACCAAAAACACCCACGGCACCGGTTGTACGCTCTCTGCGGCGCTGGCTGCACTAAGCCCGCGCCATACAAACTGGGCTGACACCGTACTGGAGGCAAAAAGCTGGCTTTCTGCGGCGTTAGCGCAGGCAGACACGCTGGAAGTTGGCCACGGGATTGGTCCGGTTCACCACTTTCACGCCTGGTGGTGAGCACCGTAGTATAGCTGCTTTGGCATTTTTCAGCTTTTTCGCGCTGAAATTCAGGGATGAAACCAATGCAGCTAAGAATCGCCAGTCGAAAAAAATTCACCGCTTTGATATGCGCTCTGGGGCTAATTTCCATCGTTGCGATTCATCCCCGTCAGACGGTGAATTTTTTCTATTCGACAGCAATTCAGATTAAAGACTACATCCACTTTTATGGTTATCGCCCGGTCAAATCTTTTGCTATTCGCATTCCTGCCAATTACACCATTCATGGTATTGATGTTTCACGCTGGCAGGAGCGGATCGACTGGCAGCGTGTCGCAAAAATGCGCGACAACGGTATCCGCTTACAGTTTGCTTTTATTAAGGCTACGGAAGGTGAAAAGCTGGTTGACCCGTATTTTTCGCGCAACTGGCAAAGAAGCCGTGAAAATGGCCTGCTGCGTGGGGCGTATCACTATTTTTCTCCGTCGGTATCCGCTTCAGTTCAGGCAAGATTATTTCTGCAAACGGTGGATTTTGCCCACGGCGATTTCCCTGCCGTGCTGGACGTAGAAGAGCGAGGAAAATTATCGGCAAAAGAATTACGCAAGCGGGTAAGTCAGTGGCTAAAAATGGTCGAAAAAAGCACGGGAAAAAAGCCGATTATTTACTCCGGAGCCGTGTTTTATCACACGAACCTGGCGGGGTATTTCAATGAGTATCCGTGGTGGGTAGCGCACTACTACCAACGTCGCCCGGACAATGACGGCATGGCCTGGCGCTTCTGGCAGCATTCCGACCGTGGACAGGTAGATGGCATTAATGGTCCGGTGGATTTTAATGTGTTTAATGGCAAGGCGGAGGAGTTGCAGGCTTTCGTTGATGGCATTAAAGAAACGCCTTAAATAACCAGCAGTGATATACTCCTACCAGACTCCCCGGCAGGAAAAAGACAAATGGAACAAGCGCATACCCAGCTTATCGCTCAACTGAATGAGCGTATTTTAGCGGCGGACAACACGCCGCTTTATATTAAGTTTGCCGAAACGGTAAAAAATGCCGTGCGCAGCGGGGTGCTGGAACATGGCAATATTTTACCCGGCGAGCGTGATTTAAGTCAGTTAACCGGCGTTTCACGTATTACGGTGCGCAAGGCGATGCAGGCGCTGGAAGAAGAGGGCGTGGTGACGCGTTCGCGTGGCTACGGCACGCAGATCAACAACATCTTTGAATACTCGTTGAAAGAAGCGCGAGGATTTTCTCAACAGGTGGTGTTGCGCGGGAAAAAGCCCGATACGCTATGGGTTAACAAGCGTGTCGTGAAATGTCCTGAAGAAGTCGCACAGCAGCTGGCGGTCGAAGCGGGCAGTGATGTCTTTTTATTGAAGCGTATTCGTTATGTCGATGAAGACGCGGTATCCATTGAGGAATCGTGGGTTCCGGCGCATTTAATTCATGATGTTGATGCCATCGGGATTTCTCTTTATGACTACTTCCGCAGTCAGCATATTTTTCCTAAGCGTACCCGTTCCCGCGTTAGCGCCCGGATGCCGGATGCCGAGTTTCAGTCACATATTCAGTTAGATAGCAAAATACCGGTGCTGGTGATCAAGCAAGTGGCGCTTGACCAACAGCAACGGCCTATTGAGTACAGCATCAGCCACTGTCGCAGCGATCTATACGTTTTTGTGTGCGAGGAGTAGTTCCTCGCGCGTTGGCGCACAATCACCGCCGCGATGCCCGACAACCCACGACGCCACTGCATTGCCCAGTAATACGGCATCCGCCAGTGGCAGACCAGAGGCCAGCCCGGCAAGTACGCCACCTGCATGGCTATCACCTGCGCCAATGGTGTCTACAACTTGCGTTGGATATGCCGGAACGCAGCCAGAAGCGTTGTTGCTGAAATACCAGGCACCTTCTTTATCGAGACGGACGATCAACGGCGCGACAAATTTCTCCTGCCATTGCTTGCCAAGCGTTGTTATCTCTGCGGATAAAGCAAAACGTTCGGCGGCAATCTCAGCCTCTTGACGATTGAGTGACACTAAAGGTCGACAGGCCATGATCCGCGCAAGTAATGCATCCGGGATATCGCCAATACGTGGGCCAAAATCGATAAACGGCGTCACGTTTTTCAGCCCTTCCAGCCATTCCACTAACAATTCGCCGCAGGGCGAGGCCAGTTGATAACCGGAAAAATAGAGCAGGCTGCCAGGCGCAACTGTTAATCGCGCCAGCCATTGGCGATTCCACTGATTTTCCACACCACTGAACGACATAAACGTGCGTTCACCATCCGGCTCAACCAGTGCCAGACACCATCCGTTATCGCCTTCGGCGTTATCGATCAGGCTGATTAACCCCTCTTTCGCCATCCGGTTGCGAATAATCTCCGCCCACACCCCCTGACCGAGCGGCAAGGCGTTACCCGCTTCGATGCCGAGGCGCTTTAACGCCACGGCAATATTCAGTGCGCAGCCGCCAACGTTAACGCTCTGCTGTTTCAGTTCGATATCGCACCCACGCCAGGGCAGGGCGTAAGCGTCGGCGATCACATCAATGACCGCCGCGCCAATCACCATAACCGGCTGACGCGTGGTTAATTCAGGCAGCAGCGTGTGTAATCGAGCGCCGCTCATACCGCCTCCCGTTGTTGACGATATTTCGCCAGCGCTGTGGCATAGCGGTTGAAATCAAGCTGATTTACCGCATCCAGTTCCGCCTTTAATGCAGGATCGATAGCGTTAACGCCATGCAACGCGCCGCAAATTGCCGTCGCCATAGCACCGATGGTGTCTGTGTCGCCGCCAAGGTTAGCGCACAGGACGGCGCAACGGTTCGGGTCGGTTTGTGCCAGTTCAACCAGCGCAATGGCGCATGGCACGGACTCAATGGTGCTGGTGCCTGCGCCAACGACCTGGTAAAGCTGTTCGCTGGCGGATTCGGTGCCGTCGGCATTGCGCACAATTTTCAGCGCAATCTCCAGACGTGCCGCCAGTGAGGCGCTGAAGGTAGTGATGCGTTTTTGTTGAGCATGTCGCGCAATCGAGGGTAGAGAATCAACAATCGCTGACCAGCTTTCGCCGTCAATGGCACGAGAAATCGCCCATGCAATAACCACCGCCCCCGCAATCGCCAGATCGGATTTATGGGTCGGGCTGGACGCTAGCGCCACATCATCAATAAAGGAATCAACATCACGCGCCGGAAGTAAACACCCCAATGGTGAGACGCGCATCGCTGCGCCGTTAGTCACGCCGTTGTTTTCCAGTTCAGCAACGGGTTTACCGTCGCGAATGGCGTTAAGCGCAATCTTCGAGGTTGGGCCAAGCACGTTTTTGTTAAAGGCGTCGAAACGCAGCGCCCAGTTGAGAATATTACGCCCAATCAGATCCGGGTCGATCTCGCCTTCACGTTCCAGCAACGCATCCGCCAGACACAGCGCCATCGAGGTATCGTCGGTGAATTCGGCGCGGTTAAAATAACAGGCCGCGTTATTCTCCTTTGGTCCAGGCAGAAAACGGTCAATCCAGCCAAAGTGTGCTTTAACGCGGCTGCGTGGCCAAAGCTCAGAGGGCATCCCCATCGCATCCCCTAACGCCTGCCCGTAAAGAGCACCGAGAATACGTTCTGTTTTCATTTAACTTCCCCTTGTGTCAACGCAATATCGCGATCATCGACCTTGATAGCCGTAATTTCGCTGTCGGATTCGCGGAAAAAAATCATGAACAGCACGGCGATAATGGCAATCATCACCGCGCCAAAAGTCCACATCCCGGCCCAGTTGAAGGTCAGCCCGTTTACCGGTTCCTGATAAGCAAACATCTTCTCCATTATCACGCCGCCAAGACGATAACCGAGCAAACTGCCGAAGCCCTGGCAGCAGAGCGTAATCAGCCCCTGCGCGGCGGTACGCATATGCACGGGCGCTTTTTTATCGACATAGATGTAGGCGGTAACGTAGTAAAAATCGTAGCTTACGCCGTGCAGCAAAATGCCGAGGAACAGTAACGCGTAGGTAAAATATTCATCCGCGCTGCCATAAATAAAGAAGCCATAGCGGATCGCGGCGGTGACCAGACCAAGCAATAATACCTTTTTGATACCAAAGCGTTTAGTGAAAAACGGCAATGCCAGCATAAAGAAGATTTCAGAGAACTGGCCGAGCGTCATCCAGCCAGTGGCGTTTTTCATGCCGACTTCAGTCAGATAACCGTTGGCAAAGATGTAATAGAACGCCAGTGGCATCGCAAACAGGAATGAGCAGAAGAAAAAGACGAGGAAATTTTTATCGCGCAGCAGGATCAGCGCATCCAGGCCGAGCATGACTTTAATGTCCATTTTGCCGGTGCTTTTTGGCGGAGTGTCTGGCAGGAATAAGGCAAACGCACCGAGCAATGCGGAGCTTCCTGCGGTAATTAACAGCGGAATATTGGTCGGTGAGATATCGTCATATCCCAGCATCTGAGGCAAGAATCCGCAGACCAGGCCAGAGGCAATCCAGCCGATAGTCCCCAGTACGCGAATGCGCGGAAAATCACGCTCCACATCCGGCACGTTGGCAAACGCGATGCTGTTAGTCAGCGCAATGGTCGGCATATAAGTTAGCGAGTAGGCCAGCAGTAACGGGAAGAACCCGGCAAAGGTGGTCTGTTGCGCGGCAAAATACATCAGCACCGCACCGGCGAACATCAATACAGCCAGCACTTTCTGCGCCGAGAAAAAGCGGTCAGTGATGGAGCCAACCAGAATAGGCGACAGGATCGCCGCAATGGCGGTACATGCATAGGACCAGCCAATTTCTCCGGCACTGAAACCGCTTTTACTTAGCCACAGCCACAATGGCACAAACCACGCGCCCCAGATAAACCATTCAACAAACATCATGAACGACAGCTTTGCTGTTGTTTTCATCTTTTAATTCCTTCATGACAGGTAATGTAAGGTACGCGCTGACAATACCACTTAACAATACCTTTTAAATACCTTTGCGGTGAAAACTTGACCGCTGTAACACTTTTTCTGATGAATCGTGCCAACAGAAAACGCTGAAAAAACATCCAAAAGATGGCAAAACCAGCCCGTAACGACCAGGATTATGATTGCCCGCAAAAGGTGGGCCAGGACAATCCATAGCCGATATCCAATCGGAATTTACGGGAGCATAGTAATGACAGATATTGCGCAGTTGCTTGGCAAAGACGCCGACAACCTTTTACAGCACCGTTGTATGACTATTCCTTCTGACCAGCTTTATCTCCCCGGACATGATTACGTAGACCGCGTGATTATTGACAATAATCGTCCGCCAGCGGTGTTACGTAATATGCAGACGCTCTACAACACCGGGCGTCTGGCCGGCACAGGATACCTTTCTATTCTGCCGGTTGACCAGGGCGTCGAGCACTCTGCCGGAGCTTCATTTGCCGCTAACCCGCTCTACTTTGATCCGAAGAACATTGTGGAACTGGCGATCGAAGCGGGCTGCAACTGTGTGGCGTCGACCTACGGCGTGCTGGCATCGGTATCGCGGCGTTATGCGCACCGCATTCCATTCCTCGTCAAACTTAATCACAACGAGACGCTAAGTTACCCGAACACCTACGATCAAACGCTGTATGCCAGCGTGGAGCAGGCGTTCAACATGGGCGCGGTGGCGGTTGGTGCGACTATCTATTTTGGCTCGGAAGAGTCACGTCGCCAGATTGAAGAAATTTCTGCGGCCTTTGAACGTGCGCACGAGCTGGGCATGGTGACAGTGCTGTGGGCCTATTTGCGTAACTCCGCCTTTAAGAAAGATGGCGTTGATTACCATGTTTCCGCCGACCTGACTGGTCAGGCGAACCATCTGGCGGCGACCATCGGTGCAGATATCGTCAAACAAAAAATGGCGGAAAATAACGGCGGCTATAAAGCGATTAATTACGGTTATACCGACGATCGCGTGTACAGCAAGCTGACCAGTGAAAACCCGATTGATCTGGTGCGTTATCAGTTAGCTAACTGCTATATGGGGCGTGCAGGGCTGATTAACTCCGGCGGTGCTGCAGGCGGTGAAACCGACCTTAGTGATGCGGTGCGTACTGCGGTCATCAACAAACGCGCAGGCGGAATGGGGCTGATTCTTGGACGTAAAGCGTTCAAGAAATCGATGGCCGACGGCGTGAAACTGATTAACGCCGTGCAGGACGTTTATCTCGATAGCAAAATTACTATCGCCTGATGTGCTTCATACGAACAGCACAGCCCCGTAGGACGGATAAGGCGTTCTCGCCGCATCCGGCAACCTATGCCTGATGCGACGCTGAAGCGTCTTATCATGCCTACGCACAGCGCAGCCCCATAGGCCGGATAAGGTGTTTACACCGCATCCGGCATAACTGATTTTCCCTAATTCAAGAGAGAATAATTTGATTAACGCAATAACGGACAATCCGGTGGTAATCGACAACGCAGCGCCGCCGGAAGTATTTCAATATGAAAGTTTTGTCCACTCAACGGTTCGCCATCAAGATTAAACGTAATTTCGTGTGGTGCTTGTATATCGAACCACGCCGAAGCGGCTTCGATAATATTCGGGTTATCTTCGTCAGATTTTAATGTGGATACGAGGGCCGGAAGAATTTCATCTCCGGTGAAAATACGCAACTGCAACAAGCCATCATTAATCAGCGCATTTGGGCACAACTGCTGTCCGCCACCGGCCTGACGCCCGTTGCCAATGCCAATAACCAGGGCATCTCCTTGCCAGTGAAAATTTTCACCACGGATCTCACAACGATCTGGTTGTAACGTGTCCATGCGCATTAAGCCGTGAATGATGTAAGAGGCGCCCCCTAGTGCGGATTTTAATTTTTCCGGTGTTTCGGTGGTGATGCGCGTACCAAACCCGCCCGTTGCCATATTGATAAAACAGGTGTGCCTGTTAACCTGCGCCATATCAATTGCAATAGCGTTACCGGCAATCGCAAGTTTCAACGCCTTATCCAGCGCCTCAGGGATCCCCACGCTGGTGGCGAAATCATTCGCTGTACCTAGCGGCAAAATCCCCAAAGCAGGAATGTCATCGCCTTCACACTGAATCAACGCCGTGGAGACTTCATTAATGGTGCCATCACCACCGCCTGCTATCACTGTCGCGACGCCGAGTTGGCGCGCTTCAGTCACAAAACGCGCGGCATCACCTTTCTCCCAGGTGACCCGTACATAGATCGTTATTCCCTCCTCACGCAACAGCATAATCGCCTCGCGCAATGTTTCATTGTCAGCACTTTTGCCGTTAAGAATCAGCAAACTGGCGGGAAAATCGGCCATCGTCGTATGCCTTTATTATTGATCTTTAGAAAGTGTAGAGCAGAAAAGAGAAGGTGGAGTCAGAACAGGATGAAAGTCGTGGTGCAAAAAAATAAGCCTGCGTAAGGGAGATTACACAGGCTAAGGAGGTGGTTCCTGGTACAGCTAGCATTTTATGGGTTATGTTTTTCAGCGAAACGGATGATAACCTTAATAAATGCAGCTGTATGTGATCGGTTTCTAAGAATTTTCTATCTGGGAAAAATACTTGAAATTAATCACTTGCCGTGCGGGTTACGCGTGGTTTCCCCAGAGAAATTACGCATCAGCAGCGCGTAGTTCAGTTCGAGATCCTGCGGGACTGGGATCCACACAGTATAACCATCGCCCGGCGCAACCGGCATCGCTTCGCCTTTGGCGTTTTCCATATGCTCAAGGGTAAAGTTGATATTGCCCTGTGGAGTCATCAGCTCAAGGCTGTCGCCAACGGAGAATTTGTTTTTAACCGCTACCGCCGCGAGGTCGCCTTTACGCTCACCGGTAAACTCACCAACAAACTTCTGGCGGTCAGAAACGGAATAACCGTATTCGTAGTTCTGATAATCATCATGCGTATGGCGACGCAGGAAACCTTCGGTATAGCCGCGATGCGCCAGACCTTCCAGCGTCTCCAGCAGGCTGGTGTCGAACGGTTTGCCCGCAGCGGCATCATCGATAGCTTTACGATAAACCTGCGCGGTGCGTGCACAATAGTAGAAAGATTTGGTGCGGCCTTCGATTTTCAGCGAATGCACGCCCATTTTGGTCAGGCGTTCAACGTGTGCGATAGCGCGCAGATCTTTCGAGTTCATGATGTAAGTGCCGTGTTCGTCTTCAAACGCGGTCATATACTCGCCCGGACGCTGGGCCTCTTCGATCATAAACACTTTGTCGGTTGGCGCGCCGATACCCAGCGTCGGTTCAACGTTTTGCACCGGAATCGGCTCGTATTTGTGTACGATGTTGCCGACGTCATCTTCTTTACCTTCCTGGACGTTGTACTCCCAGCGGCAGGCGTTGGTGCAGGTGCCCTGGTTCGGGTCGCGTTTGTTGATATAGCCAGAGAGCAGGCAGCGACCGGAGTAGGCCATGCACAGTGCG
The DNA here is from genome assembly GCF_005781225.1 of Escherichia sp. E4736. Classification (NCBI taxonomy): domain Bacteria; kingdom Pseudomonadati; phylum Pseudomonadota; class Gammaproteobacteria; order Enterobacterales; family Enterobacteriaceae; genus Escherichia; species Escherichia sp. E4736. Next base: position 146,049 of record NZ_VATT01000014.1, on the reverse strand, counting down.
CCGTGAACGAAGATTTCGAGCTCCATATTCGGCACCTGATTGCGGATCTCTTCAATCTCTTCCAGTGATAGTTCACGGGAGAGGATCACGCGGGTCAGGCCCATTTGCTGCCAGAATTTTACCGTCGCCCAGTTTACGGCGTTAGCCTGCACGGAAAGGTGGATCGGCATTTCAGGGAAGTGCTCACGCACCAGCATAATCAGCCCAGGATCGGACATAATCAGCGCATCCGGCCCCATTTCCACTACCGGTTTCAGGTCACGGATAAAGGTTTTCAGCTTAGCGTTGTGCGGCGCAATGTTGACCACGACATAAAACTTTTTCCCCAGCGCATGGGCTTCATTGATGCCGAGCTGAAGATTTTCGTGGTTGAATTCGTTGTTGCGCACACGCAGGGAGTAACGCGGCTGGCCCGCATAAACAGCATCTGCGCCATAAGCGAAAGCGTAACGCATATTTTTCAGCGTTCCCGCCGGGGAAAGGAGTTCCGGTTTAAACATAATTCTCTCGTTCTGATGACAGGTCAGATCCGCTTCACCTGATGAAGCGGTTAGGGGAGTGTCCCCACTTTAAGGGCGGGCATTGTAGCGCAATCGGTGGGGTTGGCTCCAGTGTAAATGTCTGGTCGTCTCCTGGTTTTGGTAAGGATGCGAATAACGATAATTTCTTCGGCACTTGCAGGAAATAAATAACGTGGTGTTCAAAAAGAAGAACAAAAATTCTTTCACCGAATATGAAACTTATCCTCTCATTATTTTAATGGCGCGGATTGATCCTTAGCATCAATAAGCCAGTGTTTATTAGAAATAAAGCCGGGCGCGTCATCCGCGCCCGGCACAATGATTAAGTCTTATCTTTCACCGTCTGGCTTACGCCATTGGTTTTTACAGAGGCAATTCCGACTTCGCGTGATTGAGCGGTAGCATACATCTGGCTGGAGCCAATTATCTGATGATTGGCCGCTTTCAGATTGAAATAAAACTTGCCGTTGCTCGCCGTCTTTTTCTCATAGCGTTCATCCTGCGGACTGTTGCTTTGTACCGAGGCGATGCCCTTTTCCGCAGAGGCTTTTGAGGCATACAATTCGCTTGTGAGAATGATTTCTCCGTTTCCCGCTTTTAACACAAAACGGAACTGATTATCACTGCTCTTATTAAGTTCAAACCAACCAGCCATATTGACTCCTTGCTTGAAATTGCGTATCGAAAACAGTATGTAACGATTTAAGTATGGGTGATATTCAGGTGGTTGCCAATCAGGGGAATACCCTCTAATGCATGGGGGAGATTACTGATAAATATGCTGAAATCTGAATACGAGCACGGCTTTATCCCTCTCTTTTTCAGAGAGGGTAATAATACTTAGTGGGCGACGGAACGGTACGCGTTGTAGTTTGAGACTGCCATTAAAAGGAACAGGCTAAACAATACGGCAGGCGTCAGCTTCCCAACGGTAACCGACGCCGTAAACGGCGCGGATAAATGACTGTTCGGCGTCGAGAGATTCCAGTTTGCGGCGCAGGTTTTTAATGTGGCTGTCGATAGTTCGGTCGGTTACCACGCGGTAGTCGTCGTAAAGATGATTGAGCAATTGCTCGCGGGAGAATACTTTACCCGGTTCATGGGAGAGCGTTTTCAGCAGACGAAATTCCGCAGGCGTCAGGTCAAGCATTTTGCCACGCCATGAAGCCTGAAAACGACCTTCGTCGATAATCAACGGATTTTCGGCATCCTGTTGCTGCAACTCGCGCTGCGGTTTGCAGCGGCGCAAAATGGTTTTGACGCGCGCCACTACTTCACGCGGGCTGTACGGCTTGCAAATATAGTCATCAGCACCAATTTCCAGCCCCAGCAGGCGATCGATCTCTTCGATTTTCGCCGTCACCATCACAATTGGGACATCGGAAAAACGACGAATTTCCCGGCACAGCGTCAGACCATCGGTGCCTGGGAGCATCAGATCCAACAGGATCAGATCCGGCGGCGTCTGGCGCACGTACGGCAGTACCTGATCGCCGTGGCTGATAAGTATTGGCGCGTAGCTCGCGGCACGCAGATAATCAATGAGCAACTGCCCCAGCTTGGGTTCATCTTCCACGATCAAAATACGCGGCGTGTTTTCGTCGATAGGTAACTCGGTCATACTTCTCTCTGTAAATCCCGTTCCAGCGGTAACTCTACTGTAATGCTTACCCCGCCAAAAGGCGAATGGGCGGCAACAATGCGACCATTATGCGCTTCAACAATGTTCAGGCAAATCGCCAGCCCCAGCCCGGAACCGCCGCTGGCACGGTTGCGGGAACCTTCGGTGCGATAAAAACGCTCAAACAGTTTTTGCAGCTGATCATCACTGACGCCCGGCGCGCTGTCGGCAAAGGTCAGGCACACCGTTTTATCGTGCTGTTCTGCGGAGATTTGCAGGCTGCCGCCGCTGTCGGTGTAGCGCAGGCTGTTTTCCAGTAAATTATTGAACAACTGCATTAAACGGTCGCGATCGCCAAATACGGTAATGCTGTCTGGCAGGGAAAATTGCAGTTTCAGGCCACGGCTGGCGAATCGTTCGCGAAATGCGCCGCCCGCCACTTCCAGCAGTGGGATCAAATCTACCGGTGCTTTTTGGTAGGCGAGAGCGCCCTCATCAGACATCGACAACTGATGGAGATCGTCAACCAGTTTGGTCAGTGTGCCGACCTCCGCCTGTAAAGACGCCACCGTCTCCGGCGTGAATTTACGCACGCCATCCTGAATGGCTTCCAGTTCACCGCGCAGCACCGCTAATGGCGTACGCAGTTCGTGAGAAATATCGGCCATAAAATCGCGGCGCATTTGCTGGTTTTTCTCCAGCGTGCTGGCAAGCTGGTTGAAGTCTTGTGCCAGTTTCCCCAGTTCATCTTCGCTGGTGGGCGTCACGCGAGTGGTGAAATCGCCCGCCGCCAGTTTGTGCGTGCCGTCAACTAACCGTTTTACCGGTGCCAGCAAACCGCGTGCCAGTGGAAATGTCGCCAGCGCCGCCAATAAAGTAGATAAAGCCACAATCAGCCAGCTGGTTTGCCGCTGTTGCTTATCAAAATTGATATCGGTATTGCGCGTCAGGCGTTCAACGGGGGAAGCGATCACCGCGCCGACTTCCACACCATTGACCAGAATGGGCCGCCGTGGACCGTCCGGTGGAATGGGTGCGCGTGGGCCAACCAGCACTTTGTTATTTTGATCGACCACCCAGAACTGGGTACGCCAGCCGTGTGGTGGCATACCGGGGCCGGGCTTATCGTCGTTGCTATCGTGTTCAAGCGAACGCAGGATCTGAAATACGAAGCGATCGTTATTACGCAGAAAACGCCAGTTACCGTGCTGGGCGTATTGCTCGCCAAGCGCGTCGCCAAGCATTTGCAGCCGTTGCTCATTGCCATGCTTGATGTAATCAATAAAACCACGCTCAAAACTAATACGTACCGCCCAGTGCATCGTGATCAGCAAGACGATGCAGGTGGCGAAGATCGCCAGAAACAGTTTGCCGGTAATGCCGGGCCGCCAGAACTTCATTCAGTGCTCCTTTTGCGCCGCGAAATAGCTACATTTTGATGCGTATCGTTCGGCACTCTGGCAAAGATGAACGCCGGAAGGGCGATAAGAAACGCCATACTAAGCCAGGTGTACATAAAGACAGTTTGTGTGGTGCCGCTGTCGACGCTGACATGCTGCGAACCAAAAAGTCCCAGCAACAGCCCGGCGATGGTGACGCCGATACTCATCGACAATTGCATAATCATCGACAGCAGACTGTTGCCGCTGCTCGCCAGATTGTCCGGGAGATCTTTCAGCGTCAGGGTGTTCATGGAGGAGAAACGGGTCGAGTTGACCATCCCTTGTAAAAACAGGACGAACGGCAAAACGTGGTACCAGCCCAACAGAGCGGTAGTCATAAACAACAGGGTGACCAGCGACAGACCCAGCGTGGTCGCTACCAGTACCCGACGATAACCAAAGCGATTCACCACCTGCACCACAATTCGCTTCATCCCCATGCTGCCGAGTACCATCGGGATCATCATCAATCCGGCATGAAACGGTGAGAAACCAAGGCCAATTTGCAGGAAAACCGGCGTCATAAAGGGCAACATGCCGCTACCGATACGTCCGGCAAAGCTCCCCGCCAGGCCCAGCGAAAAGGTACGAGTGCGGAACAGTTTCAGACTGAAAAGAGCGCGGTGGTTATTTCTGGCGTGTAGTAGATAAAGCACCAGTGCCACCACGCCAACCGCCACCAGTCCGGCGATGGTTAGCGGCGACAGTCCTGTACCTTTACTGCCGTCCAGCGCCAGCGTTAATACCGCCATGCCAACCGCCAGCAACAGAAAGCCGGAGAGATCGAAGCGCCGCGTCTGCATGGTGTAGTTCGGCATTAACATCAATGTGGCGATCGCACCGATAATTCCTACTGGAATGTTGATCAAAAAGATCCAGTGCCAGGAGGCGTACTCCACCAGCAGACCACCGAGCGCCGGGCCAAGCAGCGGGCCGACCTGACCGGGCAGCGTGACAAAGGTCATCGCCGCCATATATTGCTCGCGCGGTACGATTTTCATCACCGTCAACCTGCCGACCGGCACCATCATCGCACCGCCAACGCCCTGTAACGCGCGTGCCAGCAACAGTTCGTTCAGCGTGCCGGAAAGCGCGCAAAACAGTGAACCGAGGGTAAACAACACGATGGCGGTAAAGAAAATATTGCGCACGCCGATTTTATCCGCCAGCCAGCCGCTGGCGGGTAGCATCACCGCCACGGTCAGCACATAAGAGACAATGACCATGTGCATATGCAGCGGGCTTTCCCCGAGGCTTTGCGCCATTGAGGGAAGGGCGGTGTTAACGATGGTGGTGTCCAGCGACTGCATAAAGAAGCCGAAAGCCACAATCCACAATTGCCAGCGGGTGCTGTCGGGAAGATCTGTCATTTACTCGGTTACCGTTTGTTTAGGTTTACGCGAAAAACGCAGCCGCAGACGGTCGAAAAAGAGATATACCACCGGCGTGGTATACAGCGTCAGGAGCTGACTCATTACCAGACCGCCGACAATGGTGATCCCCAGGGGTTGCCGTAGCTCCGAGCCGTCACCGCCCGACAATACCAGCGGCAGCGCGCCAAACAGTGCTGCCAGGGTGGTCATCATAATCGGGCGAAAACGCAGCAGACAGGCCTGGAAAATAGCTTCCTGCGGCGTCAGGTTACCGTGGCGTTGGGCTTCAAGCGCAAAATCGACCATCATAATGGCGTTTTTCTTCACGATGCCGATTAATAGCATGATCCCTATCAGGGCGATTAGGCTGAACGGGGCATTGAACAGCTCCAGCGCCAGCAGCGCCCCGACGCCCGCCGAAGGCAATGTGGAGAGAATCGTCAGAGGATGTACGTAACTCTCATACAGCATCCCCAGTACGATATACACCGTGGCGATCGCTGCGATAATCAGGATCACTTGCGAGTTCATCGTCTCCTGGAACACCTGCGCTGTTCCGGCAAAACTGCCGCGCACCGTCGAAGGCACACCAAGCTGGGTCATTGCTCGGTCGATCGCCGCACTGGCGTCCGAGAGCGATTTCCCGGTCGGCAGGTTGAACGAGATGGTCGAGGCTGCCGATAATCCCTGATGATTCACCGACAATGGCGCGTTCGCCGGTTGCCATTTAGCGAAATACGACAGCGGGATCGCTTTGCCTTCGTTATTGATAACGAACATTTTTTCCAGCGCACTGATGTCCTGGGTATAGCGCGGATCCACCTCCATCACTACTTTATACTGGTTCATCGGCTGGTAAATGGTCGAGATTTGTCGCTGACCGAAGGCGTTATTTAACAGGCTGTTGGCGGCCTGCACGTCGATTCCCAGCCGTGCCATGGTGTCGCGATCGTAAACCAGATTCATCTCCGCGCCGTTGTCCTGCTGGTCGGAGTTCACGTCCGCCAGTTCCGGCAACGTTGCCAGTTTTTTGCGAATTTTCGGCTCCCATTCGCGCAGTGCCGCCAGGTCGTCGGACAGCAACGTGTACTGGTAACTGGCGTTCGACTGACGTCCGCCAACGCGAATATCCTGTACCGCCATCAGGAACAGATTCGCTCCTGGCTCTTTTGCCAGCTTCACGCGCAGACGGTCGATAATTTGCTGCGCCGTTTCGCTGCGTTCGTCGCGTGGCTTGAGAGTGATAAACATCATCCCGCTGTTCACTCGCGAACCGCCGGTAAAGCCAGTGACATTATCCACTGCCGGATCGTCACGAATAATTTTCATGAAGTCCTGCAATTTGCCGCGCATCGCCTGAAACGAAATACTTTGGTCAGCCTGAATCCCGCCCATCAGTACGCCGGTGTCCTGCTCAGGGAAGAAGGTTTTCGGAATCGAGATATATAGCCAGATATTCAGCGCAATGGTGCCAAGCAGCACCACGCCCACCAGACGGGTATGATTGAGCACCCATTTCAGCGACTTGCCGTAGCCTTGTTGCAGGGCTACCAACATGCGACCAAAACCGCGCAGTCGCTTTTGCTCACGCGGCTTGCTCGCTTTCAGCATCCAGCCGCACATCATCGGCGTTAGCGTCAGGGAAACCAGCAACGAAATACCAATGGCGACAGAAAGTGTAACGGCAAACTCGCGTAACAGGCGGCCCGGCAATCCGCCCATCAACAGCAGCGGCAGGAACACCGCCACCAGTGACAGACTCATCGACAGCACCGTAAAACCGACTTCGCGAGTACCTTGTAGCGCGGCCTGTAGCGGTTTCATCCCCGCTTCCAGATGACGGGCAATGTTTTCCAGCACCACGATGGCGTCATCCACCACGAAACCAGTAGCAATGGTGAGCGCCATTAACGAAAGGTTATTGAGGCTGAATCCGCACAGGTACATCGCCGCAAACGTACCAATCAGCGAAACCGGCACCGCAACGGCGGGAATAATAGTGGCGCGACCCGAGCGCAGGAATAAAAACACCACCAGAATCACCAGCGCCACCGAGATAATCAGCGTTTGCTCGACTTCTTCCAGCGAGGCGCGAATGGTGGGGGAGCGATCCTGGGCAATTTGCAGATCAATTGCCGCCGGAATGGTTTCCTGCAACTCCGGTAATTTCGCCCGGATGCTGTCTACCGTCTGGATAATATTGGCTTCTGGCAGTTTGCGGATCATCAGCAAAATAGCCGGTTTGGCGTTGGTCATCCCGGCGTTGCGCACATCCTGCACTGAATCCGTCACCGTCGCCACATCGCCCAGACGAACCGCGCCGCCGTTGTTGTAATGAATAATCAACGGCTGATATTCGGCGGCGGTTTTCAGTTCATCGTTGGTCTGGATCTGCCAGCGATGAGTATCATCTTCCAGCGCCCCCTGCGGTTTACGCACGTTGGCATTGCTGATGGCGGAGCGTACATCGTCCAGCGAAACGCCCTGATTAAACAGCGCCTGCGGGTTCAGCCCGACGCGTACCGCAGGCAGCGAGCTGCCACCGACATCGACATCACCGACACCGTCGATTTGCGAGATTGTCGGAGCCAGCTGCGTCGAGGCGAAATCGTACAGTTCACCCTGCGAATAAGTATCGGACGTCAGCGTCAGGATCATAATTGGCGCATCCGACGGGTTCGCTTTGCGATAGGTCGGACGGCTTGGCATCCCGCTGGGTAGCAGACTTTGCGCGGCGTTAATCGCCGCCTGCACATCGCGCGCTGCGCCGTTGATATCCCGGTCAAAATCAAACTGCAAAATAATGCGCGTGCTGCCGAGCGAACTACTGGAGGTCATTTCACTGACTCCGGCAATGCGCCCAAGTGAGCGCTCCAGCGGCGTGGCAACGGAAGACGCCATTGTTTCTGGTGATGCACCGGGCAGCGAGGCGCTGACCATAATCACCGGAAAATCAACCTGCGGCAGCGGGGCGACCGGCAGCATACGGAAGCCCAGAATGCCGCACAGGGTAATGGCAACCGACAGTAAAATCGTCGCCACTGGGCGGTAAATGAAGAGGGCAAAAAACTTCACTTACGCCTCCTCTTCATGATGGGCAAAGCGGCTTTTGGTCCACAATGCCAGGCGGTCGAACAGCAGATAAATCACCGGCGTGGTAAACAGCGTCAGCACCTGGCTGACAACCAGACCGCCGACCATACCGATGCCTAACGGACGACGTAGTTCCGCACCGACCCCGGTACTCAACATCAGCGGCAGCGCGCCAAGCAGAGCCGCCAGGGTGGTCATCAGGATCGGACGAAAACGCAACAGACAAGCCTGGTAAATAGCATCGCGCGGCGACATGCCTTGCTCGCGCTCGGCAGCCAGCGCGAAGTCGATCATCATGATGGCGTTCTTCTTCACGATACCGATCAGCAAAATAATGCCGATAATCGCAATCACATCCAGTTCGCTACCGGCAATCATTAACGCCAGCAGTGCGCCGACCCCTGCGGTGGGTAGCGTCGAGAGAATAGTGATGGGGTGAATAAAGCTCTCGTACAGAATGCCGAGCACGATATACATCGCCACCACCGCTGCGACAATCAGCCAGACAGTGCTGCCCAGCGCCGACTGGAAGGCGAGGGTGCTGCCCTGGAACTGCGTGGTGATATCCACTGGCAGATTCAGCGTCTTTTCGGTGTCCATAATCGTCTGCACCGCATCGCCCAACGAATAGTTATCCGGCACGTTAAAGGAGATGGTCGTTACCGGGAACTGATCCAGATGGTTGATGGAGAGCGGGGCAAAACGCTGCTCAATTTTGGCAATTGAGCTTAGCGGCACTACGCCACCGTCGCTGCTGGTCAGGCGAATAGTATCCAGCGCCGCAAGCCCAGGAGTATTTTCGGTGTTGTGCTCCAGCACCACGCGATACTGGTTAGCCTGAGTATAAATAGTGGAAATCAGTCGCTGACCAAACGCGTTATACAAGGCGTTATCGACGTCCGCCATGCTGATCCCCAGACGGCTGGCGCTGTCGCGATCAACATTGACATACGCCACCAGCCCTTTGTCCTGCCAGTCGCTGGAGACATCAGAAAGCTGTGGCAGCTGCTGGAGTTTTTCCATGAGCTGCGGCACCCAGGTACTGAGCGCATCCAGTGACGTGGCCTGCAAGGTAAACTGGTACTGGGTGCGGCTGACCTGTGTATCGATGGTCAGGTCCTGCGTTGGTTGCAGGAAGAGATCGACGCCCGGCACTTTATCTACCGCCGTTTGCAGACGGGCGATGACTTTTTGCACCCGATCATCACGTTCATCCAACGGTTTGAGGTTGATCTGTAAACGCGCACTGTTCAGCGACGGGTTAGTGCCATCAACACCAACAAATGAGGTCAGGCTTTGCACTGCCGGGTCCTGCAAAATCACGTCCGCGACCTGGCGTTGCCGCTGGGCCATATTGGCAAAGGAGCTGGATTGTGGCGCCTGCAAAGTGCCCTGAATAATGCCGTTGTCCTGTACCGGGAAGAAGCCTTTCGGAATGAACACCCACAATAGAACGCTAAGCAGCAGCGTGCTGAGCGCCACGCTTAAGGTCAGCCATGGATGATTCAGCACTTTCGCCAGTCCACGTCCATAGGCGGCGATTATCCTGTCGAACATTTTTTCCGAGGCACGGGAGAAGCGGTTCTGTTTACGCAGCGACTCCTGGCTGAGCATCCGCGCGCACATCATCGGTGTCAGGGTCAGCGACACCACGGCTGAGATCAAAATCGCGACTGCCAGAGTAATGGCAAATTCGCGGAACAGTCGCCCGACGATATCGCCCATAAACAGCAGTGGGATCAACACCGCAATCAGTGAGAAGGTCAGCGAGATAATGGTAAAGCCGATTTCACCCGCGCCCTTGAGCGCCGCCGCCAACGGTTTTTCACCTTTTTCGATATAGCGGGAAATGTTTTCGATCACCACGATGGCGTCATCGACAACGAATCCGGTGGCGATAGTTAACGCCATCAACGTCAGGTTATTGATTGAAAAATCGAGAAACACCATGACCGCGAAGGTGCCGATTAACGACAGCGGCACTGCGACGCCTGGAATGATGGTCGCCGGAATATTGCGCAAAAACAGGTAGATAATCATTACTACCAGCGCGATAGCCATCATCAGCTCAAACTGGGTATCGTCGACCGATGCGCGGATATTGGTGGTACGGTCAGAAAGTACCGTCACCTTCACCGATTTCGGCAAACTCTCGGTGAGCTGTGGCAGCATCTGCCGGATGCTGTCGGCGGTGGAGATAATGTTAGCACCGGGCTGGCGCTGAACATTCATCACGATGGCCTGTTCTTTGTTCGCCCACGCGCCGAGCCAGCTGTTTTCTGCACCTTGCTCTACAGTTGCGACATCGCCCAGACGAATCGGCGCGCCGTTCTGGTAGGCGATGATTAGCTGGCGATACTCTTCGGCGGATTGCATCTGGTCGTTCGCTGACAGCGTGACCGCACGGGAAGGGCCATCAAGGCTACCTTTAGCTGAGTTAACGTTAGCGCCGGTAATGGCGGTGCGCACGGTTTCGCTGGTCAGACCGAGTGCGGCAATCGCCTGGGCGTTAAGTTTGACGCGAACGGCCGGACGCTGACCGCCGGAAAGCGTCACCAGTCCGACGCCGGAAATCTGTGAGATTTTCTGCGCGACGCGGGTTTCCACCATATCTTCCACTTGCGTCATCGGCATGGCGGTTGAGGTGACGGCAAGCGTCATGATCGGCGGATCTGCCGGATTCACTTTGCTGTAAACCGGCGGGTTAGGCAGATCGCTCGGCAACAGGTTGGTCGCAGCGTTAATCGCGGCCTGCACTTCCTGCTCGGCGACATCCAGCGGTAATGTTAGCTGGAACTGCAAAGTGATAACTGACGCACCGCCGGAACTTTGCGACGACATCTGTTTCAGGCCGGACATCTGCCCAAACTGGCGTTCGAGCGGCGCGGTAACGGCGGAGGTCATGACATCCGGGCTGGCGCCAGGGTAGAGGGTGACCACCTGAATAGTCGGATAATCCACTTCCGGCAGTGCCGAAACGGGCAGGGCGCGATAACCGATAATCCCGGCGAGTAAGATCGCCACCATCAGCAGCGTGGTGGCGACAGGACGCATAATAAACAGGCGCGACGGGCCGCCTGTGCTGCTCGGGGGTAACACCTGCATCAGGAGCGTGCTCCTTTTTTCGCGTATTCGCGGCTGGTGGCTTTCTCTTCCGGTGCGGTGGCGCTCTGGGCTTCCACCACTTCCACTTTCGCTCCTTCGGTCAGGCGATCAATGCCGTCCGTCACTACGCGATCGCCTGCAGAAATACCTGCGCGGATCACCACTTTCTGACTGTCCTGAATGCCCGGTGTCACCAGATGTTTGCTGACTTTATTTTCGCTATTCAGTACCCAGACAAAATGGCCTTCGTTGCCCATTTGCAGGGCGGCGGTGGGGATCACCACGGCGTTTTGTTCGGTGTCGACTAACATGCGCGCGTTAACAAACTGATTGGGAAACAGCGCATCATCCTGATTATTAAAGCGTGCTTTCACTTTAATCGTACCGGTAGTGGCATCGATTTGGTTATCGAGACTTAACAGCGTGCCTTCACTTAATTTCTTCGAGTTAGTGCGATCCCAGGCTTCAACCACCAGTGGTTTTCCGGCTTTTTGTGCCTGCACAACGGTAGCGATATCGCTTTCCGGCAGGGTAAAGACTAAATCGATAGGATGCGTCTGGGTGATCACCACAATCCCGGTGGTGTCGCCACTGGAGATTTGGTTACCAACATCAACCTGCTTCAGGCCAACGCGACCATCGACTGGCGCGGTGATGCGGCTCCAGTCGAGTTGGAGTTGTGCGCTGGCGACGCTCGCTTCATCAGCCTTAATGGTGCCTTCGGTTTCACTGACCAGCGCCTGTTGAGCATCCAGCTCCTGGCGGGAGACGAGATTAGTTTTTGCCAGTTGTTGATAACGTGCCAGGTCACGGCGGGCGTTGGCAAGCGTGGCTTTATCTTTTGCCAGTTGGCCCTGGGCTTGTGCTAATGCAACTTTGAACTGGCTGGGGTCAATTTCTGCCAGCAAATCGCCTGCTTTGACCTGCTGGCCTTCCTGGAAATGTAACGCCATCAGTTGACCATCTACGCGACTGCGCACCGTAACGGTGTTAGCAGCGGTAATAGTGCCAAGCCCGGTAAGGTAACGCGGAACTGCCTGTTCTACGGCGGTCGCCGCCTGAACCGGGGCTAATGGGCCGGAACGCATACCACGGCGACCACTCGCAGGTGGATGTTGCGCTTGTTTCGTCGCACCTGGTGCTGCGCTCTGGGATTCATTGCGGCCTTGCCAGAACCAGAATGCGGCGATGGCGGCGATAACCACCACGATTACGATTACCCAACGGGATTTATAACTGCCTTTCATCGTTAAGAGTTTCTCTTCCTGAAACGTTTCGCGGAATGATACTAGTGTAGCCAGCCAATAAGGGAGAAAAATGGAGGAATTATGAAACAGTTTCGGGAATCGTCTGAATGACGGTGCGCTTTGCGAGCATGCATCCAGTAATGACACAGGAAACTATTTTATACGCAGGTTAGCGATAGACTGCGTACATGGCAATAAGGAGGTAACCCGAAGATTTCAGCGGGATGCTGAAACGGGAAAGCCCCTCCCGAGGAAGGGGCCTTAAATAAGGAAAGGGTCATGATGAAGATACTCATCATCGTGGTGCTCTTAGTCGTTAGCTACCCAGCTTACTAAGACTACCAGGGCGGGGGAAACCCCGCTCTACCCTCACTCCTGAAAGTATGCCCTCACGGTCAGATTGTCAATCCACAGACTTTGCAGTCTGCGATCCTGCCTGCAAATATTCTTTGCGAGACGTTACGCAATAATCACATGGGAAACTATTTTATCCGTAAGTCATCGATAGACTGGGTACAGGGCGAAAGGAGGTAAGCCGACGATTTCAGCGGGACGCTGAAACGGGAAAGCCCCTCCCGAGGAAGGGGCCCTAAATAAGGAAAGGGTCATGATGAAGTGGATCATCATCGTGGTGCTCTTAGTGATTAGCTTACCGGCTTACTAAGTCATCAAAGCGGGGGAAACCCCGCTTACCCTCACTCCTGAAAATATGTCACTCCGCCCTTAGTGTCAATCGACGGCTCTCCGTTCTTGCGAGGCGAATAGCAAAATTATCTGCGCCACCGGGCCTAATTCTGAAAATGTCTTCGTTTGCTCTTATTTCATTATTGCAGTCGATATGATACTGGACCTCAATAATTCTCTAAGAAAGGATTTCTTATGAGCGAACAAATCACGTTTGCCACCAGCGATTGTGCCAGTAACCCGGAACCACGTTGCCCCTGCATTTTGCTGCTGGATGTTTCTGGCTCAATGAGCGGCAGACCCATTAATGAACTTAACGCCGGATTGGTTACCTTTCGTGATGAACTGCTTGCTGATCCGCTGGCTTTAAAAAGAGTGGAACTCGGCATTGTGACGTTCGGCCCGGTGCATGTGGAACAACCCTTTACCAGCGCCGCTAATTTTTTCCCACCTATCCTGTTTGCTCAGGGCGATACGCCAATGGGCGCCGCCATTACCAAAGCCCTGGATATGGTTGAAGAGCGGAAACGTGAGTACCGCGCAAATGGCATTTCGTATTATCGTCCGTGGATTTTCCTGATCACCGATGGCGCACCAACCGATGAGTGGCAGGCTGCCGCCAACAAAGTGTTTCAGGGGGAAGAAGATAAAAAGTTTGCCTTCTTTACCATCGGTGTTCAGGGGGCGGATATGAAGACCCTGGCACAAATCAGCGTCCGTCAGCCTTTGCCATTGCAGGGATTACAATTCCGTGAACTGTTTAGCTGGTTATCCAGTTCGTTACGTTCGGTTTCCCGCTCCACGCCGGGAACGGAAGTTGTACTGGAAGCACCAAAAGGCTGGACGTCAGTGTGAGTTGGCGTCTGGTCTATGCATCAGCCGTCGGAACGTCGCACATCAGCGCTGATTTGCCTTGTCAGGATGCCTGCCAGATGCAGGCTGCCTGGTTAAACGACCAGCAACCATTACTGGTGATGTTTCTTGCTGATGGTGCAGGCAGCGTCTCGCAGGGGGGCGAAGGCGCGATGCTCGCCGTCAATGAAGCGATGGCTTATATGTCGCAAAAAGTGCAGGGCGGGGAATTGGGGCTTAATGATGTCCTCGCAACGGATATTGTGCTGACCATTCGTCAGCGACTTTTTGCCGAGGCGGAAGCCAAAGAATTAGCGGTTCGCGATTTTGCCTGCACGTTTTTGGGATTGATTTCATCGGCTAATGGCACCTTGATTATGCAGATTGGCGATGGCGGCGTGGTGGTAGATTTTGGGCATGGTCTGCAACTGCCTCTCACGCCGATGGTAGGTGAATATGCCAATATGACGCACTTCATTACCGATGAAGATGCCGTTTCCAGACTGGAAACTTTCACCAGCACTGAGCATGCGCATAAAGTTGCAGCATTTACGGATGGTATCCAGCGACTGGCGTTAAATATGCTGGATAATTCTCCCCATGTGCCTTTCTTTACCCCGTTTTTCAATGGACTGGCGTCAGCAACGCAGGAACAACTCAATTTATTACCTGAGTTGTTAAAGCAGTTTTTGTCCAGCCCGGCGGTAAACGAACGTACCGATGATGATAAAACGTTGGCACTGGCGCTGTGGACAGAATGAACATCGCATGGCGGTTGAAGTCAACAGATCAACCGCCAGTTTAAGCAATCAATATAACGGCTGATTAGCGAACTAATTTTGCTCTTAGCTCGTCGGCTTCTTCTTTTGGATAGGTGACCAATAAAGGATCAATGGTATAACCACCGTAAATTTTATCCCCACGGGTATACATCCAGTCTGAAATATCTTCTTTCTTTATTTTCCACTCCTGGCCATATTCTACGTTTGTAACAATACCGGGGTCATTGTTTATTATTCCAGTAAACATACCGTCAGCATAAGAGATCTCTGTTAGCCAGAAATGCTCGGTTCTTCCGTGATCGGTTATCGGTGCTTTAACCGCGTAAGAATCTGCATCTTTTTTATTCATAACCTCGATGAATTGATCGGTTTCTTTCCGCGCATGTTTAATCGCGTCAGACATCGCTTGTTTATCATAACCTCCCGTCACTAACGTATCCGAAACTTCACAATAGCCTGCGGTAGTAAAAAATAGCAGGCTCAACATAAGTAATATCTTTTTCATTTTTTTCTCCAGAATCTCTGTGTAGTAAAAGTTAGCAAAAACCTATGGGACTTAATCATTATCAGGTTGGAATTGAATTGTATCCTGATAAAAGTGCATTATCCTTTTTATTCTTGAACCGAACTCACTTACATAGAAATATCTTTAATGGTTAGTTATCGTTAATCATTAAAATATAATATAGCTACCTGCGAAATATTATGAAGACAAATATAAAAGTATTTACATCGACAGGTGAATTGACCACTCTTGGCCGTGAACTGGGCAAAGGTGGTGAAGGCGCGGTTTATGATATCGAGGAGTTTGTCGATAGCGTCGCCAAGATTTATCACACACCGCCACCCGCCTTAAAACAGGACAAACTTGCCTTTATGGCTGCGACAGCTGACGCACAGTTGCTGAATTATGTCGCCTGGCCGCAGGCAACGCTTCATGGTGGACGAGGCGGAAAAGTTATCGGTTTTATGATGCCAAAAGTTTCTGGTAAAGAACCGATTCATATGATCTATAGCCCGGCACATCGCCGCCAGAGTTACCCTCATTGTGCGTGGGATTTTCTACTCTATGTTGCCCGCAATATTGCTTCATCTTTTGCTACGGTTCACGAGCACGGGCACGTCGTGGGTGACGTAAACCAGAACAGCTTTATGGTAGGCCGTGACAGCAAAGTGGTGTTGATCGATAGCGACTCCTTTCAGATTAACGCCAATGGCACACTGCATTTATGCGAAGTCGGCGTGTCGCATTTTACGCCGCCAGAGCTACAAACCTTGCCATCATTTGTCGGCTTTGAACGCACCGCGAATCACGATAATTTTGGCCTTGCGTTGCTGATTTTTCACGTCTTGTTTGGTGGGCGGCATCCTTATTCTGGTGTACCGCTTATCTCTGAAGCGGGTAATGTGCTGGAGACGGATATTGCCCATTTCCGTTATGCCTACGCGTCAGATAATCAGCGACGTGGTTTAAAACCGCCGCCACGATCTATTCCGCTATCGATGTTACCGGGTGATGTTGAAGCCATGTTTCAGCAGGCATTCACGGAAAGTGGCGTAGCAACCGGGCGTCCGACGGCTAAAGCGTGGGTAGCGGCACTTGATTCCCTACGCCAACAGTTAAAGAAATGTCCCGTTTCGGCAATGCATGTTTACCCCGCTCATTTGACCGACTGCCCGTGGTGTACGCTGGATAATCAAGGCGTTATCTATTTTATTGATCTCGGCAAAGAGGTCATTACCACCGGCGGTGATTTTGTGCTGGCGAAAGTCTGGGCGATGGTAACGTCGTCAGTAGCACCGCCACCGCTAAAGTTACCATTACCCGCTCATTTCCAACCTGGGGGCAGGCCGCTTCCTTTAGGCCTGTTACGGCGCGAATACATCATTCTGATTGAGATCGCACTGTCAGCGTTATCTCTACTGCTTTGCGGCCTTCAGGCAGAACCGCGTTATATTATTTTGGTTCCGGTGCTGGCGGCTATCTGGATTATTGGCAGTCTGACAAGCAAAGCGTACAAAGCAGAAATCCAGCAACGCCGTGAGGCTTTTAATCGTGCGAAAATGGATTATGACCATTTAGTCAGCCAGATCCAACAGTTGGGCGGACTGGAAGGTTTTATCGCCAAACGGACGATGCTCGAAAAAATGAAGGACGAAATTCTGGGGTTACCGGAAGAAGAAAAGTGCGATCTGGCAGCACTTCAGGACACCGCAAGGGAACGGCAGAAGCAGAAGTTTCTGGAGGGATTTTTTATTGATGTTGCCTCTATTCCCGGCGTTGGCCCTGCGCGTAAAGCGGCGTTACGGTCCTTTGGTATTGAAACAGCGGCAGATGTTACCCGGCGCGGCGTTAAGCAAGTGAAAGGATTTGGCGACCATCTGACCCAGGCAGTTATCGACTGGAAAGCGAGTTGCGAACGCCGTTTTGTGTTCAGGCCGAATGAAGCGGTAATGCCAGCAGACAGACAAGCGGTAATGGCAAAAATGGCCGCCAAACGACATCGGCTGGAAGCCGCATTGACAGAGGGCGCGGTAGAGTTGCAGCGATTCCATCTCCATGCCTCTGCACGGACCATGCCGTTGATGGAACCGTTACGTCAGGCGGCAGAAAAACTGGCTCAGGCGCAGGCTGATTTAAGCCGTTGCTGAGCCATTTTTCAATTAACGAAACACCACTTCCGCCCAGCGTGCCAGCCCGGCGGTGACGGAGCCAAAGTCATCGCCGCCGGCAATTGGAATGCCCGGCAACTGTTCTGCCAGCGCTTTTTTAATCAGCGGGGAACGGGCGCTACCGCCGGTCAGATAGATGACATCCGGTTTTTCCTGGGCGTTATCCAGCGCCAGTTGCACCTGTTCCAGAATCCGCGCCAGTGGTTGGCTGAGGGCGCTTTCCAGACCCTGCTGGCTAATCAGCGTAGCCAGTTCGTCGCTGATAAACGGCAGCGATGCGAGGGTTTCCGCTGCGCTGGAAAGCGCAATTTTGCTCTCTTCCGCGCTGCGCACCAGGCGATAGCTTAAACGCTGACGCCAGACTTTCTGTAACAGGGCCACTTTTTCCGGTTCGCGGGCATCGCGTACCAGATCGTTAAGCAGGCGACCGTTGGCACTACTGTAGAAATCACTTTGCGCAGGTACGTCGTTGATGGCAACCGCATTCCACCACGGCAGAATCGGCAGGGCGATGCCTTTTTCGGTTTCGCCACCCATGCCCAGTAACGGCATCAGGTTTTTAAACGCCAGTGCGATATCCAGATCGTTACCGCCAATACGACAACCACTGTGACCCAGCAGGCTGGCTTCACGATCGAGACGTGAACGCCACTGCGGCCCCATCAGCAGCAATGAACAGTCAGTCGTACCTCCGCCGATATCCACCACCAGCACCCGTTTTTCTTCCTGTAAGGTGGCTTCGTAATCCAGCCCAGCCGCGACCGGCTCGTACTGGAATACCACATCCTTAAACCCGGCACGCTTCGCTGCGCGTTCCAGAATCCCTTGCGCCTGGGTGTTTGCTTCATCGCCGCCCAGACCCTGGAAGTTGATCGGGCGACCAATCACCGCCTGAGTAATCGCTTCTGGCAGCTGCGCCTGCGCCTGCTGGCGAATGTGCAACATCATTGCGCAGACCAGATCCTCAAACAGCGCTACCTGCTGCGGTTTTAAGCCGCTGGCACCGAGGAACGATTTTGGTGATTTTACAAACCACACTTCTTCCGGATCATCAATGTACTGTGCCAGAGAGGAAAGACCGAACTGCACGCTTTTCGCCGTAACATCGATATCTTCTTCGCGGTTATAACGAATCGCCCGACGTAACAGCGCCTGCGTTTCATCGTCGTCTGCCGGAACATCATGATGGCGGTACAGCCATTCGCTTACCGCT
This sequence comes from Escherichia sp. E4736, assembly GCF_005781225.1. Taxonomy (NCBI): domain Bacteria; kingdom Pseudomonadati; phylum Pseudomonadota; class Gammaproteobacteria; order Enterobacterales; family Enterobacteriaceae; genus Escherichia; species Escherichia sp. E4736. The sequence continues at coordinate 127,443 of NZ_VATT01000014.1, read as the reverse complement.
TCACGCGTTGGCGCGCAAAGCATTGAAGGCAGCAACGTGCTGTCGTTTTCCATTTTCAGTAATTGCGGTTTACCGTCGCGCATGACCGCCACTGAACAGTTTGCTGTACCGTAATCAAAACCAATAAACACGAAATAATCCCCATGCCGGTGAAGAAGGGGCGTGACTTTAGCGAAATGTTGCCGTCGCGACAACCGGAATATGAAAGCAAAGCGCAGCGTCTGAATAACGTTTATGCTGAAAGCGGATGAATAAGGAGATGCGATGTATACCCTGAACTGGCAGCCGCCGTATGACTGGTCGTGGATGTTGGGATTTCTCGCCGCCCGTGCGGTGAGCGGTGTGGAAACGATCGCTGACGATTATTATGCCCGTAGTCTGGCGGTGGGCGAATATCGCGGCGTGGTGACTGCTATTCCGGATATAGCCCGCCATACTCTGCACATAAATTTAAGTGCAGGTTTAGAACCCGTTGCCGCTGAGTGCCTGGCGAAAATGAGCCGCCTGTTTGATCTGCAATGTAACCCGCAGATTGTGAACGAGGCGTTGGGCGAGTTAGGCGCGGCCCGGCCCGGATTGCGTTTACCCGGCTGTGTTGATGCTTTTGAGCAGGGCGTGCGGGCGATTTTAGGCCAACTGGTGAGCGTGGCGATGGCGGCAAAATTGACCGCCAAAGTGGCACAGCTTTATGGCGAACGGCTGGATGATTTTCCGGATTATGTCTGCTTCCCCACGCCTCAGCGGCTGGCAGCCGCCGACCCGCAGGCATTAAAAGCGTTGGGTATGCCGTTGAAACGGGCAGAGGCACTGATTCATTTAGCCAATGCAGCACTGGATGGCACCTTACCGATGACAATTCCGGACGACGTAGAACAAGCGATGAAAACGCTGCAAACATATCCTGGCGTTGGGCGATGGACGGCGAATTATTTCGCATTGCGTGGCTGGCAAGCGAAAGATGTTTTTCTGCCGGATGATTATTTGATTAAACAGCGATTTCCAGGAATGACACCGGCACAAATCCGCCGTTATGCCGAACGCTGGAAGCCCTGGCGTTCTTATGCGCTGTTGCATATCTGGTATACGGAAGGCTGGCAACCAGAAGAAGTATGACGCTGGTCGCCGGATGCGGCGCGGCCTACGGAACGGACGAATTGTAGGCCTGATAAAACGCGTTAGCGTTGCATCAGGCGATGGGGAAACGCTCCCTCAATTAATCGCGAAATAACTGCTATTAACCAGCAAATCCAGAGGCTGGCTCTCGGCAATGACATCGCCATAAATCAGATCAACACCAATGTCAGAAAGCGTATCCAATACCAATGGCAACGCTACTGGCCCAGCGATGGTTTTCACACCCAACCGCTGGGCATGCCCCTGAATAATCGAAATCAGCATCTCATCCATTAAATTGCCCTGTACGCTGGCGCATAACTCGGCGTCAAGCAGTAGATAATCCGTCATATTTGCTTTGAGCATATTGAATATTTGTAGGTCGCGCCCTACCTGGCTGAGTACGATCCGGCAGCCGGCCAGCCGCAGTTTTTGCACAGCCAGTCCGTGGTCGAAAATTGCTTCTGCCGGAATTACCAAATGGAACAACCGTGGTGGTAATGAACTTTGTTCCAGTTGCTCAAGCAATTCGTCTACCAGAGTGACGCTGCCTAGCCCCGCAACGGAAAGGGGGAGGGCGATGCTTAAACCTTTATTGGCAACCGCTTTTGCTGTTTGTTGGAAAAATTCACGTAATACCCGGCGGTCAAGCGCGTGGCTGAGTGCCGGATCGCTGAAGCTACGGCGGAATGCCTGTTCATCAATCAACTCGCCTTTGCTGCTCCAGAGCTTAAGCGAAATCAACCACAAATTCCGCGTTTCCGTGATTCGTGGTGAAGCGATGCCGTGGGCAATCATCATAAGCGGATTCTCTTTAGTCATCCGCCACTGTTCATCGAGCGACATCACTGTCCGTTCATTATGTGCAGTTGCCTGCTGTGGTTCATAAACTGTGACCTGACCACGACCACCATTTTTCGAAGCATAACAGGCGATATCGGCCTGGGACATAACTTCTGCTGCCTGGTGATTACTGTCGTTTATTAACGTCATCCCGGCGCTTGCTCCTACCCGATGTAACCGACCTTCCCACATAAAGTGATAATCATTAATCGCATTGATAATGCGCGTCGCGATAAAACGAGCACTTTCGACATTACAGTCTGGCAGTAACAGACCAAATTCATCACCACCGAGTCGTGCCAGTAGATCGCTGGAGCGCAGCATACTCAGCATCAACGAAGACAGTTCGCGCAGCAAAGCATCGCCGGCCGCATGCCCGGCGCTGTCATTTACTGCTTTAAAGCGATCAAGATCGATAAATACCAGTGCATGTTGCTGATGCGTACTGTGAACGGTTTGCAGCAGTATTCGCAGTTGTTTCTCAAAACTTGCACGGTTCGCCAGATGCGTCAGGGCATCGTGAGAGGCGCTATAGCTAAGCTGACGTAGCATTTTGCGTGCTTCGGTGACGTCCTGAATCACCAGCACCGAACCAATGCTACTACCATCCAGGGTGCTTAACGGCGTAATACTGTAATGAACGTCATAGCTGCCACCGCTACGGCAGTGGAGAACCACGTCCTGTTCAATAGCAGAACGTGAGGTGTCGGCACTGTAAATGTTCTCAATTAACGGCCCGGTGTCACCAGTTGTAAGATGCAATACCGTCAGCAGCGGAACGCCCAACGCCTCTTCTTGCTTCCAGCCGCTCATTTTCTCCGCGACTGGATTCATAAAGGTGATTTTCATCGCCATATCAATACAGACCACAGCTTCACCGATAGAGTCCAGGGTGATATGCAGACGTTCTTTTTCCTGGAACAGCGCCTCGTTGAGTTGTTTTACTTCAGTCATATCCATATTGATGCCAAGCAGGCGTTCGACTTCACCTTCCTTATTCAGAACCCGATTGGCGAGTGCGCGGATATGACGAATACCGTCTTTTACCGTAATGCGAAATTCCAGTTTAAAAGGCAAACGAGCCTGCAGCGAATCGCGGATGACTTTCTCGGTGTGTTCTCGATCTTCCGGCAGCACGCAGTCATACCAAACCTGCCAGTTTGGTTTGATATGCGGGGAAATTTCGTAAAGTTCAAACATCCGCTTATCCCAACTGAAAATATCCGGCTTCAACTCCCATTCCCAGATACCAATCCCGCCCGCTTCGTTAGCCAGCGTGATGCGTTCCATCAGTTGCTTATTCACCTGCTCGGTGCGTTTTAGCTCGTTAATGTCTTCTATCTGCGCAATGAAGTAGAGTGGCGTGCCATCGGTGTGGCGTACCAGTGAGACGGCAAGCAGCGCCCAAACTACGTCGCCGTGGCGGTTGTAGTAGCGTTTCTCCATCGAGTAGGTATTGATTTCACCGCTAATCAACTTCTCAACGTGTTGCAGATCTTTATTGAGGTCTTCCGGCCAGGTCAGCTGCTGAAAGCTGAGAGCACGCAGTTCTTCCTGGCTGTAGCCGAGAAACTGGCACAGGGCTTTGTTGCTTTGCAGCCATTGTCCCTCAGTACCCACTAACGCCATGCCGATAGCAGAATATTCCATGGCGTTCCGAAAGCGTGTTTCGCTTTCGGAAATATGCTTACGTTCCGCGCGGAAGGCGTACATCACCATTGTCATGATGTTGGCGGGTAGCAGGATCAGCAAAAATGGCAGCCACGGCATATGGCTCATCAGGTACGCTCGCGGCGTGGCAAGCAGGGTGGGATCGGCAGCCATCATTAACGACACCATCATCACTGTCGTGAGGAAGATCAAAAAGGCTTCCATTCGTGGCAGGCGCACGGCGCTCCACATCAGCAGCACAATAATGAAAGTAAAAGGCCACGGCAGGTACAGCATCGAAAGCCAGCTTAATGTCAATGTGATCGCTAACGTCAGCAGCGTTTCAAACAACAGTCGTGGGTTACGATGGCGTAATAGATAATGCGGTTTAAACAACAGGCCCAGCGGTACCAGCGCCAGGGCGCCGATGGATTCTGAAAGTACCCATATCAAAAATGCCCTGAGAGGATCGTCTCCGGGCGTCAGCAGGACAACCAGAACGCCCCCCAACAGAGGTGGAACGATGGCGCTGCCAAATGCAAGACGAAGCCAGTCAGCCAGATTTTGTAGCGGGTTATACCACGGTAATAATTTTCGCAGCAGCATTGCGCCCACGACGGCTTCAATAATGTTGATAGCCGTCCAGGTCATATTGAGCGAACTGGTGGAAAAGAGCAGCACGGATGCGGCTATGTTGCCCAGTGAGCAGGCTAACGCGATACCAGGCCACATGCGTCCGGCATGGCGGTAAAACGCCACCATCATAATGGAAGTAGGGAACCATAGCGGCGCAAGCTGAGTGCCAAATTGCGAAAGCTCAAGCGAGAAAAGGGTAAAGATAAACGAGACTAAACCTAAACTGACGAGGTGAAGCAGAGGATGAGGCAAGGTAATTAAAACACGCTGTGATGGTTTACTCATTACCGCTCTATCCGCATGGCCAGGCCGTCAGTATTAGTATCTGTGTTTATGCTAGTACAAAAGTTTTACATTTTATATGCAAATTGCTCATAAAGTGACGTAATGGCGGATAATTTGCGCAACTATGCATAACATTTTTCACCTTGCGTCATAACTGAGCAATTAAATTTGCATCAGGGAATTGATCGTCAACAATTAACTCTGAGAGCAAGGCAACGCTATTCGACTGGTATCACGCGGATGAAATCCCTATAATTGCCGCGTTTGGCGCTTCGGCGCCCCCTTCCTAACATCCAGGTTATTCAGGTCGCTAAATTTATGACTGATCAGTCTCATCAGTGCGTCATTATCGGTATTGCAGGCGCATCGGCTTCCGGCAAGAGTCTCATTGCCAGTACCCTTTATCGTGAATTACGTGAACAAGTCGGTGATGAACACATCGGCGTTATTCCGGAAGACTGTTACTACAAAGATCAAAGCCATCTGTCGATGGAAGAACGGGTTAAAACTAATTATGACCATCCCAGCGCGATGGATCACAGCCTGCTGCTGCAACATTTGCAGGCGCTGAAACGTGGCTCGGCTATCGACCTGCCGGTTTACAGCTACGTTGAACATACGCGTATGAAAGAAACGGTGAAGGTTGAACCGAAGAAAGTCATTATTCTCGAAGGCATTTTGCTGCTGACGGATGCGCGTCTGCGCGACGAGCTGAACTTCTCGATTTTTGTGGATACCCCACTGGATATCTGCCTGATGCGTCGCATTAAGCGCGATGTTAATGAGCGTGGTCGTTCGATGGATTCTGTAATGGCGCAATATCAAAAAACCGTGCGCCCGATGTTCCTGCAATTCATTGAACCGTCTAAACAGTATGCAGATATCATTGTGCCGCGCGGCGGTAAAAACCGCATCGCGATCGATATATTGAAAGCGAAAATAAGTCAGTTCTTTGAATAAGCTTGGTAAATTGTGTACCGTTCAGTGATAACCTGGTATGCCCTTGACGTAACTGGCGTTAAGGGAGTGATGCGCGAAAGGAGAAAATGCCATGCGTCTGTGTGACCGAGATATTGAAGCCTGGCTTGATGAAGGCCGTTTGTCGATCAACCCACGTCCACCCGTGGAGCGTATTAATGGCGCGACGGTGGATGTACGCCTGGGCAATAAATTTCGTACCTTCCGTGGCCACACGGCAGCGTTTATCGATCTGAGCGGTCCCAAAGACGAAGTGAGTGCCGCGCTTGACCGTGTGATGAGCGATGAAATTGTGCTTGATGAAAGCGAAGCTTTCTATCTTCATCCGGGGGAGTTGGCACTGGCGGTAACGCTGGAGTCAGTGACGCTGCCAGCCGATCTGGTGGGCTGGCTGGATGGCCGTTCCTCACTGGCGCGTCTGGGACTTATGGTGCATGTCACTGCACACCGTATCGATCCGGGCTGGTCTGGCTGTATTGTGCTGGAGTTCTACAATTCCGGTAAGCTGCCGCTGGCCCTGCGTCCGGGTATGCTGATTGGCGCGCTGAGCTTTGAGCCGCTTTCAGGTCCGGCAGCGCGTCCGTATAACCGCCGTGAAGATGCGAAATATCGCAACCAGCAGGGCGCAGTCGCTAGCCGTATCGATAAAGACTAATTCAGGCCCATTGAGGATACCATGAGACGATTTCTGACGACGCTGATGATACTCCTAGTCGTGCTGGTGGCTGGGTTATCTGCGTTAGTGTTGCTGGTGAATCCGAATGATTTCCGTGACTATATGGTCAAGCAGGTTGCTGCACGTAGCGGTTATCAATTGCAGCTTGACGGGCCACTGCGTTGGCACGTCTGGCCGCAGCTTAGTATCCTCTCTGGTCGCATGATATTAACGGCCAACGGGGCCAGCCAACCGCTGGTACGTGCCGATAATATGCGCCTTGATGTGGCCTTGTGGCCTTTATTGAGTCATCAACTCAGCGTTAAGCAAGTCATGCTCAAAGGGGCAGTCATTCAACTGACGCCGGAAACAGAAGCAGTGCGCAGTGAAGACGCCCCAATAGCCCCGAAAGACACTACATTACCTGATGATGCGGAAGATCGTGGCTGGTCGTTCGATATCGCCAGTCTGCGAGTCAGTGACAGTGTGTTGGTGTTCCAGCATGAAAATGACGAACAGGTTACGGTACGTGATATCCGCCTGCAAATGGAGCAGGACCCACAACATCGCGGTTCGTTTGAATTCTCTGGTCGGGTAAATCGCGACCAACGCGATCTCACGTTAGCGCTCAAGGGGACTGTTGATGCTTCTGATTACCCGCATGATTTAACGGCAGATATTCAACAGATTGACTGGCAACTGCAGGGCGCTGATCTCCCGAAGCAGGGGATTCAGGGCCATGGTCAGTTCAGGACTCAGTGGCAGGAAGCGCAAAAACGTCTCTCCTTTGAACAAATCAATTTAACCGCTAACGACAGTAATCTGACCGGTCAGGCGCAGGTAGCGCTGCTTGAGAAGCCAGAATGGCTGCTCAGACTGCAATTTGCCCAGTTAAATCTGGATAACTTGCTGCCGATGAATGAGGTGATGACTAAGCAAAATGGTGTTGCTCAACAGGGGCAAAGCCAACCGACGCTGCCACGTCCGGTCATTTCCTCACGCATTGATGAACCTGCGTATCAGGGGCTGAAAGGCTTTGCGGCAGATATTTTGTTGCAGGCCAATAATGTGCGTTGGCGTGGAATGGATTTTGCCGATGTTACTGCGCAAATGACCAACAAGGCGGGGCTGCTGGAGATTATCCAGTTGCAGGGCAAACTTAACGACGGTGTCGTGTCGTTACCGGGTACGCTGGATGCAACTGCCTCACATCCGCGTATAGTTTTCCATCCCCGGCTGGAAAATGTCGAGATTGGCACCATCCTGAATGCCTTCAACTACCCCATCTCACTAACGGGGAAAATGTCGCTGGCGGGGGATTTCTCTGGTGCTGATATTGATGCCAACGCATTCCGCCACACCTGGCTGGGGACGGCGCATGTCGAAATGGCCGATACGCGCATGGAAGGCATGAACTTCCAGCAGATGATCCAACAAGCGGTAGAACGTAATGGCGGTGATGTGAAGGCCGCTGAAAACTTCGATAACGTGACGCGGCTTGATAGCTTTACCACCGATCTGACGTTGAAGGATGGTGTCGTGACGTTAAACGACATGCAAGGTCAATCGCCAGTGCTGGCGCTTTCAGGGGCTGGCACGTTGAATCTGGCAGATCAAACCTGCGACACCCAGTTTGACATTCGTGTGATTGGCGGTTGGAACGGGGAAAGCAAACTGATTGATTTCCTCAAAGAAACGCCGGTTCCTCTGCGGGTTTATGGCAACTGGCAGCAACTCAATTACAGCCTGCAAGTGGATCAGTTACTGCGTAAACACTTACAGGACGAAGCCAAACGCCGTCTTAACGACTGGGCCGAGCGCAATAAAGATTCCCGCAATGGCAAAGATGTGAAGAAGTTGCTGGAGAAGATGTAAGACAAGTTATGCAGATGGCGGCGTCAATTTGTCGCCATCTGTATTTATAGCACTAAGCAGCATGTGGATATTGAACTTCAATACGTTGAATATGCAATCCTGCATGAGCCATCATGGTGATCAATTTATCGATACTAAAGATCTGGATTTTACCTCTGGCAAGTTCAGATATGCGAGGTTGAGTGACCCCTAAAGCAGACGCTGCCTGAGCCTGGCTAAACCCTTGTTGTTCAATCCAGTTATTAATGATCGTTACAAGCTCGGCACGGATCCGCATATTTTCCGCTTGTTCAGGGGTGTCACTCACCGCATCCCACACACTATCAAAGGTTTCAATTTTCATTTTTTCGCTCCTGAGCAAGTTCTTTATAGCGTCGTTTGGCTAAATCAATATCCGATTGACTGGTAGTCTGTGTTTTCTTTTGAAAACAATGCAATACGTAAACCGCTTCTTCAAATTTTGCGACATACATGACGCGATAGATCCCATCAGCATCGCGAGTACGAATCTCTCGCACACCAGGGCCGATAGTTGAAAAAGGTTTCCAGTCGTATGGGTTTAACCCTTGTTGGATCCTGTCGAGTTGATAGCCAATTTCCTGTCGAGACGATTCTGGAAATGCGCGTAAATCGTCAAGACTGGTATCAAGAAAAGCCAGCTTTTTTCTCATTACTCCATCCTTAGATTATACTAAATTTTGTATAAATCAAATGCGCAGTTTGAACCTGCGCATTTGATGTTTTATCACACCTCATACTCCATCTCGCCATCCTTACGTAGCGGAATAATTTGCACCTTCTGCACGCGATGGCTTTCCACCTGCAACGTTTTAAGCAAATAATCCCCTACCTGAACTTCTTCACCTGGTTTTGGAATGCGCTGTAAATATTCCATCAGCAGCCCGGCGATAGTGTGATATTCACGTTTTTCATCCAGCGGCAGCGGCACATATTGCACCAGATCTTCCAGCGGCATATGACCATTCGCCGTCCAGGAACCGTCGGCGTTTTTCTGAATATCATGGCGGGCGTCAATCTCTTCCACTTCGTTCGGTAAGTTACCGGCAATGGTTTCAGTGACGTCACTTAATGTCACAATCCCTTCCACTGAACCAAACTCATCCACCACAAAAGCAAAGTGCGTGCGGGCATTACGGAACTGCTCCAGAGCCGGTAACAACGGTAAGGTTTCCGGGAACACCAGCGGCTGGCGAACCAGTACCCGCAGGTTGAGCGGTTCGCCACGCAGTGACTGTTGTAGCAGGTCGATAACGTGAACGACACCGAGCAAATCTTCCGCATCGTCACCGTCGGTGACCACAAGGCGTGTGTGCTGATTTCGCTCCAGCAACTGGCGGATCTCGTCTTCCGGCGCGTTGAGGTCAATATGCTCAATGTCGTGGCGTGACGTCATAATACTGCTGACAGTACGCTGGTTAAGATTAAGTACCCGCTCAATCATCCGCCGTTCCTGCGGATTAAAGATTTGCTGGTCGCCATGATCCACCAGCATTGATGCAGTTTCGGCATCCAGTTCCGCATCTTCTTTTTGCCCGCTAAGCAGACGCATTACCGCTTCGGTAGTCCGCTGGCGCAGCGTCTGGTTAGCGGAGAGAAAACGTCGCCGGTTAAAGATAGCCAACTGATTGAGCGCCTCGATCATCACCGAGAAACCAATGGCAGCGTACAGATAGCCCTTCGGAATGGCGAATCCGAAACCTTCCGCCACCAGGCTAAAGCCAATCATCAACAGGAAACTTAAACAGAGTATGACGATGGTCGGATGGCTATTAACGAACTGGGTTAACGGTTTGCTGGCCATCAACATCAGGCTGATAGCGATAACGACGGCGGCCATCATGACCAGTAAATGATCAACCATCCCGACGGCGGTAATCACCGAGTCGAGTGAGAAGATGGCGTCCAGCACCACAATTTGCGTCACCACGCCCCAGAACTTCGCACCTTTGCGTTGTGTGGGGTTATTGCTGTCTTTCCCTTCCAGCCGTTCGTTCAGCTCCATCGTGGCTTTGAACAACAGGAAGAAACCACCAAACAGCATGATTAAGTCGCGGGCGCTAAAGGTAAACGAGCGGAAGCTGAACAGTGGTTGAGTCAGGGTGACCAGCCAGGAGATTGACGCCAGCAGTAACAGGCGCATTAACATCGCCAGCAGCAGCCCGGTAACCCGTGCGCGGTCACGCTGCTTCGGCGGTAGTTTTTCGGCGAGGATGGCAATAAAGACCAGGTTATCAATGCCGAGGACCAGTTCGATCACAATCAGCGTGATTAACCCGGCCCAGATAGACGGATCGGCAATCCATTCCATAGTAAGTACAAAACCTATTCGTTGTATGACAAATGTCACAATTCGATCATGGATAAATCAGGGCAAAAATGCAATGTTGCGGCACTATTTATCTCACATTATTTGAGGATTATAACATCGCATTATCCCTGAATTAAAAGCGGGAATGATTAAATATTATTTAAGAAATACCGCATATAGAGACGCTATATTAAATATTGTCAACCTAAAGAAACTCCTAAAAAATACCACGAATGACACTTAATATAATTCTTAAAAATAGCCAATTACCGAATTGTTACCTTGCCTGCTATTCCGTTAGCTGTAACACTTCCTCCTGCATTATTGGAGCGCCAATATTCAAATATCATAATGCCACATTACATCTGGAAAATTAATTCACCGAATAACGCTTTTTCATAAACGACTGCATGATGAAAGAGTTGGAAAATATAAACTAAATCAGTGTATTGGTAGCTAAAAAGCCAGGGGCGGTAGCGTGTCTGGATGCCTGAAAGACCAGTCTGAATTATTCTGTCAATAGCCAGCGGATGAAATCAATTTTTTTAGGACTGATGCCAGTTAAATTCTTATTCAATTAACTGCAAGGTAAATGTGCATGCGACATTGCTATTAATAGTGCACAGGATAATTACTCTGCCAAAGTGATAAATAAACAATGATGAAATCCAAAATGAAATTGATGCCATTATTGGTGTCAGTAACCTTGATAAGCGGTTGCACAGTACTTCCGGGCAGCAATATGTCGACGATGGGGAAAGACGTCATCAAACAGCAGGACGCTGATTTCGATCTCGACAAAATGGTGAATGTTTATCCGTTGACCCCGCGCCTGATTGATCAATTACGCCCACGCCCGAATGTAGCGCGCCCCAATATGACGCTGGAAAGTGAGATCGCGAATTACCAGTATCGCGTCGGGCCGGGCGATGTTCTTAATGTCACCGTCTGGGATCACCCGGAACTCACCACGCCAGCCGGTCAGTATCGTAGCTCCAGCGACACCGGCAACTGGGTACAGCCTGACGGAACCATGTTCTACCCGTATATCGGCAAGGTTCACGTAGTGGGGAAAACGCTCGCTGAAATCCGCAGTGATATTACCGGGCGCTTAGCGACGTACATCGCTGACCCGCAGGTGGACGTTAATATCGCCGCCTTCCGCTCGCAAAAAGCGTATATCTCCGGTCAGGTGAATAAATCCGGTCAACAGGCGATCACCAACGTACCACTGACCATTCTCGATGCCATCAACGCCGCTGGTGGCCTGACCGACACCGCTGACTGGCGCAACGTGGTGCTAACACACAATGGTCGTGAAGAACGCATTTCTTTGCAGGCGCTGATGCAAAACGGCGACCTCAATCAGAACCGACTGCTTTACCCCGGCGATATTCTCTACGTGCCGCGTAATGATGATCTGAAAGTATTTGTGATGGGTGAAGTGAAGAAACAGAGCACCCTGAAAATGGACTTTAGCGGCATGACCCTGACTGAAGCCCTGGGCAATGCTGAAGGCATCGACATGACCACCTCCAACGCCAGCGGCATTTTTGTCATTCGTCCGCTGAAAGGCGAGGGCGGGCGTAACGGCAAGATTGCCAATATCTACCAGCTGGATATGTCCGATGCCACGTCGCTGGTGATGGCGACAGAATTCCGCCTGCAACCTTATGACGTGGTGTATGTCACCACCGCCCCGGTTTCCCGCTGGAACCGTCTGATCAATCAGTTGCTGCCAACTATTAGCGGTGTCCGTTACATGACGGATACAGCCAGCGACATTCATAACTGGTAATCGTCATGTTTAACAGCATCTTAGTTGTCTGTGTCGGCAATATTTGCCGTTCCCCGACGGCGGAACGCTTACTGCAACGTTATCATCCGGAGCTGAAAGTGGAGTCCGCTGGCCTCGGCGCGCTGGTCGGTAAGGGCGCTGATCCTACCGCTATCAGCGTCGCCGCAGAACATCAACTGTCTCTGGAAGGCCACTGTGCACGACAAATCAGCCGCCGCCTGTGTCGCAACTATGACCTGATTTTGACCATGGAAAAGCGCCATATCGAACGCTTATGCGAGATGGCACCTGAGATGCGCGGCAAAGTGATGCTGTTTGGTCACTGGGATAACGAATGTGAAATCCCCGATCCGTATCGCAAAAGTCGGGAAACGTTTGCAGCGGTGTACACATTACTTGAACGGTCTGCCCGCCAGTGGGCGCAGGCATTGAACGCAGAGCAGGTATAAGAATGACAGAAAAAGTAAAACAACATGCCGCTCCGGTAACGGGCAGTGATGAAATCGATATCGGTCGCCTGGTCGGCACCGTCATTGAAGCGCGCTGGTGGGTGATTGGCATCACCGCCGTATTCGCCCTCTGTGCCGTGGTTTACACCTTCTTCGCTACGCCGATTTATAGTGCCGACGCACTGGTACAAATTGAGCAAAGCGGTGGCAATTCGCTGGTGCAGGATATCGGATCGGCATTAGCCAACAAACCGCCAGCATCGGACGCTGAGATCCAGTTGATTCGTTCGCGTCTGGTGCTTGGTAAAACGGTGGACGATCTCGACCTCGATATTGCGGTGAGCAAAAACACGTTCCCGATTTTCGGTGCGGGCTGGGATCGCCTGATGGGTCGTCAGAACGAGACAGTGAAAGTGACTACCTTTAACCGTCCGAAAGAGATGGCGGATCAGGTGTTTACGCTTAATGTGCTGGACGATAAAAACTACACTCTGAGCAGCGATGGCGGCTTTAGCGCCCGTGGGCAAGCGGGCCAGATGCTGACAAAAGAAGGCGTCACGCTGATGGTTGAAGCTATTCACGCCAGCCCGGGCAGTGAGTTTACCGTCACCAAATACTCCACGCTGGGGATGATCAATCAACTGCAAAACAGCCTGACGGTAACGGAGAACGGCAAAGACGCAGGCGTACTGAGCCTGACTTATACCGGTGAAGATCGCGAACAGATCCGCGACATTCTTAACAGCATCGCCCGTAACTATCAGGAACAAAATATTGAGCGCAAATCGGCGGAAGCGTCGAAAAGCCTCGCTTTCCTCGCGCAACAGTTACCGGAAGTACGTAGCCGCCTCGATGTTGCCGAAAACAAACTGAATGCCTTCCGTCAGGATAAAGATTCTGTTGATCTGCCGCTGGAAGCAAAAGCGGTGCTCGATTCGATGGTGAACATCGATGCGCAGCTGAACGAACTGACCTTTAAAGAGGCGGAAATTTCTAAGCTGTTCACCAAAGTTCACCCGGCGTATCGTACGCTGCTGGAGAAACGTCAGGCGCTGGAAGATGAAAAGGCCAAACTTAACGGTCGCGTAACGGCGATGCCGAAAACCCAGCAGGAAATTGTCCGTCTGACCCGCGATGTCGAGTCTGGTCAGCAGGTCTATATGCAACTGCTGAATAAAGAGCAGGAGCTGAAAATCACCGAAGCCAGTACCGTCGGCGATGTGCGCATTGTTGACCCGGCAATCACCCAGCCTGGCGTGCTGAAACCGAAGAAAGGGCTGATTATCCTCGGCGCGATTATCCTTGGCTTGATGCTCTCTATCGTGGGTGTACTGCTGCGCTCGTTGTTTAATCGCGGTATCGAAAGCCCGCAGGTGCTGGAAGAGCACGGTATCAGCGTCTATGCCAGCATCCCGCTGTCGGAATGGCAAAAAGCGCGCGATAGCGTCAAAACCATCAAAGGGATTAAACGCTATAAACAGAGCCAGCTACTGGCGGTGGGGAATCCAACCGATCTGGCGATTGAAGCCATCCGCAGTCTGCGTACCAGTTTGCACTTCGCGATGATGCAGGCGCAGAACAATGTGTTGATGATGACCGGGGTTAGCCCGTCAATCGGTAAAACCTTTGTCTGCGCCAACCTGGCGGCGGTGATCAGCCAGACCAATAAACGGGTGTTGTTGATCGACTGCGATATGCGCAAAGGCTACACCCACGAGCTGTTGGGCACCAATAACGTTAATGGCCTGTCTGAAATTCTGATTGGTCAGGGCGATATTACTACCGCTGCAAAACCGACCTCTATTGCCAAATTTGACCTGATCCCGCGCGGTCAGGTGCCGCCAAATCCTTCTGAACTGTTGATGAGCGAACGCTTTGCCGAACTGGTGAACTGGGCGAGTAAAAACTACGACCTGGTGTTGATTGATACGCCGCCGATTCTGGCAGTGACCGATGCGGCAATTGTCGGGCGTCATGTCGGAACCACGTTGATGGTGGCGCGTTATGCGGTCAACACCTTGAAAGAAGTGGAAACCAGTCTGAGCCGCTTTGAGCAAAACGGTATTCCGGTGAAAGGGGTGATTCTGAACTCCATCTTCCGCCGCGCCAGCGCGTATCAGGATTATGGCTATTACGAATACGAATATAAGTCGGACGCGAAATAACGACACCTGCATTCGCACCGCCCCGTAGGCCGGATAAGGCGTTCACGCCGCATCCGGCAAGCAAACCAGCTCATAAGCCGGGAGAACAAACTATGAAAGACAATCCGCTGATCTCAATCTATATGCCGACCTGGAACCGCCAACAACTGGCGATTCGGGCGATAAAATCGGTCCTGCGCCAGGACTATAGCAACTGGGAGATGATCATCGTGGATGATTGCTCCACCTCCTGGGAACAGCTGCAACAGTACGTCACCGCCCTCAACGATCCGCGTATCACTTACATCCACAACGACATTAACAGCGGGGCGTGCGCGGTACGTAACCAGGCGATTATGCTGGCGCAAGGGGAATACATCACCGGGATCGATGATGATGATGAATGGACACCCAACCGCCTGAGCGTCTTCCTCGCCCATAAACAGCAACTGGTCACTCACGCCTTTTTGTACGCTAACGACTACGTTTGCCAGGGCGAAGTCTATTCCCAACCGGCAAGCTTACCGCTGTATCCCAAATCGCCGTATTCACGCCGCCTGTTTTACAAACGCAATATCATTGGCAATCAGGTTTTTACTTGGGCATGGCGTTTCAAAGAGTGTTTGTTCGATACCGAACTGAAAGCGGCACAGGATTACGACATCTTCCTGCGGATGGTGGTGGAGTACGGCGAACCGTGGAAAGTGGAAGAGGCGACGCAGATCCTGCATATCAATCACGGCGAAATGCAGATCACCTCGTCACCGAAAAAATTCTCCGGATACTTCCACTTTTACCGCAAGCACAAAGACAAATTCGACCGTGCCAGCAAAAAATACCAGCTGTTTACCCTCTACCAGATCCGCAATAAACGTATGACCTGGCGCACTTTGCTGACACTGCTGTCGGTGCGGAATGGCAAACGTCTGGCTGATGGTATTCGGGGGCGTTAAGGATGCTGGAAGATCTGCGTGCCAACAGCTGGAGTTTACGCCCGTGCTGCATGGTTCTTGCCTATCGCGTTGCTCATTTTTGTTCGGTGTGGCGCAAAAAGAACGTCCTCAACAATCTGTGGGCGGTCCCGTTGCTGGTGCTGTATCGCATTATCACCGAATGCTTTTTCGGTTATGAAATCCAGGCTGCCGCAACCATTGGCCGCCGTTTCACTATCCATCACGGTTACGCCGTAGTGATCAATAAAAACGTGGTAGCGGGGGATGATTTCACCATTCGCCACGGTGTCACTATCGGCAATCGGGGTGCCGATAATATGGCATGTCCACACATTGGCAACGGCGTCGAACTCGGTGCCAACGTCATTATTCTTGGTGATATCACGCTTGGTAACAACGTCACCGTGGGTGCGGGCAGCGTGGTGCTCGACTCTGTCCCGGACAACGCGCTGGTGGTGGGAGAAAAAGCGCGAGTGAAGGTAATTAAATGAATATTCTGCAATTTAATGTGCGACTGGCGGAAGGCGGGGCGGCAGGTGTGGCGTTAGATCTCCACCAGCGTGCGCTGCAACAGGGGCTGGCATCACATTTTGTCTACGGCTACGGCAAAGGCGGCAAAGAGAGCGTCAGTCATCAAAACTATCCGCAGGTCATCAAACATACGCCGCGGATGACCGCGATGGCGAACATTGCCCTGTTTCGTCTGTTTAATCGCGATCTGTTTGGCAATTTCAATGAGTTATATCGCACCATTACTCGCACCCCGGGACCGGTGGTCCTGCATTTCCATGTGCTGCATAGCTACTGGTTGAATCTTAACAGCGTGGTGCGCTTTTGCGAAAAGGTGAAAAACCATAAACCGGACGTCACTCTGGTCTGGACGCTGCACGACCACTGGAGTGTTACCGGGCGCTGCGCCTTTACTGATGGTTGTGAAGGCTGGAAAACGGGCTGCCAGAAATGCCCGACCTTAAATAATTATCCGCCGGTGAAGATTGATCGCGCGCACCAGCTGGTGGCGGGCAAACGCCAGTTATTCCGTGAGATGCTGGCACTGGGCTGTCAGTTTATTTCCCCCAGCCAGCATGTGGCTGATGCTTTCAATAGCCTGTACGGTCCAGGGCGTTGCCGGATTATCAATAATGGCATTGATATGGCAACCGAGGCGATTCTGGCGGACTTGCCTCCGGTGCGCGAAACTCAGGGCAAGCCGAAAATCGCGGTGGTGGCGCATGACCTGCGTTACGACGGCAAAACTAACCAGCGACTGGTGCGCGAGATGATGGCGCTGGGCAACAAAATCGAACTGCATACCTTCGGTAAGTTCTCGCCGTTCACCGCTGGTAACGTGGTCAATCACGGCTTTGAAACCGACAAACGTAAGTTAATGAGCGCGCTCAGTCAGATGGATGCGCTGGTGTTCAGTTCTCGCGTCGATAACTACCCGCTGATTTTGTGTGAGGCGCTTTCGATTGGTGTGCCTGTAATCGCCACCCATAGCGATGCGGCGCGGGAAGTGCTGCAAAAATCCGGCGGTAAAACGGTCAGCGAAGAAGACGTGCTGCAACTGGTGCAGTTAAGCAAACCGGAAATCGCGCAGGCGATATTTGGTACCACGCTGGCTGAGTTCAGCCAACGCAGCCGCGCCGCCTACAGTGGACAACAGATGCTGGAGGAGTATGTCAACGTCTATCAGAATCTGTAGCTACCTGCTGCTGCCGCTGATCTACCTGCTGGTTAACGTCAAAATCACCCAGCTTGGCGAAAGTTTCCCCATCACCATCGTCACTTTTTTACCTGTCTTGTTACTGCTGTTTTTAGAACGCATTAGCGTTAAAAAATTGATGATTGCCCTGGGGATTGGTGCGGGACTCACGGCGTTTAACTACCTGTTTGGTCAGTCGTTGGATGCCAGTAAATACGTCACTTCAACCATGCTGTTTGTCTATATTGTGATCATTATTGGTATGGTGTGGAGTATTCGTTTTAAAACAATTTCGCCACACAACCATCGCAAGATATTGCGTTTCTTTTATCTGGTGGTCGGGCTGGTGGTGGCGCTGGCGGCGGTGGAGATGGCGCAAATTATCCTCACCGGCGGCAGCAGTATTATGGAGTCGATTTCGAAATATCTGATTTACAGCAACAGCTATGTACTGAATTTCATTAAATTCGGCGGCAAGCGCACGACAGCACTTTATTTCGAACCGGCATTTTTCGCTCTGGCATTAATCTCAATTTGGCTCAGTATCAAACAGTTTGGTATCAAAACGCCTAAAACAGATGCTATGATTCTCGCAGGAATAATATTATCTGGATCGTTTTCAGGGGTTATGACCTTTATCCTGTTTTATTTGCTGGAGTGGGCATTTCAATATCTGAATAAAGAGGCGATTAAGAAAAAGTTACCGTTAGCATTGATTTCTCTGGCTGTATTCCTGGTTGGTGTGGTAATCGCGTTTCCTTATATTTCCACCCGTCTGGGAGATTTGGGCACAGAAGGATCGTCATCATATTATCGTATTGTCGGTCCGCTGGTGATGGTCGGTTATTCTTTGACCCATATTGACGGTGTAGTCAGATTTGGCTCACTTTATGAATATGTCGCATCATTCGGAATATTTAACGGTGCGGATGTTGGAAAAACCATAGACAATGGTTTGTATCTGCTGATTATTTATTTTTCCTGGTTCGCAGTGTTTTTATCGCTGTGGTACATGGGGAAAGTAATGAAAATGATGATCAACGCTTTTGGTGATAACCGCAATTTTCGCGTGCAATTATATCTTTTTACTCCGGTATCGCTGTTTTTTACCGGTTCGATATTTAGCCCGGAATATGCATTTTTAATCGTCTGTCCGTTTATTTTGCGAAAAGCGTTAAATATACACCCTAAATAATTCGAGTTGCAGGAAGTTGGTGACGCAGCGAATCCCCAGGACCGTACACGAGTACGTGACTGGGGTGAGCGAGGAAAATCAACGCACATGCAGCTTGAAGTAGGACGGGGATAACGAGGTAAAACATGTTGCTTAGCATAATCACTGTCGCGTTTCGTAACCTCGAAGGGATAGTCAAAACACATGCCTCGCTGGCGCATCTGGCGCAGGCGGACGATATCAGCTTCGAATGGATTGTTGTCGATGGCGGTTCCAACGACGGTACCCGTGAGTATCTGGAAAATCTCAATGGTATCTATAACCTACGCTTTGTCAGCGAGCCAGATAACGGTATCTATGACGCTATGAACAAAGGCATAGAAATGGCGCAAGGCAAGTTCGCGTTGTTTCTCAACTCGGGCGATATTTTCCATCAGGATGCCGCACATTTTGTCCGTAAGTTAAAAATGCAAAAAGATAACGTGATGATCACCGGCGATGCGCTGCTGGATTTTGGCGACGGACATAAAATTAAACGTAGCGCCAAACCGGGTTGGTATATTTATCACAGCTTGCCCGCCAGTCATCAGGCGATATTTTTCCCGGTATCAGGCTTGAAAAAATGGCGTTATGACCTGGAATATAAAGTTTCTTCCGATTACGCGCTGGCGGCCAAAATGTATAAAGCTGGTTATGCATTTAAAAAACTCAATGGCCTGGTGTCTGAATTTTCCATGGGTGGGGTATCTACCACCAATAATATGGAATTGTGTGCCGATGCGAAAAAAGTCCAACGACAAATATTACATGTGCCTGGCTTCTGGGCAGAATTATCCTGGCATTTACGCCAGCGCACTACCTCAAAGACGAAAGCCTTATATAACAAAAGCTGAATATAAGGGAAAACAATGCAAGATTTAAGCGGTTTCTCGGTGCCGAAAGGGTTCCGGGGCGGCAACGCTATTAAAGTGCAATTGTGGTGGGCAGTACAGGCAACAATATTTGCCTGGTCGCCACAAGTATTGTATCGCTGGCGGGCTTTTTTATTACGTTTATTCGGCGCAAAAATAGGAAAAAACGTAGTTATTCGTCCGTCAGTAAAAATTACCTATCCGTGGAAATTAACTTTAGGTGATTACGCGTGGGTCGGCGATGACGTCAATTTATATACCCTCGGCGAAATAACCATTGGTGCACATTCAGTGATTTCACAAAAAAGTTATTTGTGCACCGGTAGCCATGACCACGCAAGTCGACATTTCACCATTAACGCCACGCCTATTGTGATTGGCGAGAAATGCTGGCTGGCGACAGATGTCTTTGTCGCGCCTGGCGTCACGATCGGCGACGGCACCGTCGTGGGTGCGCGAAGCAGTGTTTTTAAATCGCTTCCGGCAAATATGGTTTGCCGGGGGAATCCCGCAGTGGTGATACGCGAACGCGTTGAAACTGAATAAATTCAAAAAATACAGAGGAATAAGACATGTCAAAA
Source organism: Escherichia sp. E4736 (assembly GCF_005781225.1). NCBI lineage: Bacteria > Pseudomonadati > Pseudomonadota > Gammaproteobacteria > Enterobacterales > Enterobacteriaceae > Escherichia > Escherichia sp. E4736. The sequence continues at coordinate 107,364 of NZ_VATT01000014.1, read as the reverse complement.
GTCGCTCTCATCACCGGTGTAACCGGACAAGACGGTTCTTACCTGGCAGAACTTCTGCTGGAAAAAGGTTACGAGGTGCATGGTATTAAGCGTCGTGCATCGTCATTCAACACCGAGCGCGTGGATCACATTTATCAGGATCCGCACACCTGCAATCCGAAATTCCATCTGCATTATGGCGACCTGAGTGATACCTCCAACCTGACGCGCATTTTGCGTGAAGTGCAGCCGGATGAAGTGTACAACCTGGGCGCAATGAGCCACGTTGCGGTTTCTTTCGAGTCACCGGAATATACCGCAGACGTTGATGCGATGGGTACGCTGCGCCTGCTGGAGGCGATCCGCTTCCTCGGTCTGGAAAAGAAAACCCGTTTTTATCAGGCTTCCACCTCTGAACTGTACGGTCTGGTGCAGGAAATTCCGCAGAAAGAAACCACGCCGTTCTACCCGCGATCTCCGTATGCGGTCGCCAAACTGTACGCCTACTGGATCACCGTTAACTACCGCGAATCCTACGGCATGTACGCCTGCAACGGTATTCTCTTCAACCATGAATCCCCGCGCCGCGGCGAAACCTTCGTTACCCGCAAAATCACCCGCGCAATCGCCAACATCGCCCAGGGGCTGGAGTCGTGCCTGTACCTCGGCAATATGGATTCCCTGCGTGACTGGGGCCATGCCAAAGACTACGTAAAAATGCAGTGGATGATGCTGCAACAGGAACAACCGGAAGATTTCGTTATTGCCACCGGCGTTCAGTACTCCGTGCGTCAGTTCGTAGAAATGGCAGCAGCACAGCTGGGCATCAAACTGCGCTTTGAAGGCACGGGTGTTGAAGAGAAGGGCATTGTGGTTTCCGTCACTGGGCATGACGCGCCGGGCGTTAAACCGGGTGATGTGATTATCGCCGTTGACCCGCGTTACTTCCGTCCGGCTGAAGTTGAAACGCTGCTCGGCGACCCGACCAAAGCGCACGAAAAACTGGGCTGGAAACCGGAAATCACTCTCAGAGAGATGGTGTCTGAAATGGTGGCTAATGATCTCGAAGCGGCGAAAAAACATTCTCTGCTGAAATCTCACGGCTACGACGTGGCGATCGCGCTGGAGTCATAAGCATGAGTAAACAACGCATTTTTATCGCTGGTCATCGCGGGATGGTCGGTTCCGCCATCAGGCGGCAGCTCGAACAGCGCGGTGATGTGGAGCTGGTATTACGCACCCGCGACGAACTGAACCTGCTGGAAAGCTGCGCGGTGCATGATTTCTTTGCCAGCGAGCGCATTGACCAGGTTTATCTGGCAGCGGCGAAAGTGGGCGGTATTGTTGCCAACAACACGTATCCGGCGGATTTCATCTACCAGAACATGATGATTGAGAGCAACATCATTCACGCCGCGCATCAGAACGACGTGAACAAACTGCTGTTTCTCGGATCGTCCTGTATCTACCCGAAACTGGCAAAACAGCCGATGGCAGAAAGCGAGTTGTTACAGGGCACGCTGGAGCCGACCAACGAGCCTTATGCCATTGCCAAAATCGCCGGGATCAAACTGTGCGAATCTTACAACCGCCAGTATGGACGCGATTACCGCTCAGTCATGCCGACCAACCTGTACGGGCCACACGACAACTTCCATCCGAGTAACTCGCATGTGATCCCAGCATTGCTGCGTCGCTTCCACGAGGCGACGGCACAGAATGCGCCGGACGTGGTGGTGTGGGGCAGTGGTACACCGATGCGCGAATTTCTGCATGTCGATGATATGGCGGCGGCAAGCATTCATGTGATGGAGCTGGCGCACGAAGTCTGGCTGGAAAACACCCAGCCGATGCTGTCACACATTAACGTCGGTACGGGCGTTGACTGCACCATCCGCGAGCTGGCGCAAACTATCGCCAAAGTGGTGGGTTACAAAGGCCGGGTGGTTTTTGATGCCAGCAAACCGGATGGTACGCCGCGCAAACTGCTGGATGTGACGCGCCTGCATCAGCTTGGCTGGTATCACGAAATCTCACTGGAAGCGGGGCTTGCCAGCACTTACCAGTGGTTCCTTGAGAATCAAGACCGCTTTCGGGGGTAATGATGTTTTTACGTCAGGAAGACTTTGCCACGGTAGTGCGCTCCACTCCGCTTGTCTCTCTCGACTTTATTGTCGAGAACAGTCGCGGCGAGTTTCTGCTTGGCAAAAGAACCAACCGCCCGGCGCAGGGTTACTGGTTTGTGCCGGGAGGGCGCGTGCAGAAAGACGAAACGCTGGAAGCCGCATTTGAGCGGCTGACGATGGCGGAACTGGGGCCGCGTCTGCCGATAACAGCAGGCCAGTTTTACGGTGTCTGGCAGCACTTTTATGACGATAACTTCTCCGGCACGGATTTCACCACTCACTATGTGGTGCTCGGTTTTCGCTTCAGAGTAGCGGAAGAAGAGCTGTTACTGCCGGATGAGCAGCATGACGATTACCGCTGGCTGACGCCGGACGCGCTGCTCGCCAGTGACGAAGTTCACGCTAACAGCCGCGCCTATTTTCTCGCTGAGAAGCATGCCGGAGTACCCGGATTATGAAAATACTGGTCTACGGCATTAACTACTCGCCGGAGTTAACCGGCATCGGCAAATACACCGGCGAGATGGTGGAATGGCTGGCGGCACAAGGTCATGAGGTGCGGGTCATTACCGCACCGCCTTACTACCCGCAATGGCAGGTGGGCGAGAACTATTCCGCCTGGCGGTACAAACGAGAAGAGGGGGCCGCCACGGTGTGGCGCTGCCCGCTGTACGTGCCAAAACAGCCGAGCACCCTGAAACGCCTGTTGCATCTCGGCAGTTTTGCCGCCAGCAGTTTCTTTCCGCTGATGGCGCAACGTCGCTGGAAGCCGGATCGCATTATCGGCGTAGTACCAACACTGTTTTGCACACCGGGAATGCGCCTGCTGGCGAAACTCTCTGGCGCGCGCACCGTGCTGCATATTCAGGATTACGAAGTGGATGCCATGCTGGGGCTGGGCCTTGCCGGAAAAGGCAAAGGCGGCAAAGTGGCACAGCTGGCGACGGCCTTCGAACGTAGCGGACTGCATCACGTTGATAACGTCTCCACGATTTCGCGTTCGATGATGAATAAAGCCATCGAAAAAGGCGTGGCGGCGGAAAACGTCATCTTCTTCCCCAACTGGTCGGAAATCGCCCGTTTTCAACATGTTGCAGACGCCGATGTTGATGCCCTTCGTAACCAACTTGGCCTGCCGGATAACAAATCAATCATTCTTTACTCCGGCAATATTGGGGAAAAGCAGGGGCTGGAAAACGTTATTGAAGCTGCCGATCGCCTGCGCGATGAACCGCTGATTTTTGCCATTGTCGGGCAGGGCGGCGGCAAAGCGCGGCTGGAAAAAATGGCGCAGCAGCGTGGACTGCGCAACATGCAATTTTTCCCGCTGCAATCGTATGACGCTTTACCCGCACTGCTGAAGATGGGCGATTGCCATCTGGTGGTGCAAAAACGCGGCGCGGCAGATGCCGTATTGCCGTCGAAACTGACCAATATTCTGGCGGTAGGCGGTAACGCGGTGATTACCGCAGAAGCCCACACAGAACTGGGGCAGCTTTGCGAAACCCTTCCGGGGATCGCGGTTTGCGTAGAACCGGAATCGGTCGAGGCGCTGGTGGAGGGGATTCGTCAGGCGCTCCTGCTGCCCAAACACAACACGGTGGCACGTGAATATGCCGAACGCACGCTCGATAAAGAGAACGTGTTACGTCAATTTATAAATGATATTCGGGGATAATTATGGCGCAGTCGAAACTCTATCCAGTTGTGATGGCAGGTGGCTCCGGTAGCCGCTTATGGCCGCTTTCCCGCGTACTTTACCCCAAGCAGTTTTTATGCCTGAAAGGCGATCTCACCATGCTGCAAACCACTATCTGCCGCCTGAACGGCGTGGAGTGCGAAAGCCCGGTGGTGATTTGCAATGAGCAGCACCGCTTTATTGTCGCGGAACAGCTACGTCAACTGAACAAACTCACCGAGAACATTATTCTCGAACCGGCAGGGCGAAACACTGCACCAGCCATTGCGCTGGCGGCGCTGGCGGCAAAACGTCATAGCCCGGAGAGCGACCCATTAATGCTGGTGCTGGCGGCGGATCATGTGATTGCCGATGAAGATGCTTTTCGCGCCGCCGTGCGTAACGCCATGCCGTATGCCGAAGCGGGCAAACTGGTGACTTTCGGCATTGTGCCGGATCTACCAGAAACCGGATATGGCTATATTCGTCGCGGTGAAGTGTCGGCGGGTGAGCAGGATACGGTGGCCTTTGAAGTGGCGCAGTTTGTCGAAAAACCGAATCTGGAAACCGCTCAGGCCTATGTGGCAAGCGGCGAATATTACTGGAACAGCGGTATGTTCCTGTTCCGCGCCGGACGCTATCTCGAAGAACTGAAAAAATATCGCCCGGATATTCTCGATGCCTGTGAAAAAGCGATGAGCGCCGTCGATCCGGATCTCGATTTTATTCGCGTGGATGAAGAAGCGTTTCTCGCCTGCCCGGAAGAGTCGGTGGATTACGCGGTCATGGAACGTACGGCAGATGCCGTCGTGGTGCCGATGGATGCGGGCTGGAGCGATGTCGGTTCCTGGTCCTCTTTATGGGAGATCAGCGCTCACACTGCGGAAGGCAATGTTTGCCACGGCGATGTGATTAATCACAAAACTGAAAACAGCTATGTGTATGCCGAATCTGGCTTGGTCACCACCGTCGGGGTGAAAGATTTGGTGGTAGTACAGACCAAAGATGCGGTGCTGATTGCCGACCGTAATGCGGTGCAGGATGTGAAAAAAGTGGTCGAGCAGATCAAAGCCGATGGTCGCCATGAGCATCGGGTGCATCGCGAAGTGTATCGCCCGTGGGGTAAATATGACTCTATCGACGCGGGCGATCGCTACCAGGTGAAACGCATCACCGTGAAACCGGGTGAGGGCTTGTCGGTACAGATGCACCATCACCGTGCGGAACACTGGGTGGTTGTCGCGGGAACGGCAAAAGTCACCATCAACGGTGATATCAAACTGCTTGGTGAAAACGAGTCCATTTATATTCCGCTGGGGGCGACGCACTGCCTGGAAAACCCGGGGAAAATTCCGCTCGATTTAATTGAAGTGCGCTCCGGCTCTTATCTCGAAGAGGATGATGTGGTGCGCTTCGCGGATCGCTACGGACGGGGGTAAACGTCGCATCAGGCGCTGGCTGTCGGATGCGGCGTGAACGCCTTATCCGACCTACGGTTCGGGTTTGTAGGCCTGATAAGACGCGGCAGCGTCGCATCAGGCAATGAATGCGAAACCGCGATGTAAATAACGACAAAAACAAAATTGGCCGCTTCGGTCAGGGCCAACTATTGCCTGAAAAAGGGTAACGACATGAAAAAATTAACCTGCTTTAAAGCCTATGATATTCGCGGAAAATTAGGCGAAGAACTGAATGAAGATATTGCCTGGCGTATTGGGCGTGCCTATGGCGAATTTCTCAAACCGAAAACCATTGTGTTAGGCGGCGATGTCCGCCTCACCAGCGAAAACTTAAAACTGGCGCTGGCAAAAGGTTTACAGGATGCGGGCGTCGACGTGCTGGATATTGGCATGTCCGGCACCGAAGAGATCTATTTCGCCACGTTCCATCTCGGCGTGGCTGGCGGCATTGAAGTCACCGCCAGCCATAATCCGATGGATTATAACGGCATGAAACTGGTGCGCGAAGGGGCTCGCCCGATCAGCGGTGATACCGGACTGCGCGATGTCCAGCGTCTGGCAGAAGCCAACGACTTTCCTCCCGTCGATGAAACCAAACGTGGTCGCTATCAGCAAATCAATCTGCGTGACGCTTACGTTGATCACCTGTTCGGTTATATCAACGTCAAAAACCTCACGCCGCTCAAGCTGGTGATTAACTCCGGGAATGGCGCAGCGGGTCCGGTGGTGGACGCCATTGAAGCCCGCTTTAAAGCCCTCGGCGCGCCTGTGGAGTTAATCAAAGTGCACAACACGCCGGACGGCAATTTCCCCAACGGTATTCCTAACCCGCTGCTGCCGGAATGCCGCGACGACACTCGCAATGGAGTCATTAAACACGGCGCAGATATGGGCATTGCTTTTGATGGCGATTTTGACCGCTGTTTCCTGTTTGACGAAAAGGGGCAGTTTATCGAGGGCTACTACATTGTCGGACTGCTGGCAGAAGCGTTCCTCGAAAAAAATCCCGGCGCGAAGATCATCCACGATCCCCGTCTTTCCTGGAACACCGTTGATGTGGTGACTGCCGCAGGCGGCACGCCGGTGATGTCGAAAACCGGACACGCCTTTATTAAAGAACGTATGCGCAAGGAAGACGCCATCTACGGTGGCGAAATGAGTGCCCACCATTACTTCCGTGATTTTGCTTACTGCGACAGCGGCATGATCCCGTGGCTGCTGGTAGCCGAACTGGTGTGCCTGAAAGAGAAAACGCTGGGCGAACTGGTGCGCGACCGGATGGCGGCGTTTCCGGCAAGCGGTGAGATCAACAGCAAACTGGCGCAACCCGTTGAGGCGATTAACCGCGTCGAACAGCATTTTAGCCGTGAGGCGTTGGCAGTGGATCGCACTGATGGCATCAGCATGACCTTTACCGACTGGCGCTTTAACCTGCGCTCTTCCAACACCGAACCGGTCGTACGCCTGAATGTGGAATCGCGCGGTGATGTGCCGCTGATGGAAGCGCGAACGCGAACTCTGCTGACGTTGCTGAACGAGTAATGTCGGATCTTCCCTTACCCCATTGCGGGTAAGGGGCTAATAACAGGAACAACGATGACAAATCTAAAAAAGCGCGAGCGAGCGAAAACCAATGCATCGTTAATCTCTATGGTGCAACGCTTTTCAGATATCACCATCATGTTTGCCGGACTATGGCTGGTTTGCGAAGTCAGCGGACTGTCATTCCTCTACATGCACCTGTTGGTGGCGCTGATTACGCTGGTGGTGTTCCAGATGCTGGGCGGCATCACCGATTTTTATCGCTCATGGCGCGGTGTTCGGGCAGCGACAGAATTTGCCCTGTTGCTACAAAACTGGACCTTAAGCGTGATTTTCAGCGCCGGACTGGTGGCGTTCAATAATGAATTCGACACGCAACTGAAAATCTGGCTGGCGTGGTATGCGCTGACAAGTATCGGACTGGTGGTTTGCCGTTCGTGTATTCGCATTGGGGCGGGCTGGCTGCGTAACCATGGCTATAACAAGCGCATGGTCGCGGTGGCGGGGGATTTAGCCGCCGGACAAATGCTGATGGAGAGCTTCCGTAATCAGCCGTGGTTAGGGTTTGAAGTGGTGGGCGTATACCACGACCCGAAACCAGGCGGCGTTTCTAACGACTGGGCGGGCAATCTGCAACAGCTGGTCGAGGATGCGAAAGCGGGCAAGATTCATAACGTCTATATTGCGATGCAAATGTGCGACGGCGCGCGCGTGAAAAAACTGGTCCATCAACTGGCGGATACCACCTGTTCGGTGCTGCTGATCCCTGATGTTTTTACCTTCAATATTCTTCATTCCCGTATCGAAGAGATGAACGGCGTACCGGTGGTGCCGCTATATGACACGCCGCTTTCCGGAGTTAACCGCCTGCTAAAACGTGCGGAAGACATTGTGCTGGCAACGCTGATCCTGCTGCTGATCTCCCCGGTGCTGTGCTGCATTGCGCTGGCGGTGAAACTCAGTTCACCGGGGCCGGTTATTTTCCGCCAGACTCGCTACGGCATGGATGGCAAACCGATCAAAGTGTGGAAGTTCCGTTCCATGAAAGTGATGGAGAACGACAAAGTGGTGACTCAGGCGACGCAGAACGATCCGCGCGTCACCAAAGTGGGGAACTTTCTGCGTCGCACTTCGCTGGACGAATTGCCGCAGTTTATCAATGTGCTGACCGGGGGGATGTCGATTGTGGGTCCACGTCCGCACGCGGTGGCGCATAACGAACAATATCGCCAGCTCATTGAAGGCTACATGCTGCGCCATAAGGTGAAACCGGGCATTACTGGCTGGGCGCAGATTAATGGCTGGCGCGGCGAAACCGACACGCTGGAGAAAATGGAAAAACGCGTCGAGTTCGACCTTGAGTACATCCGCGAATGGAGCGTCTGGTTCGATATCAAAATCGTTTTCCTGACGGTATTCAAAGGCTTCGTTAACAAAGCGGCATATTGATATGAGCTTACGTGAAAAAACCATCAGCGGCGCAAAGTGGTCGGCGATTGCCACGGTGATCATTATCGGCCTCGGGCTGGTGCAGATGACCGTGCTGGCGCGGATTATCGACAACCACCAGTTCGGTTTGCTTACTGTGTCGCTGGTGATCATCGCGCTGGCAGATACGCTTTCTGACTTCGGTATCGCTAACTCGATTATTCAGCGAAAAGAAATCAGTCACCTGGAACTCACCACGCTGTACTGGCTGAACGTCGGGCTGGGGATCGTGGTGTGCGTGGCGGTGTTTTTGTTGAGTGATGCCATTGGTGACGTGCTGAATAACCCGGACCTGGCACCGTTGATTAAAACATTGTCGCTGGCGTTTGTGGTGATCCCCCACGGGCAGCAGTTCCGCGCGTTGATGCAGAAGGAGCTGGAGTTCAACAAAATCGGCATGATCGAAACCAGCGCGGTGCTGGCGGGCTTCACTTTTACGGTGGTTAGCGCCCATTTCTGGCCGCTGGCGATGACCGCGATCCTCGGTTATCTGGTCAATAGTGCGGTAAGAACGCTGCTGTTTGGCTACTTTGGTCGCAAAATTTATCGCCCCGGTCTGCATTTCTCGCTGGCGTCGGTGGCACCGAACTTACGCTTTGGCGCCTGGCTGACGGCGGACAGCATCATCAACTATCTCAACACCAACCTTTCGACGCTGGTGCTGGCGCGTATTCTTGGCGCGGGCGTGGCAGGAGGATACAACCTGGCGTACAACGTGGCCGTTGTGCCGCCGATGAAACTGAACCCAATCATCACCCGCGTGTTGTTTCCGGCGTTTGCCAAAATTCAGGACGACACCGAAAAGCTGCGCATTAACTTCTACAAGCTGCTGTCGGTGGTGGGAATTATCAACTTTCCGGCGCTGCTCGGGCTGATGGTGGTGTCGAATAACTTTGTACCGCTGGTCTTTGGTGAAAAGTGGAACAGCATTATTCCGGTGCTGCAATTGCTGTGTATTGTGGGGCTTCTGCGCTCCGTGGGTAACCCGATTGGTTCGCTGCTGATGGCGAAAGCGCGGGTCGATATCAGCTTTAAATTCAACGTATTCAAAACCTTTCTGTTTATTCCGGCGATTGTTATTGGTGGGCAGATGGCGGGCGCGATTGGCGTCACGCTTGGCTTCCTGCTGGTGCAGATTATCAACACCATTCTGAGCTATTTCGTGATGATTAAACCGGTGCTCGGCTCCAGTTATCGCCAGTACATCCTGAGTTTATGGCTGCCGTTTTATCTCTCGCTGCCGACGCTGGTGGTCAGTTATGCGCTGGGCGTATTGCTGAAAGCACAACTGGCGCTGGGGATGCTGCTGGCGGTGCAAATAGCCGCGGGCGTGCTGGCGTTTGTGGTGATGATTGTGCTGTCGCGCCATCCGCTGGTGGTGGAAGTGAAGCGTCAGTTTTGTCGCAGCGAAAAAATGAAAATGCTTTTACGGGCGGGGTGAATTGTTGTTTTCAGTTCCGGCAACGGTTGCCGGATGCGGCGTAAAACGCCTTATCCGTCCTACGGTTCTGTGCTCGGGACCTGTAGGCCTGATAAGACGCGCAAGCGTTGCATCAGGCAAAAAGCGGCAACGAACACAACAAACACAGCCTCACCTGGCATCAAATTTATGAGGAAAAAATGAAATTACTTATTCTGGGCAACCACACTTGCGGCAATCGCGGCGACAGCGCCATCTTGCGCGGCCTACTTGATGCCATCAACATCCTCAATCCACACGCCGAAGTGGACGTGATGAGCCGCTATCCGGTCAGTTCTTCCTGGCTGCTCAATCGCCCGGTAATGGGCGATCCGCTGTTCCTGCAAATGAAACAACACAACAGCGCGGCGGGCGTTGTCGGGCGCGTTAAAAAAGTCCTCCGTCGCCGCTACCAGCATCAGGTATTGCTTTCCCGTGTGACCGACACTGGCAAGCTGCGTAATATCGCTATCGCCCAGGGATTCACCGACTTCGTGCGCCTGCTGTCAGGTTACGACGCCATTATCCAGGTCGGCGGATCGTTTTTTGTCGATCTCTACGGCGTGCCGCAGTTTGAACACGCACTTTGCACGTTTATGGCAAAAAAGCCGCTGTTTATGATTGGTCATAGCGTCGGTCCATTCCAGGATGAGCAATTTAACCAACTGGCGAACTACGTCTTTGGTCACTGCGACGCGCTGATCCTGCGCGAATCGGTCAGTCTTGAACTGATGAAACGCAGCAATATCACTACCGCAAAAGTTGAACATGGCGTCGATACCGCGTGGCTGGTCGATCACCACACAGAAGATTTCACCGCCAGCTATGCTGTTCAACACTGGCTGGACGTTGCCGCACAACAGAAAACGGTGGCAATTACCCTGCGCGAACTGGCACCGTTCGACAAACGTCTCGGCACCACTCAGCAAGCGTATGAAAAAGCTTTTGCCGGAGTGGTTAATCGCATTCTCGACGAAGGCTATCAGGTCATTGCGCTCTCCACCTGTACGGGCATCGACAGCTATAACAAAGACGACCGCATGGTGGCGCTCAATCTGCGCCAGCACATCAGCGATCCTGCCCGTTACCACGTGGTGATGGATGAACTCAACGATCTGGAACTGGGCAAAATTCTTGGTGCCTGTGAACTCACCGTCGGTACGCGCCTGCACTCCGCCATTATCTCAATGAACTTTGCCACTCCGGCGATTGCCATCAACTACGAACATAAATCCGCCGGGATTATGCAGCAGCTGGGACTGCCAGAGATGGCAATTGATATCCGTCATTTACTGGACGGCAGCCTGCAAGCGATGGTTGCGGATACCTTAGGCCAGCTTCCGGCGCTGAACGCGCGACTTAGCGAAGCCGTCAGTCGTGAGCGTCAGACAGGAATGCAGGTGGTGCAATCTGTGCTTGAGCGCATCGGGGAGGCGAAATGAAGGTCGGCTTCTTTTTACTGAAATTTCCGCTGTCGTCGGAAACCTTCGTTCTCAACCAAATTACCGCGTTTATTGATATGGGTTTTGAGGTGGAGATTGTCGCGCTGCAAAAAGGCGACACCCAGAACACTCACGCGGCATGGACGAAATATAACCTTGCCGCCAGAACCCGCTGGTTACAGGACGAACCTACGGGCAAAGTGGCGAAGCTGCGTCATCGCGCCAGCCAGACCTTACGCGGCATTCATCGTAAAAATACCTGGCAGGCGCTCAACCTCAAACGCTATGGCGCAGAGTCGCGAAACCTGATTTTGTCTGCCATTTGCGGCCAGGTCTCAACACCGTTTCATGCTGATGTCTTTATCGCTCATTTTGGCCCAGCGGGGGTAACCGCAGCAAAACTACGCGAACTGGGTGTCATTCGCGGCAAAATTGCGACTATCTTCCATGGCATTGATATCTCCAGTCGGGAAGTGCTCAACCACTACACTCCCGAATATCAACAACTGTTTCGCCGTGGCGACCTGATGTTACCGATAAGCGATCTGTGGGCCGGAAGGCTGCAAAAAATGGGCTGCCCAAGGGAAAAAATCGCCGTATCGCGCATGGGCGTAGATATGACGCGCTTTAGCCCGCGTCCCGTGAAAGCGCCCGCAACACCGCTGGAAATCATTTCCGTCGCACGCTTAACCGAGAAAAAAGGCCTGCACGTGGCGATTGAAGCCTGCCGTCAGTTGAAAGAGCAGGGCGTGGCATTTCGCTATCGCATCCTCGGCATTGGCCCGTGGGAACGACGGCTGCGTACCCTCATCGAACAATATCAACTGGAAGATGTGGTGGAGATGCCGGGCTTTAAACCGAGCCACGAAGTGAAGGCGATGCTCGACGACGCGGATGTTTTCCTGCTGCCATCAGTTACGGGCGCGGACGGTGATATGGAAGGCATTCCGGTGGCGCTGATGGAGGCGATGGCGGTCGGCATTCCGGTGGTTTCTACTCTGCATAGCGGAATTCCGGAACTGGTGGAGGCCGATAAATCCGGCTGGCTGGTACCTGAGAACGATGCCTGTGCACTGGCGCAACGACTGGCGGCGTTTAGCCAACTGGACACCGACGAACTGGCTCCGGTCGTCAAACGCGCGCGCGAAAAAGTCGAACACGATTTTAACCAGCAGGTGATTAACCGAGAACTCGCCAGCTTGTTGCAAGCTTTATAGAGGAGAACGCATGCCATTTAAAAAACTCTCCCGACGCACCTTCCTGACGGCAAGCTCGGCGCTTGCCTTCCTTCATACCCCTTTCGCCCGTGCACTTCCTGCCCGACAAAGCGTTAATATCAACGACTACAATCCACACGACTGGATCGCCTCATTTAAACAGGCTTTCAGCGAAGGGCAAACGGTCGTCGTGCCTGCCGGATTGGTTTGTGACAATATCAACACCGGCATCTTCATTCCTCGTGGCAAAACGTTACACATCCTTGGAAGCCTGCGCGGCAACGGCAGAGGGCGATTTGTCTTACAGGACGGCAGCCAGGTGACAGGGGAGGAGGGCGGCCGTATGCATAACATCACCCTTGATGTGCGCGGTTCTGACTGCACCATTAAAGGGTTGGCGATGAGCGGCTTTGGCCCGGTAACGCAGATTTATATCGGCGGCAAAAATAAACGTGTCATGCGCAACCTGACTATCGATAACCTGACTGTTAGCCACGCTAATTACGCCATTTTACGCCAGGGATTTCATAACCAGATTATCGGTGCCAACATCACCAATTGTAAGTTCAGCGACTTACAGGGCGACGCTATTGAATGGAATGTAGCAATCAATGATCGCGACATTTTGATATCTGACCATGTCATCGAGCGCATCAACTGTACTAACGGCAAAATCAACTGGGGTATTGGCATAGGACTGGCAGGAAGTACTTACAATAATAACTACCCGGAAGACCAGTCGGTTAAAAACTTTGTCGTGGCGAATATCACGGGATCGGATTGTCGGCAACTGATTCATGTTGAGAACGGCAAACACTTCATCATTCGTAATATCAAGGCTCATAATATTACGCCAGCTTTCAGCAAGAAAGCGGGTATTGATAACGCCACGGTAGCGATATATGGATGTGATAACTTTGTTATTGACAATATAGAAATGACAAAGAGTGCCGGAATGTTAATCGGTTACGGAGTCATTAAAGGTAAGTATCTCTCAATACCACAAAACTTCAGATTGAATAATATTCATCTTGATAACACTAACATTGCCTGGAAATTGCGCGGAATCCAAATTTCCGCAGGGAATGCCGTCTCATTCGTGGCGTTGACCAACATTGAAATAAAGCGTTCTTCGCTGGAGCTTCACAACAAGCCGCAACACATTTTTATGCGTAATATCAACGTAATGCAAGAATCCACTGCGGGGCCGGCATTGACCATGAATTTCGACCTGCGAAAGGACGTTCGTGGTGTCTTTATGGCAAAGAACGAGACGCTACTGTCGCTGGTAAATGTTCATGCGGTGAATGAAAAAGGACAAAGTTCAGTCGATATCGACAGGATTAATCACCATGTCGTTAATGTGGAAAATATTAACTTTAAGCTGCCGGAACGGGGCAGGTAGATTTGCGACCATTCCTGGAAAAATAGAACCATACTTAAGAATAACGCTACTGCAATCTTGAGCGAAGCGGCGTAACATCGGAAGTAAATCAGTAATCAATTCAGGGGAATTGATGCTGGCGAAAAAAATCGAACAAGCTATAATTCAGCAACCATTTTACAGGTGGATGAAATAATGACGAATTTAAAAGCAGTTATTCCTGTAGCGGGTCTTGGGATGCATATGTTGCCTGCAACTAAGGCGATTCCTAAAGAGATGCTACCGATCGTCGACAAGCCAATGATTCAGTACATTGTTGACGAGATTGTGGCTGCAGGGATCAAAGAAATCCTCCTGGTAACTCATGCGTCCAAGAACGCAGTCGAAAATCACTTCGATACCTCTTATGAATTAGAATCTCTCCTTGAACTGCGCGTGAAGCGCCAGCTGCTGGCGGAAGTACAATCTATCTGCCCGCCAGGTGTGACCATTATGAACGTGCGTCAGGGGGAACCTTTAGGTCTGGGCCACTCGATTTTGTGTGCCAGACCAGCCATTGGCGATAACCCGTTTGTCGTGGTGCTGCCGGATGTTGTTATCGACGACGCCAGTGCCGATCCGCTGCGTTACAATCTGGCCGCAATGATTGCGCGCTTTAACGAAACTGGCCGCAGCCAGGTTCTGGCAAAACGCATGCCGGGCGATCTCTCTGAATACTCCGTCATCCAGACCAAAGATCCGCTTGATCGTGAAGGCAAAGTTAGCCGCATTGTTGAATTTATCGAAAAACCGGATCAGCCGCAGACCCTGGACTCAGACATCATGGCTGTAGGGCGTTATGTGCTTTCTGCCGATATTTGGCCTGAGCTGGAGCGTACTCAACCTGGAGCATGGGGACGTATTCAGTTGACTGATGCCATTGCTGAGTTGGCAAAAAAACAAGCAGTTGACGCAATGCTGATGACTGGGGACAGTTACGACTGTGGTAAGAAAATGGGTTATATGCAAGCGTTTGTGAAGTATGGGCTGCGTAACCTGAAGGAAGGCGCTAAGTTCCGCAAAGGCATTGAGAAGTTGTTAAGCGAGTAACAAATTCCTGACTGGAAGTGTCGGTCAGTAAGTAATTAAAAACGGCAGTGAAGATTCGTAGCATAAGTTTTGCTCATTGAATCTCACTGCCGTTGTTGTTTTTATAAATATAATAAAAACAGTATGTTAGCTTGCAATCATAGTTCAAATTTTTCCAGGATTTTCCTTGTTTCTACAGCTGTTTGGTAAGACAATTAGCGTTTGAATTTTTCGGATTTGGCACGAGTGGGTTACGCTCGTCACATCGTGGAAATGTACGCAGTGCTCTGGTAGCTGTTAAGCCAGGGGCGGTAGCGTGCATTAATGCATCTATTAATCAAATCTGGAGCAGTCTATTTCACAGCATGCTCTCTGGCTATATGGAATAAAAAAGTGAAGATACTTGTTACTGGTGGCGCAGGATTTATTGGTTCTGCTGTTGTTCGTCACATAATAAATAATACGCAAGATAGTGTTGTTAATGTCGATAAATTAACCTACGCCGGAAATCTGGAATCGCTCGCTGAAATTTCTGATTCTGAACGTTATTCATTTGAGCATGCAGATATCTGCGATGCCGCAGCGATGGCTCGTATTTTTTCACAACACCAGCCAGATGCGGTGATGCACCTGGCGGCTGAGAGCCACGTTGACCGCTCAATAACTGGCCCGGCGGCATTCATTGAAACTAATATTGTAGGAACTTCCGTACTTTTAGAAGCAGCGCGCAATTATTGGTCTGGTCTGGATGATGAAAAGAAAAAAAACTTCCGCTTTCATCATATTTCTACTGATGAAGTGTATGGTGACTTACCCCATCCGGATGAAGTAAATAGCAATGAAACGTTGCCGTTATTTACGGAAACGACAGCATACGCGCCAAGTAGTCCGTATTCTGCTTCTAAAGCGTCAAGCGATCATTTGGTTCGCGCATGGAAACGTACTTATGGTTTACCGACAATTGTGACTAATTGCTCGAACAACTATGGTCCTTATCATTTCCCGGAAAAGCTTATTCCACTGGTTATTCTTAATGCACTGGAAGGTAAGGCATTACCTATTTATGGCAAAGGAGATCAGATCCGCGACTGGTTGTATGTAGAGGATCATGCTCGAGCGTTGTATACCGTAGTTACTGAAGGTAAAGCGGGGGAAACCTATAACATTGGCGGACACAACGAAAAGAAAAACATCGATGTTGTGCTGACTATTTGTGATTTGTTGGATGAGATAGTACCGAAAGAGAAATCTTATCGTGAGCAAATTACTTATGTTGCTGATCGCCCAGGGCATGATCGCCGTTATGCAATCGATGCCGATAAAATTAGCCGTGAATTGGGCTGGGAACCGCAAGAAACGTTTGAGAGCGGGATTCGAAAGACAGTGGAATGGTACCTGTCCAATACAAAATGGGTTGATAATGTGAAAAGTGGCGCCTATCAATCGTGGATTGAACAGAACTATGAGGGCCGCCAGTAATGAATATCCTCCTATTCGGCAAAACAGGGCAGGTTGGTTGGGAATTGCAGCGTGCTCTGGCACCGCTGGGTAATCTGATTGCTCTTGATGTTCACTCCACTGATTATTGTGGTGATTTTAGTAATCCCGAAGGTGTAGCTGAAACCGTAAGAAGCATTCGGCCTGATGTTATAGTCAACGCAGCCGCTCACACCGCAGTAGACAAAGCTGAATCAGAACCGGAATTTGCACAATTACTTAACGCGACAAGTGTCGAAGCGATTGCAAAGGCAGCTAATGAAGTCGGCGCCTGGGTTATTCACTACTCTACTGACTACGTATTTCCGGGGACCGGTGAAATACCGTGGCAGGAGACGGATGCAACAGCACCTTTGAATGTTTATGGTGAAACTAAACTAGCCGGAGAAAAAGCGTTACAAGAACATTGCGCAAAGCATATTATTTTCCGTACCAGCTGGGTATATGCAGGTAAAGGAAATAACTTCGCCAAAACAATGTTACGTCTGGCAAAAGAACGCGAAGAACTGGCTGTGATAAACGATCAGTTTGGCGCACCAACAGGTGCCGAATTGCTGGCTGATTGCACCGCTCATGCCATTCGCGTAGCAATAGACAAACCAGAAGTTGCTGGGTTGTACCATCTGGTTGCTGGCGGTACAACAACCTGGCACGATTATGCCGCTCTGGTATTTGAAGAAGCACGCAAAGCAGGGATCAACCTAGCTCTTAACAAACTCAACGCCGTGCCAACAACGGCCTATCCCACACCAGCCCGTCGCCCCCATAACTCTCGCCTCAATACAGAAAAGTTTCAGCAGAACTTTGCGCTTGTCTTGCCTGACTGGCAGGTGGGCGTGAAACGTATGCTCAACGAATTATTTACGACTACGGCAATTTAACAAATTTTTGCATCTCGCTTATGATGCCAGAGCG
Source organism: Escherichia sp. E4736 (assembly GCF_005781225.1). Classification (NCBI taxonomy): domain Bacteria; kingdom Pseudomonadati; phylum Pseudomonadota; class Gammaproteobacteria; order Enterobacterales; family Enterobacteriaceae; genus Escherichia; species Escherichia sp. E4736. The sequence goes on along the minus strand of NZ_VATT01000014.1, from coordinate 90,109 downwards.
GGATGAATTAAAAGGAATGGTGAAATGAAAACGCGTAAAGGTATTATTCTGGCTGGTGGTTCCGGCACTCGTCTTTATCCTGTGACGATGGCAGTGAGTAAACAACTGTTGCCGATTTATGACAAGCCTATGATCTATTACCCGCTCTCAACACTGATGCTGGCGGGTATTCGCGATATTTTGATTATTAGTACGCCACAGGATACACCGCGTTTCCAACAATTGTTGGGGGACGGGAGCCAGTGGGGGCTTAATCTACAGTATAAAGTACAACCGAGTCCGGATGGCCTGGCGCAAGCGTTTATCATTGGTGAAGACTTTATTGGTGGCGATGATTGTGCACTCGTGCTTGGAGATAATATCTTCTATGGACACGACTTGCCAAAATTAATGGACGCTGCGGTTAACAAAGAAAGCGGTGCAACGGTATTTGCTTATCACGTTAATGATCCTGAACGCTATGGTGTCGTGGAGTTTGATAATAACGGCACGGCAATTAGCCTGGAAGAAAAACCGCTGGAACCAAAAAGTAACTATGCGGTTACTGGGCTTTATTTCTATGACAATGACGTCGTGGAAATGGCGAAAAACCTTAAGCCTTCTGCCCGTGGCGAACTGGAAATTACCGATATTAACCGTATTTATATGGAACAAGGACGTTTGTCTGTCGCTATGATGGGGCGTGGCTATGCGTGGCTGGATACGGGGACGCATCAAAGCCTTATTGAAGCAAGTAACTTTATTGCCACCATTGAAGAGCGTCAGGGGTTGAAAGTTTCCTGCCCGGAAGAGATTGCTTATCGTAAAGGGTTTATTGATGCTGGGCAGGTGAAAGTATTAGCCGAACCGCTGAAGAAAAATGCTTATGGTCAGTATCTGCTGAAAATGATTAAAGGTTATTAATAAAATGAACGTAATTAAAACTGAAATTCCTGATGTGCTGATTTTTGAACCAAAAGTTTTTGGTGATGAGCGTGGTTTCTTTATGGAAAGCTTTAATCAGAAAGTTTTCGAAGAGGCTGTAGGGCGTAAGGTTGAATTTGTTCAGGATAATCATTCTAAATCCAGTAAAGGCGTATTACGTGGGCTTCATTACCAGTTAGAACCTTATGCTCAAGGGAAACTGGTGCGCTGCGTTGTTGGTGAAGTTTTTGATGTTGCGGTTGATATTCGAAAATCGTCACCTACGTTTGGCAAATGGGTTGGTGTTAATTTATCTGCAGAGAATAAGCGTCAGTTGTGGATCCCTGAGGGGTTTGCGCATGGTTTTTTGGTGCTGAGCGAGACGGCGGAGTTTGTTTATAAGACGACGAATTATTATCATCCTGAATCAGAAGGTTGCATAAAATGGGATGATTCTTTTTTGATGATTGATTGGCCAAATAAACCGATATCAATCTCAGAAAAAGATAAAAAAGGCTCATCAATTTTGAGGCTAAATGACCATTGATGTTGAAAAAAAAACTTCAAAAAATAAAGGAATATCATTCAGTATTGGAGTTGGCAATAATTCAGGGTGCGAATGCCATATTTCCTGTGTTGGTATTCCCATTTTTTCTTATTACCTTAGGGGAAAACATCTTTTCAAGTATTGCTGTTGGTGAAGTACTAGCACTATATGTGCTTATATTTTCGCTATACAGTTTTGATATTATAAGCGTGCAGAAGGTTATTTCAAGTGTAACAAAAGATGAGATATTTAAAGTTTACATTCTGACGCTAATCTGTAGGATATGCTTATTTGTTATTTCAGGAATATGTCTTTTATTTATAACATATTTAATTAATAAAACATTAAGTGTATACTTGGCATTATTTTTATTGTACCCATTAGGGATGATATTACAATCTAACTATTTTTTTCAGGCTACGAATAACAATAGGCCATTGGCTGTTTTTGTACTAATTGCTCGTGGTATGTCATTATGTCTTATTTATCTTTATAATGGACCAGCAGGCCATTTGACGAGTTATTATTATGTCATTTGTGTGTCTGGTTCGTATTTTTTATCTGGCGTGCTGTCGTTAATATATATATTCTATCAAAATAAGACTAATAAATCTAAAATTCAACGGGCAGAAATTCTCGAATATATATGCACAGGCTATCATCTGTTCATTGCTAATATATTTGTTATTCTATACAGAAACAGTAATATTATTATTCTTGGCGTTCTTGCTTCACCTATTGCAACGTCTCTGTACGCGACGGCAGAGAAAATTATTAAATGTATTCAGTCTATAGCAACACCGTTAAATCAATACTATTTCACGAGGTTGATAAAGCAACATGAATCGAAATTAGAACCATACAAAGTTGGGGAATATAAAAGCCTGCTATATGCAAGCACAAATATTCAGCTAAAGTTCATGGTTTTCATTGTCCTGAGTTTAGGGGTGTTGGGTACTATATTGGGATATAAGATTCAAAGTATCGCTGAAATTAGAAGCGCGTTTATCCCTTTATCAATAATGTCTTTTGCAATATTTATGGGGATATACAATTTTATGTTTGGCTCGGTTGGATTGTCCATAAGAGGGTATAAAAAAGAATTTTCTTATATAGTGGCCATTACGGGTGTTTCAACTATTATTTTATCATTATGCCTGAGTTATTTCTTTGCTGAAATAGGCACTGCAATTGCTTATGTATTTGCTGAGTTTATCTTACTTATTCTCATACTTAGAATTTATAAAGTGAGACGATTATAATTCCCGGTAAGAACTGATAGTGCAAAATCATCATGGCTATAGACTGAATAAATTGCGGGGAAAGAATGTATTACATCATATTTGTGATGGTTTTAGGTTTATGGGTTATTGCATTCAACTACGCTAGAGCAAGCAAGCTAAGTAATTTGGTAATTGTACTTATTATTACTACTTTATTTATCATTAATAGGCAGAATCAAGACTATGAAGCGTATGTTGATATATTTAATGTCAATGAACTTTATGCCGAGATTGGTTATCGCTGGTTAATTTATGGAGTTAAGTATTTCGGCGGAACCCATGATGTCATAATTGGCTTGCTCGGTTTATTCCTTGGGATAACATTCCTGCGATTAATACAATACAGCAAGTATACAGCATTTGGTTTGCTACTTTACATGTTGTGTCCAATGCCAATTGATATTGTTCAAATCAGGAATACATTTCTTTTTCTATTTGTCATAAATTCTCTTATCGAGTTAGAAAAAGAGCGTAAATTTAACTCTCTTTGTTTTGTCTTTATAGCACCTCTTTTCCATAGTTTAGGTATTGTTTATGTATTGGCATGGGTAATAATCCAATTTCGTACCTGGAGGGGCTATAATAAGTTAATGGTTTTGGGGTTGGTGCTGTCTTTTATTGTAGTGCCACTCTTAATTAAAATATTAATTTTGTTATTTAGCACCAGGACGTTACATGCATATATAGCAGATGGTATTAAGATTCACTCTCTTGTTATATGGGCAGGTCCTTATCTTTTTGATCTTTTTTTGTTATATTACTTCAGAAAAAAAATAATAATAACTGATTTACATACTAAGCGATGGATTGATATAATATTCTCGCTATTATTATTTCTTTCTGTGTTTTCACCGTTGCTTTTATATATCGATGAAATAAATAGGATTTTTAGAAATGCACTATTATTGAAGTATCTGGTAATGATGTCTATCGCACAGTATATAAGTAGACCTACCCGATATATACTTTATTCATATCTACTGTTATTCACTTTGGCATTGTCAATATATTATACACTCCAAATCGATTATGATTACATTGTATTTGGGTTACCATACTCATTATGACACTTATGAGGATATATGTTTTATTTTATCTGTGTAAATTATAATAACTCTGATTATACAGAAGCATTAATTAAGAGCGTTATTAATCAAGAAAAAGATAGCTTTGTAATCGTTGTAGATAACTGTTCTAATGAGCGAGAACTAAAAAAGTTGGATGGCATTGAGAGTAAATATAAAGAGAAGGTCAGATTAATTAAAAGTGATGTCAATTTGGGATATTTTGGTGGATTGAATCTTGGCCTTAAAGGATTACCAAGAAATTACCCGATAGTTGTTGGGAATAATGATTTGGTTTATGAGAGTAATTTTACGCAAATAATATCACAGACTACATATCCTGACGATGCTTTAGTTATTGCTCCGAATGTGATTACAAAGGATGGCTATCACCAGAACCCACACTGCCGTAAGCGAGTAAGTAAGTTTAGGAAGTTTTTGTATGATATATATTTTTCAAATTATATCGCTGCTTTAGTTTTAACGTGGGGAAGCAGGTTTTTAAATTATCTGAAAGGTGGGAGAAATAATTCCTTTGATCAGGGTAGAGGTTATATACATATGGGTATTGGAGCCTGTTATGTCCTCATGCCTTCCTTCTTCAAATATTTTGATGAATTAGATAATAAAGTTTTTTTATATGGTGAGGAAGCATATTTGGCTGGCCAATTAATGGAAGTAAATGGGAAGATTTTCTATGAGCCTGATGCTATTGTCCATCATGAAGAAAGTGCAACTTTGGCGAAAGTCGCTTCTAAAACAAAATATGGCTATATGAAAAGTTCATATTACGACTATAAAAAATATCTGTAAAAGGTGAAAATATGTTTAAGAATAAAACACTCGTTATCACTGGTGGCACTGGTTCTTTTGGTAATGCCGTACTTAAGCGTTTTCTAGATACAGATATTGCTGAAATACGAATATTTAGCAGGGATGAAAAAAAACAAGATGATATGCGGAAAAAATATAATAACTCAAAATTAAAATTTTATATAGGTGATGTGCGAGACTATAATTCCGTTCTAAATGCAACGCGTGGTGCCGATTTTCTGTATCATGCAGCAGCCCTTAAACAAGTTCCTTCATGTGAATTTCACCCTATGGAGGCGGTTAAGACAAATGTTCTGGGTACAGAAAATGTTCTGGAGGCTGCTATAGCAAATGGGATTAAACGCGTAGTGTGCTTGAGTACCGATAAAGCCGTTTATCCTATCAATGCAATGGGCATATCTAAAGCAATGATGGAAAAAGTCATTGTTGCAAAATCACGTAATCTTGACAGTTCAAAAACAGTTATCTGTGGAACTCGTTATGGAAATGTAATGGCTTCACGTGGATCGGTCATCCCATTATTTGTTGATCTAATCAAAGCTGGTAAACCATTGACCATTACCGATCCCAATATGACTCGTTTCATGATGACGCTTGAGGATGCTGTCGATCTGGTCCTTTATGCTTTCGAGCATGGAAATAATGGTGACATTTTCGTTCAGAAAGCACCTGCGGCAACAATTCAAACATTAGCCATTGCACTTAAGGAATTGCTAAATGCCCATGAGCATCCAATCAATATTATTGGAACTCGACACGGGGAAAAACTTTACGAAGCATTATTGAGCCGAGAGGAAATGATTGCAGCGGAAGATATGGGTGATTATTATCGTGTTCCACCAGATCTCCGCGATTTGAACTATGGAAAATATGTGGAACATGGTGACCGTCGTATCTCGGAAGTGGAAGATTATAACTCTCATAATACTGAGAGATTAGATGTTGAGGGAATGAAAAAATTACTGCTAAAACTTCCTTTTATCCGGGCACTTCGTTCTGGTGAAGATTATGAGTTGGATTCATAATATGAAAATTTTAGTTACTGGCGCTGAAGGGTTTATCGGTCGCAATTTGGTTTTCCGCCTTAAGGAAGCTGGATATAACGAACTTATTACGATAGATCGTAACTCTTCTATGGCGGATTTAGAGCAGGGACTCAAGCAGGCAGATTTCATTTTTCATCTTGCTGGAGTAAATCGTCCAGAGAAGGAGAGTGAATTTGAAGAGGGAAATAGCAATTTAACTCAACAGATTGTTGATATTCTGAAAAAAAATAATAAAGATACTCCTATCATGCTGAGTTCTTCCATCCAGGCTGAATGTGATAACGCCTATGGAAAGAGTAAAGCAACTGCGGAAAAAATCATTCAGCAGTATGGGGAAACGACAAATGCGAAATACTATATTTATCGCTTGCCAAATGTATTCGGTAAGTGGTGTCGGCCAAATTATAACTCTTTCATAGCTACTTTCTGCCATCGTATTGCAAATGATGAAGCTATTACAATTAATGATCCTTCAGCAGTTGTAAATCTGGTGTATATAGATGACTTTTGTTCTGACATATTAAAGCTATTAGAGGGAGCGAACGAAACTGGTTACAGAACATTTGGTCCAATTTATTCTGTCACTGTTGGTGAGGTGGCACAATTAATTTACCGATTTAAAGAAAGTCGCCAAACATTAATCACCGAAGATGTAGGTAATGGATTTACACGTGCATTGTACTCAACATGGCTGAGTTACCTATCCCCTGAACAGTTTGCGTATACGGTTCCTTCTTATAGTGATGACAGAGGGGTGTTCTGTGAAGTATTGAAAACGAAAAATGCGGGCCAGTTTTCGTTCTTTACTGCACATCCAGGAATTACTCGGGGTGGTCATTATCATCATTCCAAAAATGAGAAATTTATTGTCATCCGAGGAAGCGCTTGTTTCAAATTTGAAAATATTGTCTCGGGTGAACGATATGAACTTAATGTTTCATCCGATGATTTTAAAATTGTTGAAACAGTTCCAGGATGGACTCATGATATTACTAATAATGGCTCGGATGAGTTAGTTGTTATGCTTTGGGCAAATGAAATATTTAATCGTTCTGAACCAGATACTATAGCGAGAGTTTTATCGTGAAAAAATTGAAAGTCATGTCGGTTGTTGGGACTCGTCCAGAAATTATTCGACTCTCGCGTGTTCTTGCAAAATTAGATGAATATTGTGATCACCTTATTGTTCATACTGGGCAAAACTACGATTATGAATTGAATGAGGTTTTTTTCAAGGATTTGGGTGTTCGCAAACCTGACTATTTTCTTAATGCCGCAGGTAAAAATGCAGCAGAGACTATTGGACAAGTTATCATTAAAGTTGATGAGGTCCTTGAACAGGAAAAACCAGAAGCCATGTTAGTTCTTGGCGATACTAACTCCTGTATTTCAGCAATACCAGCAAAGCGTCGAAGAATTCCGATCTTCCATATGGAGGCTGGGAATCGTTGTTTTGATCAACGCGTACCGGAAGAAACTAACAGAAAAATAGTTGACCACACCGCTGATATCAATATGACATATAGTGATATCGCGCGTGAATATCTTTTGGCTGAAGGTGTACCAGCCGATAGGATTATTAAAACCGGTAGCCCAATGTTTGAAGTACTCACTCATTATATGCCGCAGATTGATGGTTCCGATGTACTTTCTCGCCTGAATTTAACACCTGGGAATTTCTTTGTGGTAAGTGCCCACAGAGAAGAAAATGTTGATACACCTAAACAGCTTGCGAAACTGGCAAATATACTTAATACCGTGGCTGAAAAATATGATATCCCGGTAGTTGTTTCTACTCATCCGCGCACTCGTAACCGCATCAACGAAAACGGTATTCAATTCCATAAAAATATCTTGCTACTTAAGCCATTAGGATTTCACGATTACAACCATCTGCAAAAAAATGCACGTGCTGTTTTATCGGATAGCGGGACTATTACAGAAGAGTCCTCCATTATGAACTTCCCTGCGCTCAATATACGAGAAGCGCACGAACGCCCTGAAGGCTTCGAAGAAGGGGCTGTAATGATGGTTGGTCTTGAGTCTGATCGTGTGTTACAGGCATTAGAAATTATTGCAACACAGCCTCGTGGAGAAGTACGCTTACTTCGTCAGGTCAGTGACTATAGTATGCCAAATGTTTCAGATAAAGTTGTGCGTATTATCCATTCATATACTGACTACGTTAAACGGGTTGTCTGGAAGCAATACTAATGAAACTTGCATTAATCATTGATGATTATTTGCCCCATAGCACACGTGTTGGGGCTAAAATGTTTCATGAGTTAGGCCTGGAATTGCTGAGCAGAGGCCATGATGTAACTGTAATTACGCCTGACAACACATTACAGGCAATCTATTCTGTTAGCATGACGACTGATGGTATAAAGGTTTGGCGTTTCAAAAGTGGACCTTTAAAGGATATAGGTAAGGCTAAACGTGCCATAAATGAAACTCTTTTATCTTTTCGTGCATGGCACGCATTAAAGCACCTCATCCAACATGATACATTTGATGGTATCGTTTATTATTCTCCATCTATTTTTTGGGGAGGCTTGGTTAAAAAAATTAAAGAGCGATGCCGGTGCCCAAGCTATCTGGTCCTAAGGGATATGTTTCCACAGTGGGTCATTGATGCAGGTATGTTGAAAGCCGGTTCGCCGATTGAAAAATATTTCAGGTATTTTGAAAAAAAATCATATCAACAGGCTGACCGGATTGGGTTAATGTCTGATAAGAACCTTGAGATATTTCGTCAGGCCAATAAAGGTTATCCGTGTGAAGTTTTACGTAATTGGGCCTCAATGACTCCTGTGTCTGCCGGCGATGATTATCATTCACTTCGTCAAAAATACGCTCTAAAAGATAAAGTCATTTTTTTCTATGGCGGGAATATTGGGCATGCTCAGGATATGGCAAACTTAATGCGCCTTGCGCGTAATATGATGCGTTATCATGATGCTCATTTCCTGTTTATAGGGCAGGGTGATGAAGTTGACCTGATTAATTCTCTTGCTGCAGAATGGAATTTAACTAATTTCACTCATCTACCTTCAGTGAACCAGGAAGAGTTTAAATTAATTTTATCTGAAGTTGATGTTGGCCTGTTCTCTCTTTCGTCTCGCCATTCTTCACATAATTTTCCCGGGAAATTACTAGGGTATATGGTTCAATCAATCCCGATCCTTGGGAGTGTGAATGGCGGTAATGATCTAATGGATGTAATTAATAAGCACAGGGCTGGGTTCATTCATGTTAATGGTGAAGATGATAAACTGTTTGAATCTGCACAATTGCTTCTTACGGATTCGGCTTTAAGAAAGCAGTTAGGTCAGAACGCTAATGTGTTGTTAAAATCTCAATTTTCAGTTGAATCGGCGGCACATACTATCGAAGTCCGACTGGAGGCAGGAGAATGCGTTTAGTTGATGGCAATATTTTGGATGAACTTTTTCACACTGCAGCAAATTCTGAACGTTTGCGCGCTCATTATTTATTGCACGCATCTCATCAAGAGAAGGTTCAACGTTTACTTATTGCATTTGTACGCGACAGTTATGTTGAACCCCATTGGCATGAGTTACCGCATCAGTGGGAAATGTTTGTCGTCATGCAAGGGCAATTAGAAGTGTGTTTGTATGAAAAAAATGGTGAGATCCAAAAACAGTTTGTTGTTGGAGACGGTACGGGAATAAGCGTCGTGGAATTTTCCCCAGGTGATATACATAGTGTCAAATGCCTGTCACCGAAAGCCCTTATGTTGGAGATAAAGGAGGGACCATTTGACCCACTGAAAGCTAAGGCTTTTTCTAAGTGGTTATAGGGCGATACACCACCGTTTATTCTTCTATCTTATTCTATACATGCTGGGTTACCATCTTAGCTTCTTTAAGCCGCGCAACCCGCGGTGACCACCCCTGACAGGAGTAAACAATGTCAAAGCAACAGATCGGCGTCGTCGGTATGGCAGTGATGGGACGCAACCTTGCGCTCAACATCGAAAGCCGTGGTTATACCGTCTCTATTTTCAACCGTTCTCGTGAAAAGACGGAAGAAGTGATTGCCGAAAATCCAGGCAAGAAACTGGTTCCTTACTATACGGTGAAAGAGTTCGTTGAATCTCTTGAAACGCCTCGTCGCATCCTGTTAATGGTGAAGGCAGGTGCAGGCACGGATGCTGCCATTGATTCCCTGAAACCATATCTTGATAAAGGCGATATCATCATTGATGGTGGTAATACCTTCTTCCAGGATACCATTCGTCGTAACCGCGAGCTTTCTGCAGAAGGCTTTAACTTCATCGGTACGGGTGTTTCCGGTGGTGAAGAGGGCGCGCTGAAAGGACCTTCTATCATGCCTGGTGGGCAGAAAGAAGCCTATGAACTGGTTGCACCTATCCTGACCAAAATCGCCGCCGTGGCTGAAGATGGAGAACCGTGCGTTACCTATATTGGTGCCGATGGCGCAGGTCACTATGTGAAGATGGTTCACAACGGTATTGAATACGGTGATATGCAACTGATTGCTGAAGCCTATTCTCTGCTGAAAGGTGGTCTGAATCTATCTAACGAAGAACTGGCACAAACCTTTACCGAGTGGAATAACGGTGAACTGAGCAGCTACCTGATCGACATCACTAAAGACATTTTCACCAAGAAAGATGAAGACGGTAATTACCTGGTTGATGTGATCCTGGATGAAGCAGCGAACAAAGGTACGGGTAAATGGACCAGTCAGAGCGCGCTGGATCTCGGCGAACCGCTGTCGCTGATTACTGAGTCTGTGTTTGCTCGTTATATCTCTTCCCTGAAAGATCAGCGCGTAGCCGCGTCTAAAGTACTGTCGGGTCCGCAAGCGCAGCCAGCAGGTGATAAAGCTGAATTCATCGAAAAAGTTCGCCGTGCGCTTTATCTGGGTAAGATTGTTTCTTACGCGCAGGGCTTCTCGCAGCTACGTGCGGCGTCTGAAGAGTACAGCTGGGATCTGAATTATGGTGAAATCGCGAAGATCTTCCGTGCCGGTTGTATCATTCGTGCTCAGTTCCTGCAGAAAATCACGGATGCTTACGCCGAAAATCCGAAGATTGCTAACCTGCTGTTAGCCCCGTACTTTAAGAAAATTGCCGACGATTACCAGCAAGCTCTGCGTGATGTTGTTGCTTATGCGGTGCAGAACGGCATTCCAGTACCTACCTTCTCTGCAGCGGTTGCTTATTATGACAGCTATCGTGCCGCAGTACTGCCTGCAAACTTAATCCAGGCACAGCGTGACTATTTCGGTGCGCATACCTATAAGCGCATTGATAAAGAAGGTGTATTCCACACCGAATGGCTGGATTAATCTGATTTAATCAGTATTGAACTAAGGCCCGGCATTTATCGCCGGGCTTTTTTTTACTATCAATCTTATTGATTTAATTTCATTGCTTAATACTAACTTAATAAATAGCAGCTATTCTTATAAAGAAAATCTGAAATGTTTTTCGTTTCGTTGACCAAGCTTCATCGTGGCGTTAAAACTTTTAACTCTTATCAGGGTGCTAAAACATCATGATTCATAGTTAAGTTAATTCTGAGAGCATGAAATGAAAATCACCATTTCCGGAACCGGTTATGTTGGCCTGTCTAATGGGCTATTAATCGCACAAAATCATAACGTTGTAGCATTAGATATTTTACCATCTCGCGTTGCAATGCTAAATGATCGGATATCTCCTATTGTTGATAAAGAAATTCAGCAATTTTTGCAATCAGACAAAATACTTTTTAATGCCACGTTAGATAAAAAAGAAGCCTACCGGAATGCTGATTATGTAATCATCGCAACCCCGACCGACTATGATCCTAAAACCAATTATTTCAATACATCTAGCGTAGAATCAGTAATTAAAGATGTTACGGAAATAAACTCTCATGCAGTAATGATTATTAAGTCTACGGTTCCTGTAGGTTTTACGGCCGCGATGCAAAAAAAATTCAAGACTGAGAACATTATCTTCTCCCCTGAATTCCTCCGGGAAGGCAAAGCCCTTTACGATAACCTTCATCCTTCCCGTATTGTGATAGGCGAACGTTCTGAACGTGCACAGCGGTTTGCCGCGTTATTACAGGAAGGGGCAGTTAAGCAAAATATCCCGACTCTGTTTACTGATTCAACAGAAGCAGAGGCCATTAAACTTTTTGCCAATACTTACCTCGCCATGCGCGTGGCGTACTTTAACGAGTTGGACAGTTATGCAGAAAGCCTGGGATTGAACACCCGTCAAATCATTGAAGGTGTTTGTCTTGATCCGCGTATCGGCAATCATTACAACAATCCATCATTTGGTTACGGTGGTTACTGTTTGCCGAAAGATACAAAGCAGCTTCTGGCAAATTACCAGTCTGTGCCAAACAACATCATTTCTGCCATCGTTGAAGCTAATCGCACCCGCAAAGACTTTATTGCCGATGCTATCTTGTCGCGTAAGCCCAAAGTCGTAGGGATATATCGCCTAATTATGAAGAGCGGTTCAGATAACTTCCGTGCGTCTTCCATTCAGGGGATCATGAAGCGTATCAAAGCTAAGGGGGTAGAAGTGATTATCTATGAACCGGTTATGAAGGAAGAAATGTTTTTCAATTCACGACTGGAACGTGATCTCGCGACGTTTAAGCAACAGGCTGATGTCATCATCTCTAATCGAATGTCAGAAGAGCTTAAAGATGCAGCAGACAAGGTCTACACCCGCGATCTTTTCGGTAGCGACTAACTATCTGTAATCAGATGATTTTTGGCGGTAGTTGGTATCGATGTTCATGTAATAATTCATTATATTTATTGTTTATCCTATGGCATTCATACGGATTATCGCTAAACTATGGCGACCTGAAATTTTCCGTCTGTTAGGGTAATGATGAAAGTTGAAAATAATAATATTTCTGGGCACAACAATGACCCGGAACAGATTGATTTAATTGATTTACTGGTACAACTGTGGCGCGGGAAGATAACCATTATCGCCACAGTCATTGTGGCTATCGTGTTGGCTATTGGATACCTGGCAGTAGCGAAAGAGCAATGGACATCAACAGCCATTGTCACTCAACCTGATGTGGGGCAAATTGCCGGCTATAACAACGCCATGAATGTAATTTATGGCCAGGCTGCGCCAAAAGTAGCTGATTTACAGGAGGCGTTAATTGGTCGCTTCAGTTCTGCTTTCTCTGCATTAGCGGAAACGCTGGATAATCAGGAAGAACGCGAAAAACTGACTATCGAACCTGCTGTTAAAAACCAGCCGTTACCGTTAGCTGTTTCTTATGTCGGGCACACTGCAGCGGATGCACAGAAAAAGCTGGCTGAATACATTCAACAGGTTGATGACCGAGTGAATGAAGAGCTGGAAAAGGACCTGAAGGATAATATCGCTTTGGGTATGAAAACCTTGCAGGACTCCCTGAAAACTCAGGAAGTGGTGGCTCAGGAGCAAAAAACGCTGCGTATCCGCCAGATTCAGGAAGCGTTGCAGTATGCGAATCAGGCGCAGGTAATAAAGCCGCAGATTCAGCAGACTGGTGAAAATATTACTCAGGACACGTTGCTTTTGTTAGGTAGCGAAGCACTGGAGTCGATGATTAAGCACGAAGCGACTCGTCCGCTTGTGTTCTCGCCAAACTATTATCAGACTCGTCAAAACCTGCTGGATATCGAAAGTCTGAAGGTTGACGATCTTGATATTCATGCCTACCGTTACGTTATGAAACCCACGCTGCCAATTCGTCGCGATAGCCCGAAGAAAGCAATTACCTTGATTCTGGCGGTGCTGCTGGGCGGCATGGTTGGCGCGGGAATTGTGCTGGGGCGTAATGCGCTGCGTAATTACAACGCGAAGTAATCTTTTGAGTTTTAAAGAAAAGGGCAGCGTGGTGACACCTTGCCCTTTTTTTGCCGGATGCGATGCTGGCGCATCTTATCCAGCCTTGTATTATCCCTCCAGTGCAGAGAAAATCGGCCAGTTTTCTCTGCCTGCAGTCCGCATGCCGTATCCAGCCTTGGGTTCTAACCTGTGTTGTAGATTTATGCAGCGGACTGCCTTTCTCCCAAAGTGATAAACCGGACAGTATCATGGACCGGTTTTCCCGGTAATCCGTATTTGCAAGGTTGGTTTCACTATGGAACATGAACTTCATTATATCGGTATCGACACCGCTAAAGAGAAACTGGATGTCGATGTGTTGCGTCCTGATGGTCGTCATCGCACCAAAAAATTCGCTAACACCACTAAAGGGCACGATGAGCTGGTGAGCTGGCTGAAAGGTCACAAGATTGACCATGCGCATATCTGCATCGAAGCGACCGGCACCTATATGGAACCTGTCGCAGAGTGCCTTTACGATACTGGCTACATAGTGTCAGTCATTAATCCCGCACTGGGTAAAGCTTTCGCTCAGAGTGAAGGACTGCGTAACAAGACTGATACCGTGGATGCGCGCATGCTGGCAGAGTTCTGTCGTCAGAAGCGTCCTGCAGCCTGGGAAGCGCCCCACCCGCTTGAACGCGCGTTGCGTGCCCTGGTAGTACGCCACCAGGCGCTGACAGATATGCACACGCAGGAACTGAATCGCACTGAAACGGCGCGGGAAGTCCAGAGGCCAAGCATTGATGCTCACCTTCTGTGGCTTGAAGCAGAGCTGAAGCGTCTTGAGAAGCAGATAAAAGACCTGACAGACGATGATCCGGATATGAAACACCGCAGGAAACTGCTGGAAAGCATCCCGGGTATCGGAGAGAAAACATCTGCGGTATTGCTGGCTTATATCGGTCTGAAGGACCGCTTCGCCCATGCCAGACAGTTCGCCGCTTTTGCGGGTCTGACACCACGGCGTTATGAATCAGGCAGTAGTGTGAGAGGGGCAAGCCGGTTGAGTAAAGCCGGACATGTGTCGCTTCGCAGGGCGTTGTATATGCCCGCAATGGTAGCCACCAGTAAGACTGAGTGGGGACGGGCGTTCCGCGACCGTCTGGCGGCTAATGGCAAGAAAGGAAAGGTGATTCTCGGCGCGATGATGCGCAAGCTGGCACAGGTGGCGTATGGAGTGCTGAGGTCAGGGGTGCCGTTCGATGCGTCACGGCATAATCCGGTAGCGGCGTAAAAATCGCGGAAGGGATGAAACAACAGCGCCTGACGGCGCTGTGTCTGGCATGCCTGCAATCCGGGGGACTGGACCAGGAAAAAACTTGCAGGCCGTAACAAGTATCTACGTGTGCAGAGCGAATAGTAGGCCTGATAAGCTTGCGCATCGGGCAATGGCTCAGGATGCGACAGTTACATCACATCCGGTCAGCCTGCAACTCACTGATGCCGTTTACGCAGGTTCTCAATTACCGTCGTTAAGTCCAGATCCTGATCCTGCAGCAGCACCAGCAGGTGATACATCAAGTCCGATGCCTCGTTGGTCAGTTCAAAGCGGTCATGTACCGTCGCTGCCAGTGCGGTTTCCACGCCTTCTTCGCCCACTTTCTGCGCAATGCGCTTGGTGCCGCTGGCATATAGTTTGGCAGTGTAAGAGGTTTCCGGGTCGGCAGATTTGCGTTCGGCGAGCAGTTGTTCCAGCTGATAAAGGAACAGCCACTGGTGAGCGGTATCTCCGAAGCAGCTGCTGGTGCCTTTATGGCAGGTCGGGCCGATGGGATTTGCCAGCACCAGCAATGTGTCGTTGTCGCAGTCCGGCGCAATACTCACTACGTTGAGGAAATTGCCGGACGTTTCACCTTTGGTCCACAGTCGCTGTTTAGTGCGCGAGAAGAAGGTGACTTTGCCGCTTTCGATGGTTTTGTCCAGCGCTTGCGGATTCATGTAGCCCAGCATTAACACTTCGCCGGATACCGCGTGTTGCACAATCACCGGCATCAGCCCGTCGGTTTTTTCCCAGTCCAGTTCGCGACGTTGTTGTTCTGTTAACATATCCTGATCTCCACGCCCTGTGTTGCCAGGTACGCTTTTAATTCACCAATATTGATTATTTGTTTGTGGAATACGGAAGCCGCCAGCGCGCCGTCAACGTCAGCATCGCGGAAGGCTTCGAGGAAGTGTTCCATGGTGCCTGCGCCACCGGAGGCAATCAGCGGGATGTGGCAAACTTCACGCACTTTTTTCAGCTGCTCGAGGTCGTAACCGTTACGCACGCCGTCCTGATTCATCATGTTGAGGACGATTTCTCCGGCACCGCGTTTTTGCACTTCCTGTACCCAGTCGAGCGTTTCCCACTGAGTGACGCGGGTGCGGCTTTCATCGCCGGTATATTGATTCACATGATATTTACCGGTTTCGGCGTCGTACCAGGTGTCAATACCGACCACAATACACTGCACGCCAAAGCGATCGGCCAGGCGAGTAATTAACGTCGGGTCCGCCAGCGCAGGAGAGTTGATGGAAATTTTATCCGCGCCAAAAGAAAGAATTTTCGCGGCGTCATCCAGCGACTTTATCCCGCCCGCCACACAAAACGGAATGTCGATCACTTCCGCCACGCGTGATACCCAGCTTTTATCTACCACACGTCCATCGCTGGAAGCGGTGATATCGTAGAACACTAGCTCGTCCGCACCTTCTTCGGCGTAGCGTTTTGCCAGCGGCACGATATCGCCAATGATTTCATGGTTACGAAACTGTACGCCTTTCACCACCTGACCATCACGAACGTCGAGACATGGGATTATGCGTTTTGCCAGCATGCGATGGCCTCCTTCACGGTGAATTTACCTTCCAGTAATGCCCGACCAACTATTACGCCGCGTACGCCAGTACCACGCAGGGCAGCGACATCATCAATGTCGCCAATGCCGCCGGAGGATTGAAATGCCACCTGCGGATATCTGGCGCAGACTTCCTCATATAAAGAGACGTTAGAACCTGCCAGCGTGCCGTCGCGCGAGATATCGGTACACAGCACATGTTTCAGGCCGACGGGCAGATAGGTTTCCACCAGTTGTTCCAGCGAAACGCCCGAGTTCTCTTGCCAGCCGCTAACCGCCACCTGCTTGTTGCCTTGCTCGTCAATACGGACATCCAGCGCCAGCACTAAGGCATCGGCACCGAAACGTTCAAACCAACCTTTCACCCTTTCTGGTGATTTCACCGCGGTGGAGCCGACCACCACGCGCGTAACGCCTGCTTCCAGTAACGCCGCTACGTCTTCTTCGCTACGCACGCCGCCGCCAACCTGCACCGGAACGTTAACGCCCGCCACCAGGGTTTTAATCAGCGGGATTTGACGTTTTGCCGGATCTTTTGCCCCGGTCAGATCCACCAGATGCAGCACTTCGGCACCCTGCGCGGCGTAATCCTGTAAGCGCGGCAGCGGGTCGTTACCGTAATCGCGCTGTTTGCCGTAATCGCCCTGATGGAGACGCACCACGGTGCCGTCGATTAAATCTAATGCCGGAATAATCATCACATCTCCAGAAAGTTTTTCAGCAACTTAGCGCCAGCGGTACCAGAACGCTCCGGGTGGAACTGCACGCCGTAGAAGTTATCTTTTTGTACCGCCGCGGTGAACGGTTCGCCGTAATTACACTGCGCGATGGTCCACGGATTGACCGGCATTGCGTAGCTGTGAACAAAGTAAAAGTACGCACCGTCTTCAATCCCCTGAAACAGGCGGTTGCCTGCCCGCGGGTAAACGCGGTTCCAGCCCATATGCGGCAGCGGCAGACCAAAGTCGGTCATTTTCGGCACGTCTTCGTCGATGATGCCCAGCAAATCGACGCCGTTGCTCTCTTCGCTGCGCCGCCCCAGCAGTTGCATCCCTAAGCAGATGCCCAGCACCGGTTGGGTACAGGCTTTGATGAGATCAAACAGCTCGCGCTCACGTACCTGATCCATCGCCGCTTGCGCAGTGCCAACGCCGGGTAAAAACAGTTTATCGGCCAGCAACACGACGTCCGGGTCACGGCTGACTTTTGGTTCATAACCGTGGCGCGCAATGGCTGATTTCACCGAGTTCAGGTTGGCGCAGCCGGTATCAAGGATCACCACGTTCATTACAGCACTCCTTTCGACGAGGGCAGGGTGTCGCCTTCCACGCGGATGGCCTGGCGCAGGGTGCGACCAAAGGCTTTGAACAGGCTCTCTACACGGTGGTGATCGTTTTTACCTTTGGTTTTCAGGTGCAGGGTCACGCCCATGGTGTAAGAGAGCGAACGGAAAAAGTGCTCGATCATTTCAGTGCTGAGATCGCCCACGCGCTGGTAGGTAAATTCAGCTTTATATTCCAGGTGCGGGCGACCAGAGATATCCAGCGCGCAGCGGGCAAGGCATTCGTCCATCGGCAGCACAAAACCAAAGCGGCAAATACCGCGTTTGTCGCCGAGGGCAATTTTTAACGCTTCGCCCAGCGCCAGGCCGGTATCTTCGACGGTGTGGTGATCGTCGATATAGAGATCGCCTTTAACGTTGATTTCCATGCGGAAACCGCCGTGGGTGGCGATTTGATCCAGCATATGATCAAAGAAGCCAACGCCGGTGTTGATCTTGCTGCCGCCTTCGCGATCCAGCCATACCTGAACGTCAATCTGCGTCTCTTTGGTGTTGCGCACTACATGGGCGTAACGGTCTCGTTTAGTGAGTTGCTCGCCAATCATCGGCCAGTTCAGGGTTTCGCGGTCGTAGCGTAAACCATTAATTCCCATGTTTTCCGCGAGTTGAATATCGGTCGCGCGATCGCCAATCACATAACTGTTGGCACGATCCATCGCTTGCTCAGCGAGATAACGCTCCACCAGTTTTACTTTCGGTTTACGGCAGTCGCATTCATCGGCGGGCAGGTGCGGACAAATCAGCACTTCATCAAACTGCACGCCTTGCGAGGTGAAGATCTGCATCATCAGGTTGTGCGGGCCATCGAAATCTGCCTGCGGGAAACTTTGTGTTCCAAGACCATCCTGATTGGTGATCATCACCAGCTTGTAGTCCGCTTTTTGCAGCTTCAGCAGCTCCGGGATCACGCCCGGTTCAAAGGCGAGTTTGTCAAAACGGTCCACCTGAAAATCACTCGGCGGTTCGCTAATCAGGGTTCCATCGCGATCGATAAAAAGATACTTCTGACTCATCAAACTTGCTCCGCACGTAAGGCGTCAATGACGCGCTGGCTTTCTTCACGGGTTCCGACGGTAATTCGCAGGCAGCCGCTTAAAGAGGGTTGTTTATTCTGATCACGTAAGATAATGCCCTGATCCCACAAAGATTTAAACACTGCGCTGGAGGCTTTAAAGCGCGCCAGAATGTAGTTGGTTTCAGAGTCGAAAACCTGCTCCACGCAGGGGATCTCTTTCAGTGCGGCAATCAAGTATTCACGTTCAGCAATAATTTGCGCCACTCGTTCGCGCATGGCGACGATTCCCTGCGGGCTTAACGCCTGGGCCGCAATGTCGGCAACTGGCGTCGAGAGCGGGTAGGGGGCGATCACTTTCATCAGCAGGTTGATGACTTCTTCGTTTGCCAGCGTAAATCCGCAACGAAGGCCCGCCAGAGCAAAAGCTTTCGACAGTGTGCGCAAAATAGCCAGGTGCGGATATTCCGCCAGCCAGCTAGCCAGCG
Source organism: Escherichia sp. E4736 (assembly GCF_005781225.1). Classification (NCBI taxonomy): domain Bacteria; kingdom Pseudomonadati; phylum Pseudomonadota; class Gammaproteobacteria; order Enterobacterales; family Enterobacteriaceae; genus Escherichia; species Escherichia sp. E4736. The sequence goes on along the minus strand of NZ_VATT01000014.1, from coordinate 70,853 downwards.
ATGCCTTCGGGCAAAACTCGATATAGGCCTCATCGGCAACCACAATGGCTTTACCGCGCGTTAGCTCCAGCAGGGTGCGAAAATCCTGCGGATTGATCAGTTGCCCGGTCGGGTTGTTGGGGCTGCAAACATAAACCACTTTTACGCCGTCCAGCTTGTCGGAAATGCCCTGTAAGTCCAGTTGCCAGTTGTCCAGCGTTGGCACTGTGCGGCACTCAACGCCAATGGTTTCGGCGCTGACGCTGTACATGCCGTACGTTGGTGGGCAGTAGAGGATGGCGTCTTTGCCCGGTTCGCAAAAAGCGCGAATCAGCAGTTCAATACCTTCGTCCGCGCCACGGCTGACCAGTACCTGCTCCGGCTTCACGCCTGCATACTGTGCGTAATTTTCAATCACCGCTTTCGGTTGGCATTCCGGGTAGCGGTTGAGCGTTTGCTGAGTGAGCTGAAACTCCACGGCTGTGGGGTATTCGTTGGCGTTCAGCCAGACATCGCCGTTACCGCCCAGACGACGCGCCGACTGATACGGCGTCAGGTTGCGGACGTTTTCACGCGCTAAATCGGTAATAGTCACGGTGCTCATGCTTGCTCCTTAAGGGCGTTAACACGCAAAGTAACGGCATTTTTGTGGGCGGTCAGGCGCTCGGCGGCGGCCAGTGTTTCTATGGTCGAAGCCAGCGCGGAGAAACCTTCTTTCGACAGTTCCTGCACGGTCATGCGCTTCTGGAAATCTGCCAGTCCGAGACTGGAACAGGTGGCGGTGTAACCGTAAGTCGGCAGTACATGGTTGGTGCCGGAGGCGTAATCACCTGCCGATTCCGGTGACCAGTCACCAAGAAATACCGAACCGGCGCTGGTGATGCCATCGACCAGTTCGCGGGCGTTGCGGGTCTGAATGATCAGGTGCTCCGGGCCGTACTGGTTGGAAATCTCTACGCACTGCGCTAAATCGTTGGTTACGATCAGGCGGCTGGCGCTCAGTGCCTGACGGGCGGTTTCAGCTCTCGGCAGTTCCGCCAGCTGGCGTTCGACGGCCTCGGCAACGCGACGCGCCATATCGGCGTCGGGCGTCAGTAAAATCACCTGTGAGTCCGGGCCGTGTTCTGCCTGGGAGAGCAAATCAGAAGCCACGAAATCCGGCGTAGCGCCGCTGTCAGCAATCACCAGTACTTCCGACGGGCCTGCGGGCATATCGATTGCCGCACCGTCAAGACGCTGGCTTACCTGGCGTTTTGCCTCGGTGACAAAGGCGTTACCTGGCCCGAAGATTTTGTCTACTTTGGGCACGGATTCTGTGCCAAACGCCAGTGCGGCAATGGCCTGTGCGCCACCGACGTTAAACACATCCTGCACGCCGCACAGCTGCGCCGCGTAAAGGATCTCATCGGCAATCGGCGGCGGTGAGCACAGCACCACTTTTTTACAGCCTGCAATACGCGCCGGAGTCGCCAGCATTAATACCGTTGAGAAGAGCGGGGCGGAGCCGCCAGGAATATACAAACCAACTGAAGCTACCGGGCGCGTGACTTGCTGGCAACGTACGCCTGGCTGAGTTTCTACATCTACCGGCGGCAGTTTTTGCGCAGTGTGGAAGGTTTCAATATTCTTTACTGCCACCGCCATCGCCTGTTTTAGCTCGTCGCTCAGGCGTTCGCTGGCGGCGGTGATCTCCTCAGCAGACACCTTCAGCGCGGTAACCGTGGTTTTATCAAACTTCGCGCTGTATTCACGCAGGGCGTCATCGCCGCGTGCTTTCACGTTATCGAGAATATCGTTAACAGTGCGGGTAATGCTTTCAGAAGCGGAGATCGCCGGACGCATTAACAACTGGCGTTGTTGTTCCGCAGTACAGCTATTCCAGTCAATGATTGTGTTAAAGCTCATGGCGATCACTCCATCATCTTCTCAATGGGCAGGACCAGAATCGAACTGGCACCCAGCGCTTTCAGTTTTTCCATGGTTTCCCAGAACAGGGTTTCGCTGCTGACCATGTGCATCGCTACGCGCTGTTGATCACCCGCCAGCGGCAGAATAGTTGGGCGTTCGGCACCTGGCAGCAGGGCGATGACGTCATCCAGACGCTCGGTCGGTGCGTGCATCATGATGTATTTCGATTCGCGCGCCTGGATCACACCCTGAATACGGGTCAGCAGTTTGTCGATCAGTTGCTGTTTGGATTGTTCCATTTCGCCATCGCGCTGGATCAGGCAGGCTTTCGAGCGGTAGATAACTTCGACTTCGCGCAGGCCGTTGGCTTCCAGCGTGGCACCGGTGGAAACCAGATCGCAAATCGCATCCGCCAGTCCGGCACGCGGCGCAACTTCGACAGAACCGTTCAGTAAGCAGGATTTAAAAGAGATACCTTTCTGGTCGAGATAACGCTTGAGCAGGTGAGGATAAGAGGTGGCGATACGTTTACCGTTTAAGGAGAGCGGGCCGTCCCAGGCTTCATCAACTGGCGTTGCCAGTGAAAGGCGGCAGCCGCCGAAATCCAGACGACGCAGGGTAAAATAACGCGGATCTTCACCCTGGGCGCGGCGGTTAAGCAACTCTTCTTCCAGCACGTTTTCGCCGATAATCCCAAGGTCTACCACGCCGTCCATTACCAGACCGGGAATGTCGTCGTCACGCACGCGCAGAATATCAATCGGCATGTTTTCAGCCATTGCGATCAGGCGCTGAGTGTGAAGATTAATTTTTATGCCACAGCGCGCCAGCAATTCGCGTGAGTCATCACTTAAACGTCCTGATTTCTGCATAGCTATGCGTAAACGAGTGTTGTCTGTCATTTTCTTTTTCCTCTTTATACCTGTCTGAACCGTTATCAACCGCGCAATAAAAAAGCCCCCGGAAGGTGATCTTCCGGGGGCTTTCTCATGCGTTCATGCACCACTGGAAGATCTGAATGTCTTCCAGCACACATCGCCTGAAAGACTAGTCAGGATGATGGTGATGATGGTGGTGTTTAAATTGAACGCGTGTCATAAAAGTCTCTGTGAATGTTTATTCAACTGATGTCTTTTAACCTAAACCACTTTCACGTTAGAAAGCAAGGGCTTTTTTATATATTTTATGGCGATGGATTTGTTTAATGAATGAGCGGGGAAAGGAGGGGGCTAAGAGGACTGTCCTCTAACCTGACGGCACCAAAAATAGCGAAGCCTGGATTTTTCGTCTCGCTGACAATGCTTTGAGCTACTGGCTAATTAATAAATAGTTTATTGCCACTCATCATTGCACAATGAACTGTACAAAAGAGGAGATTGACATGCGTACAATTAGCTACAGCGAAGCGCGTCAGAATTTGTCGGCAACAATGATGAAAGCCGTTGAAGATCATGCCCCGATCCTTATTACTCGTCAGAATGGAGAGGCTTGTGTTCTGATGTCACTCGAAGAATACAACTCGCTGGAAGAGACGGCTTATCTACTGCGCTCCCCCACTAATGCCCGGAGATTGATGGACTCAATCGATAGCCTGAAATCAGGCAAAGGAACGGAAAAGGACATTATTGAGTGAAACTAATCTGGTCTGAGGAATCATGGGATGATTATCTGTACTGGCAGGAAACAGATAAGCGAATTGTTAAAAAGACCAATGAACTTATCAAAGAAACCCGCAGAGCACCCTTTGAAGGTAAGGGGAAGCCAGAACCCCTGAAACATAATTTGTCAGGCTTCTGGTCCCGACGCATTACTGAGGAGCATCGCCTGGTATACGCGGTTACTGACGACTCACTGCTTATTGCAGCATCTCGTTATCATTATTGAAGAGATTCATTCATAGAATGAATTGTCAGTTTTGATACGCTGGCGTAGCCTTATAGATCTAAGGTGTATCAGGAGAAAACGGATGAAAAAGGTCGCAATTGTCGGGTTAGGGTGGTTAGGCATGCCGCTGGCGATGTCACTTTCAGCACGAGGCTGGCAAGTCACTGGGAGTAAAACTACACAAGATGGCGTAGAAGCGGCCCAAATGAGTGGCATTGATAGCTATCTGCTTCGCATGGAGCCCGATTTAGTTTGCGACTCTGACGATCTGGATGCCCTGATGGATGCTGACGCGCTGGTCATTACGCTTCCGGCACGTCGTAGCGGCCCCGGAGATGAGTTCTATTTACAAGCGGTACAGGAGCTGGTGGATAGCGCGCTGGCTTATCACATTCCCCGCATTATTTTTACCAGCTCAACATCTGTTTACGGTGATGCGCAAGGCACAGTGAAAGAAAACACTCCGCGTAATCCGCTGACCCATAGTGGACGAGTGTTAAAAGAGCTGGAAGACTGGCTGCACAATTTACCCGGTACTTCGGTTGATATTTTGCGTCTTGCTGGTCTGGTCGGGCCTGGGCGTCATCCCGGCCGTTTCTTTGCCGGAAAAACTGCGCCGGATGGAGAACATGGTGTGAATTTAGTCCACCTGGAAGATGTTATTGGCGCTATCACTCTGTTGTTACAGGCACCTAAAGGCGGGCACATCTATAATATATGTGCGCCAGCTCACCCTGCGCGTAATGTTTTCTATCCACAGATGGCCCGCTTACTGGGACTGGAACCTCCGCAGTTCAGGAATAGCCTGGACAGCGGCAAAGGTAAAATTATTGATGGCAGCCGGATCTGTAATGAATTGGGATTTGAATACCAGTATCCCGATCCACTGGTAATGCCGCTGGAGTAAAGCATCACGCCAGCAGAATGCCGCATACACCGCAAGGGGGCGTGTATGAAACCACTGCTGGACGTGTTGATGATCCTTGATGCCTTAGAAAAAGAGGGCAGTTTTGCGGCGGCGTCAGCCAAACTGTATAAGACGCCATCTGCCCTCAGTTACACTGTTCACAAGCTGGAAAGCGACCTTAATATTCAATTGCTTGATCGTAGTGGTCACCGCGCTAAGTTTACCCGCACCGGAAAAATGTTGCTGGAGAAGGGGCGGGAAATTCTCCATGCTGTGCATGAACTGGAAAAGCAGGCGATCAAACTCCATGAAGGTTGGGAAAACGATCTGGTAATCGGGGTTGATGATACCTTTCCCTTTTCACTGCTTGCGCCACTCATTGAAGCCTTTTATCAACATCACAGCGTCACGCGTCTGAAGTTTATCAATGGCGTTCTGGGCGGTTCCTGGGATGCCCTGACTCAGGGGCGAGCGGATATTATTGTTGGCGCGATGCATGAACCGCCATCTTCCAGCGAATATGGTTTCTCTCGGTTGGGCTGTCTGGAACAAGTTTTCGCGATTGCACCTCATCATCCGTTAGCTCTGGAAGAGGAACCGTTAAATCGCCGTATCATTAAACGCTATCGGGCGATTATCGTAGGTGATACCGCGCAGGCTGGCGCATCTACGGCATCACAACTTCTCGACGAACAAGAGGCCATTACCGTATTTGATTTTAAAACCAAACTGGAATTACAAATCAGCGGTCTTGGTTGTGGTTATTTACCGCGCTATCTGGCGCAACGCTTTCTTGATAGTGGCGCGTTAATTGAGAAGAAAGTGGTTGCGCAATCCCTCTTTGAACCCGTATGGATTGGCTGGAATGAACAAACCGCAGGGCTTGCCAGTGCGTGGTGGCGTGATGAGATTTTAGCAAATAGTGCTATTGCTGGTGTTTATGCAAAATATGATGACGGAAAATCAGCCATTTAAATAAAAAATTATATGACAAGCCTCTCATTCTCTTGTCATTTACCCCCCATTTAGGCACAATGCGCCGCTGTCAAAAAATGACTAAAAACCGACGTTTCATCCGCGTCGGTTATTTTTTGCTTCAAACCAATCATTCATACCAAGAGGCCGGGCTTCGTACCGGATAGATATTTACTAAAAATCGACAGTTGTTGTCGCTGAGGAATCCAAAAAAATGGGGCAATTTTTTGCTTACGCGACGGTTATCACCGTAAAGGAGAATGACCATGTCGCATAACGTTACTCCAAACACCTCTCGCGTGGAATTGCGTAAAACGCTTACGTTAGTTCCGGTTGTAATGATGGGTCTTGCCTATATGCAGCCGATGACGCTGTTTGATACTTTTGGTATCGTTTCAGGCCTCACGGATGGTCATGTGCCGACAGCCTATGCGTTCGCATTGATTGCGATCCTGTTTACGGCTCTGAGCTACGGGAAGCTGGTTCGCCGCTATCCTTCTGCTGGCTCTGCATACACTTACGCCCAGAAATCCATTAGCCCGACTGTCGGCTTTATGGTGGGTTGGTCTTCTCTGCTCGACTACCTGTTCGCGCCGATGATCAACATTCTGCTGGCGAAAATCTATTTTGAAGCTCTGGTGCCTTCCATCCCATCGTGGATGTTTGTGGTGGCGCTGGTGGCCTTTATGACCGCCTTTAACCTGCGTAGTCTGAAATCCGTAGCGAACTTCAACACTGTAATCGTGGTGTTGCAGGTAGTGCTGATCGCGGTGATTCTGGGCATGGTTGTGTATGGCGTATTTGAAGGTGAAGGCGCTGGTACGCTGGCGAGCACGCGTCCGTTCTGGTCCGGTGATGCACATGTCATCCCGATGATTACCGGTGCGACGATTCTGTGTTTCTCCTTTACCGGCTTTGACGGCATCAGCAACTTGTCGGAAGAAACCAAAGATGCAGAGCGCGTGATCCCGCGTGCGATTTTCCTGACCGCGCTGATTGGCGGCATGATCTTCATCTTTGCAACTTACTTCCTGCAACTGTACTTCCCGGATATCTCTCGCTTTAAAGATCCGGATGCGTCACAGCCTGAAATCATGCTGTACGTTGCGGGCAAAGCGTTCCAGGTTGGCGCGCTGATCTTCTCCACCATTACCGTACTGGCGTCCGGTATGGCGGCGCACGCAGGCGTAGCGCGTCTGATGTACGTAATGGGTCGTGACGGCGTGTTCCCGAAAAGCTTCTTCGGTTATGTACACCCGAAATGGCGTACTCCGGCCATGAACATTATCCTGGTTGGTGCGATTGCTCTGCTGGCAATCAACTTTGACCTGGTAATGGCAACGGCGCTGATTAACTTTGGTGCGCTGGTGGCGTTCACCTTCGTTAACCTGTCGGTTATCTCGCAGTTCTGGATCCGTGAGAAACGTAACAAGACGCTGAAAGATCACTTCCAGTATCTGTTCCTGCCGATGTGTGGTGCGCTGACTGTAGGTGCGCTGTGGGTTAACCTGGAAGAAAGCTCAATGGTTCTGGGGCTGATCTGGGCGGCTATCGGTCTGATTTACCTGGCTTGCGTGACTAAGAGCTTCCGCAACCCGGTTCCGCAGTACGAAGACGTAGCATAATCTTTAAAGCCGGATGACATAATCATCCGGTAAATCTAAAAAAGCCGGAGTTTATATCGCTCCGGCTTTTTTGTTTCAGACGATCTCTTCTGCGTACTGCCAAAGCGCTTTTAACAGCGCTACTTTCTCTTTGTCATCGGCATATTGTTGTGCCAGCATCTGCAATTCATCAGCATAACCTTGCAAAAATTCTGCTGTGAAGACCTGACGGCGGTGCTCCAGCCAGCGTTGCTGCTCGGCGTAATCCAGCGTCCCCGGGAAGTTACGCGCCCGATAATTGAATAACAGTTTCTCAATACGTTTATCGACAAAGGTGATATCCAGTGCCGGTAAATTACGCGGCTCGGTTTCCAGGACAATTTTCATTGCGGCGCGATCGGCGTCACTGAAAAAGCCATTATAGAGCTGTGCATCGACGTTATCTGAAGGTGTAAATGGTTCGGCTTCAGCAAATATCGCAACCACTTTTTCACGCACTTGCGGGTGTTCACGCAGAATTTTCAGGTTATCGAGACAATGCTGACGATTAATTCTCAACCTGTCGGCATCTTCCGGGCGCAGCGTATTCGCCTGCGCCAGCACCGGGCATTTATTGATATGCACCAGCTTAACCGGGACTGCGGCGTTATCGCCCAGATCGGCCTTTGCGGTATACAGACGCTCGCGCAGCGTGTCGCTGTCCAGCTCCAGGAGTGGCGAGATATCTCCTGCCAAATCCACCATAATCACGGCATTGCGATTTTCAGGATGCCACGCCAGTGGCGCCACCCAGCTGGTATTGCCGCGCCATGCGCCAAACATACCGGAAACATGTACCAGCGGTTTCATCTGCGGCACATCAATCAACGCCGTCAGTTTGTGCTTATTACGATGGGTAAAGAGATAATCAAACAGCCGTGGTTGACGTGTTTTCACCAACTTCGCCATCGCAATAGTGGCGTACACATCGGCCATCGCATCGTGGGCGTTGCTATGTTCAATACCATTAGCTTTGGTTAAATGTTCAAGTCGAAAGCTCGGTAAACCATCTTCATTTTCAGGCCAGTTAATCCCCTCCGGGCGCAGGGCATAACAGGCACGCATCACGTCAAGCAGATCCCAGCGAGAGTTATCATGTTGCCAACTCCAGGCATAGGGATCGTAAAAATTACGATAAAAGATATTGCGTGTAACTTCGTCGTCAAAACGCACATTGTTGTAACCAAGAATACAGGTCTTCGGTACGGTAAAAAGCGAGTGAATACGGGCGGCAAAGGCAGCTTCGTTTTCCCCTTTTGCACGCGCTTCCTGTGGAGTGATGCCGGTAATTAACACCGCCCCTGGCTGGGGTAAATAATCGTCCGCAGGCTTACAGTAAAAGACTTCAGGTTCGCCGATAATATTGAATTCGCTATCAGTGCGAATGGCGGCAAACTGCGCTGGGCGATCTAACGCGGGGTGCGTGCCAAAGGTTTCGTAATCATGAAACAAAAAGGTAGATTGTTGCTTACCGTCATTCATCGTTAGGTTAAATCCGTTATTTCTGTTGTATGCCAGAGTATCAAATATCACCGTGCTAATCAGCTTTAGAGCGATATTTTGGCTGCGTGTGAAAACAGATAATGTCAGATTAAAATGAGATAAATGTCACATTTTCTTGCACTTTATTCCAGCCAGTTCATCAGGATTTCCGTAAAAAGAACAGCTATTGGAAACACCTGAGGATTTGCTGTTGAAACGCCGTCTTATTATTGCTGCTTCTTTGTTCGTTTTTAATTTATCGTCTGGTTTTGCGGCGGAAAATATTCCCTTTTCACCCCAACCTCCGGAGATTCATGCGGGATCATGGGTTTTGATGGATTACACAACCGGACAGATCCTCACGGCGGGTAATGAGCACCAACAACGTAACCCTGCCAGCCTGACTAAGCTAATGACGGGCTATGTCGTCGATCGCGCTATCGATAGCCATCGCATAACACCAGACGATATTGTCACTGTGGGACGCGATGCGTGGGCGAAAGATAATCCTGTTTTTGTCGGCTCTTCACTGATGTTTTTGAAAGAGGGCGATCGCGTATCGGTACGTGATTTAAGCCGTGGATTAATTGTGGATTCCGGCAATGACGCCTGTGTGGCGCTTGCAGATTATATTGCCGGGGGGCAACGGCAGTTCGTCACAATGATGAACAATTACGCTGAAAAGTTGCATTTACAGGATACCCATTTTGAAACGGTTCACGGTCTGGATGCGCCGGGCCAGCATAGCTCAGCCTATGATTTAGCCGTGCTTTCTCGCGCCATCATCCACGGCGAACCTGAGTTTTACCATATGTACAGCGAAAAAAGCCTTACCTGGAACGGCATCACCCAGCAAAACCGAAACGGGCTATTGTGGGATAAAACCATGAACGTTGACGGCCTGAAAACCGGGCATACATCCGGGGCCGGGTTTAATCTCATTGCTTCGGCGGTGGATGGGCAACGCCGTCTCATTGCAGTGGTAATGGGGGCCGACAGCGCAAAAGCTCGCGAAGAAGAGGCTAGAAAATTACTGCGTTGGGGGCAGCAAAACTTTACTACGGTGCAAATTTTGCACCGTGGGAAAAAGGTCGGTACGGAGCGCATCTGGTATGGTGATAAAGAAAACATCGCACTGGGAACGGAACAAGAATTCTGGATGGTGCTGCCGAAAGCGGAGATCCCTAATATCAAAGCAAAATATACCCTTGATGGTAAAGAACTCACTGCGCCAATTGCTGCTCACAAGCGGGTAGGGGAAATTGAGCTGTACGACCGCGATAAATTGGTTGCGCACTGGCCATTGGTTACCCTGGAATCTGTCGGTGAAGGCGGTATGTTTTCCAGGTTGAGCGATTATTTCCACCATAAATCCTGACCTTTATTTAGCGCCGACTGGCAGGAGTGCGAGTCTGCTCGCATAATCAACACTCATTCCTTGTGGTATTTACATTGCAAAATATACTGTACAAAAAAACAGTGTATATGGAGGCGTCATGAACTACGAGATTAAGCAGGAAGATAAACGTACCGTTGCAGGTTTCCATCTCGTTGGCCCGTGGGAACAAACGGTGAAGAAAGGTTTTGAGCAGTTGATGATGTGGGTAGACAACAAAAAAGTTGTGCCTAAGGAATGGCTTGCCGTCTATTACGATAACCCAGATGAAACACCTGCCGAAAAGTTACGTTGTGACACGGTGGTTTCCCTGGAGAACAATTTCACTCTACCGGAAAACAGTGAAGGCGTGATCCTGACGGAAATCTCCGGTGGGCAATATGCGGTTGCCGTTGCCCGCGTAGAAGGCGATGATTTTTCTACGCCATGGTATCAGTTTTTTAATACTCTCTTGCAAGACAGTGCTTATCAGATGTCACCTAAGCCCTGTTTCGAAGTTTATCTTAATAACGGAGCGGAAGACGGCTATTGGGATATTGAAATGTATGTCGCAGTGCAGCCGAAAATGGGTTAATGCTGGTGCAACAACAGGGTGTTAACCTGATTGCTTCGCTGTTTTTCGTCATGTAAAAGGGTAAAATTGGCCTTCAGACTTCTGATAATCCCTTCGGGAATGTTCCGGATTACTTTTTGTAAGTCGGCTGGACACCTGGTTTAGTGTCTGGCCGCAGTAATCGTTCTGAGTTAACTTTATCCTTATTTAACGGAGTTCCAGCGTGCGAGCTGATAAGTGCCTTAGTCCGTTTGAAATTCGTGTGTACCGTCATTACCGTATCGTGCATGGTACTCGCGTCGCACTAGCATTCCTGCTGACTTTTCTCATTATTCGCCTGTTTACTATCCCGGAAAGCACCTGGCCACTGGTCACTATGGTGGTGATCATGGGGCCTATCTCGTTTTGGGGTAACGTCGTCCCTCGAGCATTCGAACGTATTGGCGGTACGGTGTTCGGCTCGATTTTAGGTCTTATAGCCCTGCAACTGGAGTTAATTTCGTTACCTCTGATGTTGGTCTGGTGCGCGGCGGCGATGTTCCTTTGCGGCTGGTTGGCGCTGGGCAAGAAACCTTATCAAGGCTTATTGATTGGTGTGACGCTGGCGATTGTTGTTGGTTCCCCGACAGGTGAAATTGATACGGCATTATGGCGAAGCGGCGATGTGATCCTCGGCTCTTTACTGGCAATGTTGTTTACCGGTATCTGGCCACAACGGGCCTTCATCCACTGGCGCATTCAACTGGCGAAAAGTCTGACCGAATATAATCGGGTCTATCAATCAGCATTCTCACCAAACTTACTCGAACGCCCACGTCTGGAAAGCCATCTGCAAAAACTCCTGACCGATGCCGTGAAAATGCGTGGGCTGATTGCACCCGCCAGCAAAGAAACCCGTATTCCAAAATCGATATATGAAGGTATCCAGACGATTAACCGTAATCTGGTTTGTATGCTGGAGCTGCAAATCAATGCTTACTGGGCCACGAGGCCCAGTCATTTTGTGCTACTGAATGCGCAAAAACTGCGCGACACACAGCAAATGATGCAGCAAATAGTGCTGACTCTTGTTCATGCCCTGTACGAAGGTAATCCACAGCCGGTTTTTGCTAATACAGAAAAACTGAACGATGCTGTGGAAGAGTTGCGCCAGTTGCTCGCTAATCATCATGATCTGAAAGTCGTTGAGACGCCGATTTATGGCTATGTATGGCTAAACATGGAAACGGCGCATCAACTGGAGTTGCTGTCAAATCTGATTTGTCGGGCTTTACGCAAATAAATTCCGACCTTCAGAATCAAATTGCTGCTGCTTCGATTCAGCAAGGATAAAGGGTATGATAGTGAATAGGGATAAAAGCATTGTCATCTGCGGCAGCTATGAGTAATGTTGGCGCTAACGAATAGCGGTTGCTTAAACGAATCTGACTCTCACATTATCAGGGGTATAAAAATGGAAACTACCAAGCCTTCATTCCAGGACGTACTGGAATTTGTTCGCCTGTTCCGTCGTAAGAACAAACTGCAACGTGAAATCCAGGACGTTGAGAAAAAGATCCGTGACAACCAGAAACGTGTCCTGCTGCTCGACAACCTGAGCGACTACATCAAACCTGGTATGAGCGTTGAAGCAATTCAGGGCATCATCGCCAGCATGAAAGGCGACTATGAAGATCGTGTTGATGATTACATCATCAAAAATGCTGAGCTCTCCAAAGAACGCCGCGATATCTCCAAAAAGCTGAAAGCTATGGGCGAAATGAAAAACGGCGAAGCGAAGTAATTTCTACTTTATTCAATGAGGATTGCCGGGCAATCCTCATTGTTCATTGATTCTTTTCTCACTGTTGTAAGTCATCATTCCCATCTCATAACATATTGAAATCTCTGGCTTAACGACTGCCTTCTTCTGTATGCAATAAGGCAAGAAGTTCTGCAACCCCGATGTTATCTACCGCACTGGTCATTAACACCTTTCGAGCTCCGGCTTCCCGTAGCCAGCATTTCACCAAAGATATCTGTTCTTCACTGGCTAAATCCACTTTGGTGACTACCCCAATGACCGGGCGATTCATTGACGTGGTAAAGCCTGGCGAAAAAGGGGACCACGGCGCGTCCGCATTAAGCACCAGCGCGATAATGTCTGCTTCACAGGCGCTGACCAGCAGCGCACTGTAAAGACTGCGGTTTTCGAGGTATTCCCCGGGAGTGTCAATGGTGGCCGGTGACCAGACGATTGCCTGCGTTTTCTGATACTGAATATTCTCTCCGCGCAGGCATTGCGTGAGTGATGTTTTTCCGCACTGGCTGGGGCCAATGAGCATCATGCGTCGCATAGTGTCAGGTCCGCGTAATGGGGCAGGCGGTAAAGCGCATCATTTCGCCCAGCGTGCGGGTAACCTGGCTAAGTGCATATTCGATAGCAGAAACATCGCCAGTCAGCACTACGGCACCGGTAAAACGATCAAGAAAACCAATCTCTACAGCGCCTGATTTTGTAGCGATATCACATGCGATGATAGATGCTTCGCTGGGGGTAATCGTCAGAATGCCAATAGCGGAAACGGTGTCCGGTAAGCCTAATTTTTTAAACAGATCCTTTCCAGGATTGGCAATAACATGTGCCAACGTGACCTGTTTACCGGGGACGTATTCCTGAATCATTCGTTCAGTCGTGTGCTGAGTTGACATTATCCCTCCACCATCTGACGCCACATGGCTTCATGCGGACGGGCAATTACCGAGCGATAGACCAACAAACCTTTTTCCCCCGCTCGCTCGCTGGCGACAGATACCGCGTTATTAACATCAGAAATATCGCCTGCCACTACCATGTAGCATTTACCGCCAATACCAAAGGCCATATGTACCCGTACGAGCGTGACGTTTGCCGCTTTCACTGCACAATCGGCAGCGTCAATGCAGGCCGCTACACTCCAGGTTTCGACTACACCGACAGCCCGTCGCTGGTCAACATGGTTCAGACCGCTGATTGCGGGCAGGATAGTGGGATGAATATTAGGAAGGAGCAGACTGTCGACCAGCATTTCACCTGCAAGGGAAGCGCCGCTGCTGATGGCCTGCTGTACTGCACCGACATCGCCTCCGAGCATCAGCAGAAATTTACCGGGGCAAAGCGTTTTGCTGACCAGTAATTCAACGTTGGCGCTTTTCAGCATGGCATCGCCGGTTTCCATTCCTTTCGCGATACTGCTAAGTTCTAAAATACCTACCGCTTTCGACATGATTGACCTCTCACTATCGTAATCGCGTTTTCTGTCACATCGCTGACCATGCCATCAATACTGGCATGAACAGGGGCACCTAATGTGCCGTGTGGAATTTGACCTACGCACTGCCCACGAACGACGCGATCGCCGTTTTGTACACACGGAATTGCGCTGGCACCGATGTGCTGACGTAACAATAGTGTCACTTTTTCGGGTTGTGGTACGTGTTCAGACAATGGCGCGTCCTGATACCACGTGGCTAATCCCAATCTTGCCACCAGCCGTTTTACTGGAATCAGCCGATAATTTGCCATGGCATCCTCAGGATTTAAGGCACCTTCGTAGTGGAGGTTTTTTGCGCGTAGTTCCTGCTTAAGCAGGCGGTTTATGCGCATGGGTGAAATACCTACCGGGCAGGCAACGCTGGCGCAGACGTTGCACTCCGAACAGGTGAGCGCTGTCAGTAACAGTTGCGGCGTAGCGAGCTGTTGGTAGTTAACTGCACGTACTAACAAATGTGGTGATAGTTCGTGACCAATTAAATGGCGTGGGCAGAGATCGGTACATAAGCGGCATTGTTCACAAACGGTTTTCGCGACGGCAAGTACGCTACGGTCATCCTGCATTCGACGTTGGATCAGTGAATGAGAGTTGGGTAAAACCAGCAAGCCGCCAGTGGTTTTGCTGACTGGCGTATCGAGCGATGTGATCAAACTCCCCATCATCGGACCGCCATTGATAAAACCAGGATTATCTACTGTTGCGCCTCCCGCCAGCGCCAGTACCTCGCGTAAAGAGATCCCGATGGGAACTGTCACCGTTACGGGTTTAGCAACTGCACCATTAACGGTTAGCGTGCGGCGCGTTACCGGATACTGCTGCTCAACAGCTCTGGCAATATTCAGCACAGTCTGGACGTTATTGACGACTACGCCGACGCTAACGGGCAACGCGGCTGGTGGAACGCGGCGACCTGTTGCCATCCAGATGGTCAGCACTTCGTCTCCTGCGGGGTAAACGTCGGGCAAAATATGCAGGCGGATATCAGGCGGTAGTAATGGTGTGAGGGCGTTTATTGCCAGTTGATACTTTTCTTTCAGCGCGATGATTCCGCTACTGGCCCCGGTGGCTTTCATTGCATAGTGAACACCGCGAAGCAGGCGGCTGGCTTGCTGTGCCATTAACTGCTGGTCCACTTTCAACATGGGTTCGCATTCCGCCGCATTCACCAGGAACGTATCAACACGTGCTTGTAGCTTGATATGTGTCGGAAATCCTGCGCCACCAGCACCAACAACGCCTGCTGCTTGTACTCGCTCGCGGATCGTCTGACCGTCGCAGGACGTAAACTCGACGTTCATAACAACTCCTCAAGCAATTCTGCAATAGCATTGGTATCAGCCACACGTGGGTTGGTACGCAATGTAGCATCCGCCAGCGCCGCCTGAACCATATCGGGAATACGTGATGACCATTCTGCTTTTTTTTCTTTCAGCGCATTGGCGAGAGTCGGTATTGAACACGCTTTTTTGAGCTGTTCAATATGTTGAATGAGTGCATTCAGGCTTGCGGTGTCATTGGCATTGTCCGGGCATAAATGACACGTTTTAGCCAGCCGGGCGTAGCGTTTGGCGGCGCGAGGATCGCCAGCATTAAAACGAATAACTGACGTCAGCAGGAGCGCATTCGCCAGACCGTGGGGCAAATGAAACTGCCCACCGAGTTGATGGGCAATCGCATGATTTAATCCCAGTCCGGCCTGGCTAAAGGCCATTCCGGCAAGTGTAGAGGCATTATGCATTTTACCGCGGGTGGCAATACAATCGCCTTTCTTCACTGCAGTGGGCAGGTATTGAAAAACAATTTGCACGGTTTTTTCGACCAGTGCATCCGTGAAGTCACTGGCGCGGGGAGAAACATAGGCTTCAAGCGCATGGGTTAAAACATCCATTCCGGTATTGGCTGTTATCGCCGGTGGCACGCTCACGACCAGAGATGGATCAAGGATCGCGATATCCGGATAAAGTGCGTTATCGAAAAGGGGATATTTAATTCCTTTCTCAGGATCGCTGATGACACAGGCGCTGGTCACTTCTGAACCGGTGCCGCTGGTGGTGGGAATAGCGACGCAGGTTTCAATTTCGATAGCACACTGGCGACTAAACCAGACAATTGCTTTTGCGGCGTCCAGTGCAGAGCCGCCGCCAAAACCGATAACCACATCCGGGCGCAAAGTTTGCATCTGAGAGATGCCTTTTGCCACTGTCTGGATAGTTGGATCGGGCGTTATTTCGCTAAAAATACTGAGGCGATTGCTGTCGGGTAGCGCCAGGCGCAAGGTATCAATCAATGGCGATCGCGCCAGAAAGGCGTCGCAAATAATCCAGATGTGCTTATTGGTGAAACGACTAAGCACTTTGAGACTTCCCGGTCCGCTGTATAAACGCGTTTGTAGTGAAAAAGTATTCATTTCCGTTTCTCTAGCGAATGGAAAAGCCGCTGGTTAACACACAGCGTCGTGAGCGGGCAAAAGTCCGGGCTGACGTTGTCCCTTCTCCGGTCGGTGTAGCAATGGTGAAGGTCGTAAAACCTTCGCCACCGACGCCAATACCAGCCCAGGAGGGGCCATTTTTGACAAAGATAGAGGTTTGCATAACGCGCGCAGCAAGGTTGAGCCGTGAGATGTTCTGCGAGTGCATAATTGCGGTGTGATGCAAACTGTCTTCTACATTCAGCGCCAGTGTGAGGGCGCTATCAAAATCGTTGACCTTCACAATGGGTAGCATTGGCATGAGTTGTTCGCTGGTAACCCAGCTATCATCGGCGTCAACAACGGCAATCAGTAAGCGCGGCGCTTTTACCGGCAAAGGGAGGCCTGCGGCCTCGAGCAAGGTTGATGGACTTTTGCCGACCAGTTTTTTGTTGGCGACGCCGTCTGGCAGGCAAACAGCACGCAATTTTTCAGTTTGTTCATGGCTAAGAAGAAGGGCGCCAAAACTTTGCATCTGTTGAATCAAATAATCAGCCACTGACGCCACGACGATCAGACTTTTTTCAGCGATACATGGCAGGTTGTAATCAAACGAGGCTCCGTTGATGATGTCTTCGGCAGCTTTCACAATATCTGCCGTTTCATCGACGATGCAGGGGGGATTACCCGCACCGGCACCAATCACTTTCTTGCCACTTTTCATTCCCATGGCGACGATGCCCGGACCGCCGGTAATCGCCAGAACGCTGATTTTAGGGTGCGCCATCATCTGTTCGGTGGCAGCAAAGGTCGGTTCAGATACAGTAACGATCAGGTTATGAATGCCACTACAGCGAAACGCGATGTCTTCGATTATGGCGATCAATTTCAGCGAGACGTTTTGGGCTCCCGGGTGTGGACTGAAGTAGACGCTATTACCAGCTGCCAGCATGCTGATGCTGTTGTTAATGATGGTTTCCGTGGGATTGGTACTTGGCGTGACCGAGCCAATAACTCCAAACGGGGAGTATTCAAACAAAACCATGCCACCATCACCGGTCAGTGCGGTGGTGGTTAAATCTTCAATTCCAGGTGTGTTATCGAGTGCCGCTTTGTTTTTTAAGTACTTATCTTCTTTATTTCCCATTCCCGTTTCGTTAGCGCTCTCTTTCGCCAGTTCTGTAAGAAGGGGCATTAATTCTTCGCGAATAGCGCTGATAATGGCGCTGCGGGTTTTAAGAGGACACTGTTGAAAACGCAAAAAGGCCTGGTGTGCAGCGCTGATAGCTTCATCGACAGTCTGGAAAATACCGTTTCTTTGCGTTTGTGATGTCGTGGGTGCTAGCTGCTCGCGCAGAATATTGCGGATCAGTGTTTCTAATTCAGAGTTATTCATTGGTTTTCTCCCACGTTAATTGCCGTCATTGCGCTTTGGGCAATATCCATGTCTTGTTCAACGCTACCACCACTAATCCCAAGCCCTCCAAGCAATATTCCGTCACGCCAGAGGGGGAAGCCGCCACCAAAAGTGACGACTTTGCCTTGCATATGGCTTTCGAGTCCGTAAAGCGGCGCACCCGGTTGCACGGTATCCGTAAGCTTGTGTGTTGCCGTTTTCATCGCCACGGCGGTCCAGGCTTTTTTCGGTGCCAGTTCACTGCTGACCAGAAGTGCATCAGGCATCCGCCAGGTAACACTTTCTGTCCCGTTGGCATCAACAATGCTGATGACAACGGGAATATGCAGTTCATCCGCGCGCATTGCCGCGCTACGAATGAGCTGATGAAGATCCTGAAAAGTGAGCGACATCGTGCGTTCCTTCAATGCTGGAATGTGGTTGGCTGCGTGATAACGTTTTGTGATTTCCTGAATCATCAGGTTCTGATGAGCAACGTTGTCTTCCACGCGGGCGAGGGCATACAGGCAATCGGAAAGCCGGTTAATATAGTGCAGCAAAACATGGCGGACGGAGGCTTCCTTTGTCAGTTCAACCAGACGCCTTTCAGCTCTCCGGGCCACGGTGCGGGCGAAATGCATGCGGCTCGCGGCTTCACAACGTCCTGGCAGAATGAAACAGTGAACTGGAGGAACAGCGCTCATTGCGCTATCGATCGCTTTTTCAAGTGCGGCAATTTCTTCCGTACTGATGTAACGCTGCTGCGCTGATGGCTGCTCGCTTTCACTGGCGAGTTCGGCGCTAAACCAAAATATCTGTTGCTGAATGGCTTCCAGTAATATGCGATGGCTTTCGATGGCGGTGGCGCAATAACACAGACTGAGTGTCGCGTTCAGTTCATCCAGTGTGCCGTAGGCTTCGACGCGTAGATGAGTTTTACTCACGCGTTGTCCGGTAAATAGAGACGTACTTCCTGAATCACCTGTGCGGGTATAAATCGCCATCTTTCAATTCCTTAGCGCGAAATCGTATCTACAATGCCGACCACTGCCAGGTCGATGGCTTCGTTGGGGCCGCTAAAAACATGTCTGGCGCTGGAGCCGCTGCTGAGGAGTACCAACTCACCGACGCCTGCACCGACTGAATCAACGGCAACTTCGTCACCGGTTAATGGCGTGAGAGGCAGTTCGCCGTCAGCACTGACCCGGCGAACCAGCAGCAGTTTTTTCCCGACCAGGGATGGTGATTTTTGCGTGGATACCACCGCGCCAGTGACTCGAGCCAGATGCATGGGTTACTCCTGCCTGATTAACTGAATGTTTCGGGTCATTGCCGCTTCACGCGCAAGTGCGGTCACACAACATTTCCGTTGCAACACTACTATCCCTGCGCATAACTGCACTACGTCGGCATAACTTAAAAGTTGACCACGATGAAGGTAGATTGGTTGTCCTTGTTCGTCGCACCAGGTTAGCGGTAGATGAGCGAGAGACTTCAATTTGATGGCGTTCAGGAAATGACTCTGCAACGACAATTGAATGTGTATTCCCCAGGCTAACGCCTCGTGAATGTGGATTACCGCTCGATCTGACGTTTCGTTCTCCGCAAGTTGTCGCAGCAACGGTAAATCGACGAATCGAATTTGTAACGAAGCATACTGATGAACTATTTCGTTAACGCGGGCTTCTCGCAGTTGCGAAACCGTCAGCGCGAGTGTTTTCCCCGCACGTTGTTTCAGGCGAAAAATCACTTCTTCAACAATGTGTTGCATCAGTTTGTTATTCATGGCAATGACACCAGCGTGGCAAAAACGGCTGGATTATCAGCGCCTGAGGCGTTGGCCTCGTCGGTATCAATATGTATTTCAAGGCGCATATCTGGTGAGACGCGAACAGCAACGTTATCGAATATCAGTCGTCGTTCATCACCTTCAATGGCGACCGCCACTTTATCGCCATGTGTAACGCCATAAATCAGGGCATCTAGCGAAGACATATGAATGTGCCGTTGTGCGACAATAACGCCAGAAGCGATTTCCAGCTCTGCAAACGGGCTTATCAGACGAATCCCCGGTGTGCCGCTGAGATCGCCAGACATACGTAGCGGGGCGGTGATCCCTAATGTTCTGGCGTCAGTCCGGGAAATCTCCACCTGGCTTGAGTTACGTAGTGGCCCTAACAAGCGAACGTTGTGTAATTTGCCTTTTGGACCCACCAGCGTAACAACCTGTTCAGCAGCGAATTGACCAGGTTGCAGTAATGACTTTTTCTCGCTGATCGCTTGTTCAGGAAAAAGGCGCACATAATCCGCCGTTGAAAGATGAATATGACGACTGGAAATGCCCAGAGGGATAGGGCGTTCGCGCATTTCATCCAGAACCTGGCTAACAGTCTCCTGCAAGGTTTGTTTATCCATTGCTACTCCCCTCGCTTATCAGAGTGCAGACAAAGTGAACGTGGCTCACCTTTTTGCCGTTGACACGCGGGATCAAGACACAAATTACAGCTGATAATCTCTGGGGGGGCGACTGTTGCTGGCGTTTCGCTTACTGCCACCGTCATATTCATTGTTTCTGTTGGGCGGGGCAGTATTCCCTCACCCGGGCGGGCAATTACTTTGTGTGCGACGAGGCCATTTCGCTGTTCGGCGAAACTGGCACCCGTCGCGATCGCCGCATTAACCGAGGCGACGTCACCGGTGATTTTAATGAGCGTCCAGCCTGAGCCATTGGTCTTCTCAAGGCCAACCAGCGTGATGGACGCGGCTTTTGCCATAGCATCTGCGCAACTGATGGCGAGTGCCAGACCACTGACTTCAAGTAATCCCAGTGATTGCTTCACGCTGTGCTCCTTAGCGAATGGGGTTATGCAGATTTAGGTAAAATGGCCTCAACATCGCTGTGTGGCCGCGGGATGACATGGCAGGATTTCACTTCGCCAACGGCGCTTGCGGCGGCGCTTCCTGCATCAACGGCGGCTTTTACTGCGCCAACATCGCCACGGACCATCACCGTAATCAGACCCGAACCAATCTTTTCATAGCCAACCAGTTGCACGTTGGCGGATTTAACCATGGCATCTGCGGCTTCAATTGCGCCAACTAACCCTTTTGTTTCAACCAGTCCTAGTGCGTTGTTCATACAGCGTTTCTCCTGTGGATTATGAGTGGCATTCCCTGAAGGGAATGCCTTTTACCAGGCGGGCAGCGTTATTGCCGATGCTGCGCCGGGCATGGTTATCTTGTTGATACATCAGCGTAAACAGTGGCGCTGATGCCGGTAAGTTTTTGTAATGCACAATCAGCTTTTCCTGGTCGCAGGCTATGCCAACCAACAGGGGGGACTGACGAGCAGCCTGCCAGGCGCTATCGATGACTTCGCCTGACGGAATATGTTGAATGCGAAAGGGGATACCTTCCTCTTCAATGCCAAGAAGCACCTCAGTCCATGTACTGATACAGTCACCTATTTCCGTAACGACAATAGCGGGCGTATGTTCTTTACTTTCCATGAGCCAACTCCCTGTGCCAGGAAATCAGTAGCCCGGTAGCTACCGCATTGCGCGGGCCTTCACTACCACGGATATTCCCCCGTCCGGCGACCAATCGATAATGCGCCAATGCATCGGTGACTAACTGCGGTACTTCGAAATCCAGCGAAGAACCGCCGACCAGAACGACGAACGGAATATCGCGAATATTTCCGCCTGGACTTACCTGACGTAGCGCGCGCAGGGCATTGGTTACGAAGACGCGCTCTTTCGCACTGCGGCGAACAGCACGTACTTTTTCCAGTGTTAAATCGCCGGGAATAGGCACCAGTTCGTCAGGTTTCACCACACAAACGCGGGCAAATACATGAGGGGACAGCGGAGTAGGGAAGAACTGAACGCTGCCGTCTTCATGGCGTAAATGGAACAGGCTTTCTACTTTTGCCAACGGGTATTTTTTGATTTCTTCTGCCAGATAACGATCATTTAAGCCCAGTTCCCTGGCAATAATCATCGTCACCATGTCGCCCGCTCCCGCAAGGTGAGTGGCTATCATTTCCCCTTTCTGATTGATGATGGAGGCATCGGTAGAACCTGCGCCTAAGTCCAGAATTGCCAGAGGGCGTGTGGTTCCTGGGGTAGTCAAGGCTCCCTGAATTGCAGCTTCTGCTTCAGCGCCTCCGACCTGAACATCAACATGCAGTTTTTGCTTAATTTCACTGGCGATCATCGCCATTTGCAGTCGGTCGGATTTCACCATTGAAGCGATACCCACTGCCTGTTCCAGTGAAAATTCACCAGCCAGCCCACCGGTTACGCTGACGGGAACAGAGGTATCTATCGCCAGTAAATCCTGAATAAAAATTTCGTGGCTGGGTTTATTGGTCAGCTCCGCCATAGTCTGGCGAACATGTTCCAGCATACCGCCGATGTTGGTGCCCGGTTCTCCCGTTACGTTTTCCAGTTTTGAGCACTCGCCGACCGCTTTCATAATGGCATCGGCACCAGCAGCAACATCAACTCGTATTGTACGTCCGGCAGAAAGCAGCTCGATGTTTCCGGCGGGTATCGAACGGGCTTTAACGTCGCCAGAAGGTGTTTTCACCACTACTGCAGAACGGTTGCCTATGAGTGCTCGTGCAACAGGAACGATATTTTTAGTCTCTTCAGCATTGAGGGCGAAAACAGTGGCAATCCCATACGGATTAGACAGGGTTTCGATAACCTTCCCGGGAACGGCGACTTCAATAGCGGCCAGCATGCCGAGCGGAATACGATCGATGTAGAGGACTTCATCAACAATGGGTAAAGGGATTTCCAGGCGGTTACTGACAAGCACGCCATCATCACGTTGCAGAATAACGCCAGTCAGTTGATATCCGGCACGCACGGAGGCGTTTATCATGGTCGCGATATCGGCAAAATCAAATGCCGATGACACGACCAGAATGTACGGTGTATCCGCCGGACGTGTTAACAACTCTTGTGGAGTGATGGTGAGCCCCACGCCCAGTCCCACTCCGCCTGGCGTTTTTGGGTTGTGACCAATCATGGTTGACTCGGTGATGATGGTTTCCGTAATGGTTTCCATCGCCACATCGCCACATCGCCAATGACAGGAGTTGCTTCGTTGATACGAATAAGCGAAATATCGCTGACATTGATGCCGACTTTTTTCGTTGCCTGTGCGAGCGCCTCCTGAATGCCATATACGTTACGCAACGTACCTTTAATTCCGGTGGTTTCCGCAAGGGCGCTGCTCACGAATGACAATTCTCCAGACGTACTGAGCGTCGCCAGAGCAACTTCTGTAGATGAATTGCCGATATCAATGCCTGCTATATATCGCATAGTTCGTCCTTAATCGTCGCCTTTCAGTTTTTTACGCTCGACATAGAGTTCTGCAGCTTCGCGGACAAATGCAGCGCAAATTTTGGCCTGATAACGACGTTCAAGATCGTCAGCAATGGCAATGAGTTCTTGCTTAGTTGAACGATAAGGGCGTAACGCATTATAGATTTCAAGGATGCGATCATCCGGCACTGAGGTAAGCTCGGCGGCACGTTCAAAATTCATCGCCAGACGATCGCGACCAGCATCTCTGGCAATCGCGGCCTGAATACGCAATGTTTCAGGGGTTATGCGCATGTCCTGGGCGGTGACTTTATCGCTGAGTACATTCTCCAGAGTGAAATCGTCGAGCGTTTTATTGGTCGCCGTTTTAACCCATTCCGGATGTTTATTTGCCAGCGGATAATCCGTCACTTTGGCGTTCTGTATTGACGCGTTGGGTGTCGCAGAAACAGGAGCTGCATCCTGTAGACTGTTCATGCGGTTCAACACGTCCCTGACCATCGACTCAATTGCATCGGTATTCATGAAGGTTTCCTTTGTTAAAACGTCACGCGCAGTTCTTGCGGTTTTTTGCCAGTGACCACGTACTTCGTCTCTTTGATATGCAAAATGGCTGATTTGGCCTGGTATTTAGGCCGCGCCATTTGATCGTTGAGGGTCGGAACTGGTTGTGGAGACTCACGCTTCGCATAACGCGCGGCGTTTTTACCAATCTGGCGATAAGTTTCCAGCGTCAACAAAGGCGCTTGCGGGAAAAGTTCCAGGTTAGACAAAGGGGGAAGCCCCTGCTGGTGGATAACCGTGGTGCCTTTTGACTGAATACCAATAGCAATGCCGGAACCACTAAGGCGATCGCCTTCGACTGCTACGAATGCGACATCGGACGATTTAAAACAACGAATGACACGCGCTTTAATGCCTTCTTCTTCAATACCGGCAATCACTTCACGCAAGATGTTTTTATGCGGAATACCGATAATATTGACGGTCTGCGCCAGGCCAAATGCCGGGCCTACAGCAATAATGACTTCATCCTGCTGAGTGCCTTGTTGGGCTTCGCCAATTTCAGTTAAAAAATTTCCGGTATCCGGCGCGGAAGAGACTGTTGCGGCGACAGGTGCGCGAAATGAAACGGACTTGTCGCTGGTTTGCATTTCTGCCAGCACGTCTTCGATAATCTGACGCAGTAATTTTTCGTTAATTTCCATTTCTCACCCTTAGTCAATTTCGTTGGGATCAAGTGCACCGGGAATATTTTTGATCTCTTCCCAGCGTTCCCCTTGCAGGCGATAACCTGTAGCCGGTCCGGCGTAATCATTGACGTCATTGACCGCAGAGAGCACTTGTCCGTCATCGACGATAATGGCTGAGGTATGGAGATAATCGCCGGTCAGTTTCGCTTTTTGCATGTTGAGCATGTCCTGAGCGACATCGGTAAAACCGCCTTGCGCCAGGGCTTTCACCACTTCCAGACTGTTACGGTTTTTATTGATAATTTCCTGGGCGAACTTGATGTCTTCTACAATGTTGCGCTCTGGCATATCTTTCGAACCGTGGGCATAGGTCGCCGCTTCGACTTCTTCATCGGTAATAAGGGGTAATCCCATACCGGCAAAGACAGCCTGTAAAGCGCGTGCGGCTTTATTGCGGATAGCGACAACATCTTCTTCGCGCACCGGTCGCAGACCGCCATCAACCTTCAGGTCACGCTGAATGACGTTGTAATCATCGAAGTCTTCGGCGTCTTCGTTTGAACCGGCAAACATGTTGTCGTAGTTCGGCACAGCGGAAAAACCGGAAGAGATAAAGTCAGTACCCGGCAGAAACTGCATCAGGAAACGCGCGGTACGGCGCATATCTGAGTGGGTAAAGGTCTGGTCATTACTGGAGGCACATTCCAGATCCAGCGATGAGCAAATTAGGTTTTCCGCCAACACTGCGCGGATGCCTGACGGCACAGCTGATGGAACACCGATGCAGCTTACGGAACCATTCTGCAGCCCCTGTACGCCTGCGGCTTTGGTGATGTAAATGCAACGAGCTTCGAGATAAAGCATTGATTTGCCTTCCGCGTAACCCATCTGTACTTCAGAGCCGGAGCCGGAAGTAAAGCGCATTTTTAAGCCGCGAGAAGCATAAGATGACGCGAGAAATCCTTTTGACCACGGGGTATCATCGCCATCGGTGAAAACAGGTTCCGTGCCGTAAACAGAAATCGTTTCGGCGTAACAGGTGTGGCCTAACATACCGAGTTTCAGTTCGGTGGCTTCTTCCAGTGAACACTGGGTCAAGACGCCCGGGCGCCCTACCTGTGAACCTACCAGCAGAGCGATGGCGTTGAACGGCGCATAGCGAGCAACGGCAACGGTGGTTTCCTGTTCATCAAACCCGCGCCATGCGCCTTCGGCTGCGTCGGCGGCAATTTGTACCGGGTTATCTTTGACGTTAGTGACGTGAGCCTGTTGTGATGGTGTTCGACGGGCGCGCATTTTCTGCATCGCCATCATCATCTCTACCACGTTCATCTGCGAAACCACTTCGACGATTTTGGCGGGCGTCATTGCTGTGGTAAGGGGAACGATATCGCTACGTTTGACATTTGGATCGCACAGCATATTGGCAAGTTTGACCGAATCCATCGCGATGACTTCTTCGGCGCGCGCGAGATTGATGCCGTAACGGGCGATAAAGTGGTCGATCAGGTCAAACTGGCTGGCGGGTTTTCCATCCAGCTCGGTGACGACGCCGTTAACAATTTTGATTGACGGTTTTGGATCGTTCGGGCTTTCCATCGCAATGAAGCCTTCTTCAATCCACTCTTTAACGAAACCGTCCTGGTTGACTGGGCGTTTGGCCAGTGCTTCAAATCTTTTCGATCTCATGAATCAGCCTCAGGGAATTCAGATGTAGGAAGGGCGATCGTTTTTCGGTGTATCGCCGAGAGTCGAAAGTACGGTTTTACCGATTTCGCGTGCGGAGATGACCGCCTGACGGACTGCGCCGGAGTCACCCGAGATAATCAGAATGACTTCATTGCTGTAGCTGGTGCCATGAGCAGGCGAGCTGTATGCCACCACGTCCACATTGGCGGACTTCAGCGCGGTGTCGGCCATCAGAACACCCACAGCGGCTGGAGCGCCAACAATAACGCCGCAAGCCCGTCCCAGTGGTGCACCAAACGCTTTTTCCAGTGCATAGCTGGCGCGGGCGGTATATTGCAGTTCAAGATGCCCGGCTTCGTTGGCATAGACATCACCAAAGGTCCGGTCGAGTTCTTTCAGGGCAACTTCAATACCGCGTTTCACGTCGGAAACATCGTTGCCACCTAAGAGGATTAATGAGCCGTGTCCGGCACCGCCTTTGGTATCGCGAGGAAGTTCAATGCTAATAACTTCAGTGTTCGTAGCTTTTACCGCTTCATCAGCGGCCATAATGTGTGGACCTGCGCCAATACGTGCACCCAGAATGCCAATGGAGCGATAGCGTTTTTCAAGTTTCAGGGCGCTATCAACGTTCGCAATGACCAGACCTACAGTGTCGCCAATAGCGGTGCCAACAAATTCCGTTAACGTACAGCTTTTTTCTGCCATAGCCGTCTCTCGTGTTTGATGAGTGGTTTCCGGGAGAACCTCATGCTCTGGCGTCGCTACGCGAGCGATGACCTGCGCCATGATCTGTTCGACCAGTTCATTGCTACTCATGGGTTAATTCCCTTTGGTAAGATTTTTTCGACATCGGTATGTGGGCGGGGAATAACGTGTACGGCTTTTACTTCACCGACGTTACGCGCGGCGGCGGCACCTGCGTCTGTTGCCGCTTTTACAGCCCCGACATCACCACGAACGATGACGGTCACCAGCCCGGAACCTATTTTTTCGTAGCCAACCAGCAATACATTTGCCGACTTCACCATGGCGTCTGCGGCCTCTATGGCGGCAGTTAAGCCTTTGGTTTCTACCATTCCTAACGCTTCTTGTTGCATAAAGACCTCGCCTGGATTTTTTGACGATATGACTATAAAAAAAAGCGAGGAAAAAGAATGGCTGACTTAATCGGCCAATGAGAAAAATAAATAGAGGACAAATATTATAAAATTGCTTTTATAAACTATATGTTATTAATTTATTGGTTGTTTTGTGGGTGTTTCAATGTGAATTAATTGCGTTGGCTGAGCGGGTTAATCGCGAATAATATTTCGTTGGGTTTGGTTCGCGGAAGGGAACTGTGATATTTGTTTAAATTTTATTATGTCATGATGACAATTTTTTATTGTGAAAGTTTGGCGGTAATTATTACTTTCAACACTGATTAACGCTGTGTTGCATGCTTAGGCAATGACAATAATTTGCTATGTCAGCACGATTTTTCCACGAGTCTGTCATGCATGTTGGCAATATTTTCCGCAGAGCAATTTTTATAGTTGCCCTCGATATACACAACAATCAGCAATTCTGTTGGCTGATAAAGAAAAACTTTGTAAAAAAGGTGTCACTATGAATGATTCACTCAAGGCGCAATGCGTTGCCGAGTTTTTGGGCACCGGACTGTTCCTCTTTTTTGGCATTGGTTGTTTGTGTGCCCTCAAACTTGCTGGGGCAAGTCTGGGGCTGTGGGAGATTTGTATTATTTGGGGGTTAGGTATTTCACTTGCTGTTTATCTTACGGCAGGAATTTCCGGCGCTCATCTCAACCCAGCGGTTACGATTGCTCTATGGTTGTTCGCCGCTTTTCCTGGCCGTAAAGTGCTGCCATTTTGTGTGGCGCAATTAGCGGGTGCCTTTGGTGGTGCGGTTCTGGCATATTTTTTATACAGCAATTTGTTTACCGATTTTGAATCTGCCCACAATATGGTTCGTGGAAGTGCAGAAAGTTTACAACTCGCCAGTATCTTCAGTACTTACCCGGCAGCGGCAATAAATGTATGGCAGGCGGCACTGGTTGAAATAGTCATCACGTCTATGTTGATGGGATTGATTATGGCGTTGACCGATGACGGCAACGGTGTACCGAAGGGGCCTCTTGCACCTTTACTGATTGGTATTCTGGTTGCTGTTATTGGTGCTTCTACTGGACCATTAACCGGTTTTGCCATGAATCCAGCGCGTGATTTTGGGCCAAAAATTTTCACCTGGCTTGCGGGTTGGGGAGAAATAGCGATGACTGGCGGACGCAATATTCCTTATTTCATTGTACCCATTATTGCCCCGGTCATTGGTGCCTGCGTTGGTGCGGCGATTTATCGCTTTCTCATTGCACAAAATTTACCTGTCAATAGTGTTACGCCTAAAGATATCCGCGAATAGCGAAATAACCTGGCGGTTATAAACGTTTATTTTTTTACTGTTTGTGATCTGCTTTCCGAACTTATTAAAAAGTCTCCCGCTTCATGGAGGCTTTTGTTATTGTCCTTTGTGCTTCTCGTCAGTAAATCATCAGGGATGATGTGAAGATTAAATGTAAAACAATTGTTTTTTACAATAACAATAAATTAACTGGGAGGTTTTATCATGATTTCTGCGGCGACACTTAATTCAGAACTCATTAATAAAATCGCGCAGGATTTTGCGCAGGCGACCAGCCTTGCGGTTGTCGTGGTCAATATCCACGGTGATGAAATTTCCGAACTTTTTAACTTCACCCCGTTTTGTCAGATGATGCGGCAACACCCACAGCTTAGCACTCGCTGCCGCATGAGCGATCGTTGTGGAGGCCTGGAAGCTTCTAAATCCGATCAACCTTGTATTTACCGTTGCCATGCAGGATTAACCGATTTCTCTATTCCTTTGGTGATTGCCGGGCATTTAGTCGGCTTTGTGTTGTGTGGACAAGTCCGCCTGCGTAATGGTGATGTCGATTTGATCGATATTCTGAATGTCGATGATCGTTGGCAAGCAGATCCCGAATTACTTAATGAATTTCGCAAAGTCCCGGAGATGGATTACTCGCGAGTTATGGCCTCTGCTGATTTGTTGAAGTTGATTGTGGAAAATTGCCTCAAAAAGCAACTCAATTTTGTCGTTATTAAAGAGAATAAACCTCATTCGGATTCAGTTCGTCAGACCCGTGCGTCTAATCCCCACGATAATAAAATGAAAAAAGCATTGCGCTATATTGATGCGCATTTATCAGACGATTTACGCCTGGAGGATGTTGCCTCGCATGTTTATCTAAGCCCTTATTATTTCAGTAAATTGTTTAAGAAATATCATGGGATTGGTTTTAATGCATGGGTAAACCAACAACGCATGGCCAGCGCCCGTGAGTTGCTGTGCCATAGTGACTGGAGCATCGCCAGCATTGCGCGTAATTTAGGCTTCTCTCAAACCAGTTATTTTTGCAAAGTTTTTCGACAGACCTATCAGGTAACGCCGCAGGTTTTCCGTCAGCAAATTAGCGAAAATACGGCTGCGGAAACGGCATAAATTCAATGTAAAAAATGAGGGATGATTAAATATACTCTGGCAGTAATAATTCATTTACGTGTTATGGGAAAATTGAAATCAGCTCATAACATACGCTGACATGTTTGGCACATTTGTGCCTGGGAAGAGGGTGGAAATCCCTCGCAGCCCCCGCTGCTGTAATGCTGACAACCCCGAAAATGCCACTGATCGTGAGATCGGGAAGGTCGGGGGAGGATGACGCTAAGCCAGAAGACCAGCCTGTCAGTTAATACCAACAACTTCGGTGGGAAGTGGGTTGTCTGGAAGCGCCCGGTTGAGCACTGGCGCGTCTTTATACCCCTACCACCCTGAAAGGATCAGGGGATGGCGGCAGCATTTATTTCATTCATCGTCGTGTCGACAGGCACCAGGGCTGCACTTATGGTGTGGCAATCTTTTTTTGTGGCATATCAACCTGACCGTTATTACAGGAAACTAAGCGGAGGGTGGTGGTCATGAAAACGATAAAACCTGAATCGATAGCTCTTTTTTGCCTCTCATCTGGCGATATTGAACTCGCTAAACATCTGGCTGAAATGTTGCCTATTACCTGTTTTGTCGGTGAGGATTGGCAGCAAGGTTTCCTGCCTTTTAACGGTGGGCCAGAACAATCATTATCAGATGCGTATAGCGATTATTCAGTGCTGTTATTGATTGCTGAAAGCGGGACACTCATCCCAGAAAGGCTCCCTCTGCCTGATGGCGTGACGGTAATCTTAATAGCAGAGCACAATGCTCGTTTGCTGAATGGCACGGCTGGTGGGGCTGTAGCGTTAATCCATTATCTGAATGAAATGTGTCAATTCAGAGAAACCGTTGCTAATGACACATTTTGTCGGTCGTTAACGCAGGGGAATTGGGCTATTTCACAATGCCTCCCCCATTCGTAATGGATTGAGAATGCTGGATTTTTATTTTTAATACGCGCAGTATTAATCGAAGAAATGTTATTACGGTCAGTAACAGTGGAACATCCATTGCTCTGGTCAATGAATACCATCATACAATTGAACCGGGAGTCCGTATGATGATTTTGGTGACGGGGGGCGCACGGAGCGGGAAGAGCCGGCACGCCGAGGCGCTTATTGGGGACACTCCACAGGTCCTGTATATCGCTACTTCGCAAATTTTTGATGATGAGATGGCCGCACGGATTGAACACCATCGGCAAGGCCGCCCGGCGCACTGGCACACGGTGGAACGCTGGCAAAATCTTGATGAGTTAATTAACGCAGACATTAACCCGCAGGCTGCCGTGTTGCTGGAATGCATTACAACAATGGTGACTAATCTTTTGTTTGAATATGGCGGCGATAAAGATCCTGAAAAATGGGATTATGACGCGATGGAGCAGGCGATTAACGGTGAGATTCAGTCGTTGATTGCCGCCTGTCAACGTTGTACTGCAAAGGTCGTATTAGTGACCAATGAAGTGGGCATGGGGATTGTGCCGGAGAATCGTCTGGCGCGACATTTTCGTGATATTGCCGGGCGGGTAAATCAGCAGCTGGCCGCTGCGGCAGATGAAGTATGGCTGGTGGTTTCGGGTATTGGAGTAAAAATCAAATGAGTAAATTATTTTGGGCGATGCTCTCTTTTATTACGCGTCTGCCTGTACCGCGTCGTTGGTCCCAGGGGCTGGATTTCGAGCATTATTCTCGCGGTATCATTGCTTTTCCCTTAATTGGTTTATTGCTTGGCGCCATTAGTGGAGTGGTCTTCATGGCGTTGCAGGCATGGTGTGGCATACCGCTGGCGGCTCTGTTTAGCGTGCTGGTGCTGGCGCTGATAACAGGGGGATTCCACCTGGACGGCCTCGCAGATACCTGTGATGGCGTATTTTCTGCACGTAGCCGCGATCGCATGTTGGAAATCATGCGTGATAGCCGTTTGGGTACTCACGGTGGTCTGGCGCTGATTTTTGTGGTTCTGGCAAAGATTCTGGTGCTAAGCGAGTTGGCACTGCGTGGCGAACCGATCCTTGCATCGCTGGCGGCTGCATGTGCGGTTAGCCGTGGGACTGCCGCATTGTTGATGTATCGTCATTGTTATGCCCGGGAAGAAGGGCTTGGTAATGTGTTCATTGGCAAAATTGACGGGCGACAAACCTGTGTCACCCTCGGTTTAGCCGCTATTTTTGCTGCCGTATTATTGCCGGGTATGCATGGTGTGGCTGCTATGGTGGTGACGATGGTGGCGATTTTCGTCCTCGGCCAGCTTCTCAAACGGACTCTGGGCGGGCAAACCGGCGATACGCTAGGAGCAGCCATAGAACTTGGTGAACTGGTCTTCCTGCTGGCACTGCTATAAGACTGATTACCGAAGAGACGCTACATGCAAACACTCGCCGAATTATTGAATACGATCCCTGCCATCGATCCTGCCGCTATGTCGCGTACCCAACGGTATATTGATGGGTTACTCAAACCTGTCGGTAGTCTGGGAAGACTGGAGGCGCTTGCCGTACAACTGGCAGGAATGCCGGGACTGAATGGTGTGCCTCATGTGGGCCAAAAAGCAGTGCTGGTTATGTGTGCCGATCATGGCGTCTGGGATGAAGGTGTCGCTATTTCTCCGAAAGCAGTGACAGCCATCCAGGCTGAAAATATGACACGTGGAACAACTGGTGTGTGTGTGCTGGCAGCACAAGCGGGCGCTAAAGTTCACGTGATTGATGTTGGGATTGATACCGTTGAGCCTATCCCAGGGCTTATTAACATGCGTGTCGCACGAGGTAGCGGTAATATTGCCTCGGGTCCGGCAATGAGCCCCTGTCAGGCTGAAGAGTTGCTTTTGGACGTCATACAATATACGCGCGAGTTAGCGAGAAATGGCGTCACGCTGTTTGGTGTGGGTGAACTGGGGATGGCAAATACCACACCGGCAGCGGCGATAGTCAGTGCGATTACTGGACGCGATCCTGAAGAAGTGGTCGGTATTGGCGCAAACCTGCCGACAGATAAACTGGCGCATAAAGTTGATGTTGTTCGTCGGGCAATAACATTGAATCAACCGAATCCACTGGATGGTATTGATGTGCTGGCCAAAGTCGGTGGGTTTGATTTGGTCGGAATGGCTGGCGTAATGTTAGGTGCCGCTTCCTGCGGTTTACCCGTGTTGCTGGATGGATTTCTTTCTTACGCCGCTGCACTTGCCGCCTGCCGGATGTGTCCTGCAATCAAACCGTATCTCATTCCTTCTCACCTGTCGGCAGAAAAAGGGGCGCGTATAGCGCTGTCACATTTGGGGCTGGAGCCTTATCTCAATATGGAAATGCGTTTAGGTGAGGGGAGTGGCGCAGCGCTGGCGATGCCCATCATCGAAGCCGCCTGCGCGATATACAGCAACATGGGAGAACTTGCCGCCAGTAATATTGTTCTACCGTGGAAGACGACTTCTGAATTGAACAGTTAAAAACGAAAAGTCAGATAAAAGCTATAATTATCGGATAGCTTTCGCGACTTAGGAAAGGGACATGATGCGTCGTGTAAATATTCTTTGTTCATTTGTTCTGCTTTTTGCCAGCCATAATAGTCTGGCGGTAACTTATCCACTCCCTCCAGAGGGTAGCCGTTTAGTCGGGCAACCACTGACAATAACGGTTCCTGATCACAATACCCAGCCGCTGGAAACCTTTGCTGCACAGTATGGGCAAGGTCTGAGTAATATGCTGGAGGCGAATCCAGGGGCTGACGTTTTCTTACCAAAGTCTGGTTCGCAACTCACCATTCCGCAGCAACTGATTCTGCCTGCCACTGTACGCAAGGGGATTGTGGTTAACGTCGCTGAGATGCGTCTTTATTACTACCCGCCAGACAGTAATACTGTGGAAGTGTTTCCTATCGGCATTGGTCAGGCCGGGCGTGAAACGCCGCGCAATTGGGTGACGGCCGTTGAACGCAAACAAGAAGCACCAACCTGGACACCGACCCCTAATACTCGCCGTGAATATGCAAAACGAGGGGAGAGCCTGCCCGCATTTGTCCCAGCTGGACCCGATAATCCTATGGGGCTTTATGCCATCTATATTGGTCGGCTTTATGCCATCCACGGTACCAATGCCAATTTTGGCATTGGCTTACGGGTGAGTCAGGGTTGTATTCGTCTGCGCAATGATGACATAAAGTATTTGTTCGATAATGTTCCAGTCGGGACGCGCGTGCAAATTATCGATCAGCCGGTGAAATACACAACGGAACTGGATGGCTCAAAGTGGCTGGAAGTTCATGAACCGTTATCGCGTAATCGGGCGGAATATGAGTCCGACAGAAAAGTGCCATTGCCGGTAACGCCTTCATTGCAGGCATTTATCAATGGACAAGAAGTTGATGTAAATCGCGCAAACGCAGCTTTGCAGCGTCGTTCAGGAATGCCTGTGCAAGTTAATTCTGGGGCGAGGCAGATGTTTTAAAATAGTTGTTACGTAGAAAGCAAAAAGCCTGCTTGAAAGCAGGCTTTTTTGAATTTGGCTCCTCTGACTGGACTCGAACCAGTGACATACGGATTAACAGTCCGCCGTTCTACCGACTGAACTACAGAGGAATCGTGTGAACGGGGCGCATATTAATGGCAGCGTTCCGCGATGTCAAAGGGGGAAATGCATTTTTTTGTTCGTTTGCTGGCAATTTCGACAAAGCGATGAACATTCAATCATTTTTGTAATGTTCCATTGTAGTGCATGCCATCCTTTTATGGGGCAATGAACGCTCGTTCTGTAACCCGGACGAAAGGACAAAACAATCATAATCTCTTATTTGACAGGCGATTAGCTTTCGCATTAGCGCTAAATTTAAACTGGCAAGCATCTTGCAATCTGGTTGTGAGTAATACCGGCACTTGGGCCGATTTTTAAAAACCGGAGGCAACATGAACTTCAGACGCCTGAAATACTTCGTAAAAATTGTAGACATTGGTAGCCTGACCCAGGCTGCTGAAGTGTTACATATCGCGCAGCCTGCGCTCAGTCAGCAGGTCGCCACACTGGAAGGCGAGCTGGATCAACAACTTTTGATTCGCACTAAACGTGGCGTTACTCCAACAGATGCCGGAAAAATTCTCTATACCCATGCGCGGGCAATTTTACGTCAGTGTGAACAGGCCCAACTGGCAGTTCATAACGTAGGTCAGACATTATCGGGTCAAGTCTCAATTGGCTTTGCGCCAGGAACCGCCGCGTCGTCTATCACCATGCCCTTATTACAGGCGGTACGTGCTGAATTTCCGGAAGTGATTATCTATCTACATGAAAACAGCGGCGCTGTTCTTAATGATAAACTTATAAATAGCCAGCTTGATATGGCGATAATTTACGAGCATTCCCCTGTGGCAGGTGTATCCAGCCAGGCTTTGTTAAAAGAAGATCTTTTTCTTGTCGGAACACAGGATTTTCCAGGGCAAAGCGTTGATGTTAATGCTATAGCGCAAATGAATCTCTTTCTTCCCAGCGATTACAGTGCCGTAAGACTCCGCGTTGATGAGGCTTTTTCTTTACGGCGACTCACGGCAAAAGTCATCGGTGAAATTGAGTCTATCGCCACGCTTACCGCAGCGATTGCCAGCGGCATGGGGGTTGCAGTGTTACCAGAATCAGCCGCGCGCTCGTTATGTGACGCAGTTAACGGATGGATGTCACGTATTACCACACCGTCAATGAGTCTCTCTTTGTCATTAAATTTACCTGCCAGAGCAAAACTGTCGCCACAGGCACAAGCAGTGAAAGAGCTGTTATTGTCAGTGATCACTCCTCCAGTCATGGAAAAAAGACAATGGCAATTGGTTAGCTAAACGTTATATCTGGATGGAATAAGATGCGGGTTTTTATTATTTGTTATGCCGGGCGTTAGACTTTAACAATAGCGGAATGTCTGATCTGCCCGGAGTTTACCGTGAATTTCCAACAACTAAAGATAATCCGCGAGGCTGCACGTCAGGATTACAACCTGACAGAGGTTGCGAATATGCTTTTTACCTCACAGTCAGGTGTCAGCCGTCATATTCGAGAGCTGGAGGATGAGCTTGGTATAGAAATATTCGTTCGTCGGGGAAAACGACTGCTTGGTATGACTGAACCGGGCAAAGCATTGCTGGTAATTGCAGAACGCATTCTGAATGAAGCCAGTAATGTTCGTCGACTTGCCGATCTCTTTACCAACAATACATCTGGCGTTCTCACTATCGCAACGACGCATACTCAGGCACGCTACAGCTTGCCAAAGGTCATTAAAGCCTTTCGCGAACTTTTCCCGGAAGTGCGGCTTGAGCTTATCCAGGGAACACCACAGGAAATTGCGACGTTGCTGCAAAATGGCGGGGCCGATATTGGCATCGCCAGTGAGCGTCTGAGCAATGATCCGCAACTCGTCGCCTTCCCATGGTTTCGTTGGCATCATAGTTTGCTCGTTCCAGATAATCATCCCTTAACAAAAATTACGCCATTGACGCTGGAATCAATAGCGAAGTGGCCGTTGATCACTTACCGACAGGGGATTACTGGTCGCTCGCGGATTGATGACGCATTTGTCCGCAAAGGTTTGCTGGCAGATATTGTATTGAGTGCGCAGGACTCTGATGTTATCAAAACCTACGTAGCCCTTGGCCTGGGGATTGGATTGGTCGCCGA
Source organism: Escherichia sp. E4736 (assembly GCF_005781225.1). Lineage (NCBI taxonomy): Bacteria > Pseudomonadati > Pseudomonadota > Gammaproteobacteria > Enterobacterales > Enterobacteriaceae > Escherichia > Escherichia sp. E4736. The sequence continues at coordinate 34,626 of NZ_VATT01000014.1, read as the reverse complement.
ACAATCCAGTGGCGAACAAGAGGAAGAGAATTTAATCCGTCTGGAAACGCGCCATCTTTTCGATGCTAATACCGTCTGGTTGGGACTAAAACGAGGACAATTACAGCGTAACTATGTCTGGCGTTTTCTGGAACTGTGCAATGCAGGACTGTCGGTTGAGGATATTAAGCGACAGGTGATGGAAAATAGTGAAGAGGAAATTGATTATCAGATATAGCAAAAAGCCCGCTATAAAGCGGGCTTTTCAGAAATTTGGCTCCTCTGACTGGACTCGAACCAGTGACATACGGATTAACAGTCCGCCGTTCTACCGACTGAACTACAGAGGAATCGCTGTTGAGGCACATCTTAACGGCGAAAAATCTTTTGTCAAACCTGATTTTTAAATTTCTCAACCGTTTGCCGTTTCTATCAACAGTTTGTTGCATTTGCAGACAATTTGCTGGCGAAAATCTTTGCAGCTTTGCTGATTCTCCCTCATTATTTGAAATGTGGTTTCACTTTCTGCAATTAAGGTCAGTTTTGAATATCTCCTCAGCTTTACGCCAGTTTGTTCACGGCACTCGCTGGCACGCAAAACGTAAGAGCTACAAGGTGTTGTTCTGGCGTGAGATAACCCCGCTTGCTGTTCCTATCTTTATGGAGAATGCCTGTGTCCTGTTGATGGGCGTACTGAGCACGTTTCTGGTCAGTTGGCTGGGAAAAGATGCGATGGCAGGCGTTGGATTGGCGGACAGTTTTAATATGGTCATTATGGCTTTTTTTGCAGCTATCGACCTTGGTACTACAGTCGTTGTGGCATTTAGTCTCGGTAAGCGTGATCGACGGCGAGCGAGGGTAGCGACACGGCAGTCATTAGTGATCATGACATTGTTTGCCGTACTGTTGGCAGCGCTTATTCATCATTTTGGTGAGCAAATTATCGATTTTGTTGCAGGTGAGGCCACACCGGAGGTAAAAGCACTGGCGCTGACTTATCTGGAGCTGACAGTCATCAGTTATCCTGCGGCGGCAATTACCTTGATTGGCAGCGGAGCACTTCGCGGCGCAGGGAATACGAAAATACCGCTTCTTATAAATGGTAGTTTGAATATCCTTAATATCATCATTAGCGGCATATTGATTTACGGTCTTTTCTCCTGGCAGGGGTTAGGGTTTGTCGGGGCAGGACTGGGATTAACTATTTCCCGTTATATTGGCGCAGTCGCCATTTTGTGGGTTCTGGCGATTGGTTTTAATCCTGCGCTACGGATCTCGTTAAAAAGCTATTTTAAGCTATTGAATTTCAGCATTATCTGGGAAGTCATGGGGATTGGTATTCCTGCAAGTGTGGAATCCGTATTATTTACCAGTGGCCGGTTATTAACACAAATGTTCGTTGCCGGGATGGGGACGAGTGTTATTGCCGGGAATTTTATCGCTTTTTCGATTGCAGCTCTTATCAATTTACCAGGAAGTGCACTTGGATCTGCTTCTACAATCATTACGGGTCGAAGGTTGGGGGTAGGGCAGATAGCACAAGCAGAAATTCAATTGAGGCATGTTTTCTGGCTGTCCACTATTGGATTAACGGCAATAGCCTGGTTAACCGCCCCCTTTGCCGGGATTATGGCGTCGTTTTATACCCAGGATCCGCAGGTTAAACATGTCGTTGTGATTCTGATTTGGTTGAATGCTTTATTTATGCCGATTTGGTCCGCCTCCTGGGTACTACCTGCTGGTTTTAAAGGTGCTCGAGATGCTCGCTACGCCATGTGGGTTTCTATGCTGAGCATGTGGGGATGCCGGGTGATAGTCGGTTATGTGCTGGGAATCATGCTTGGCTGGGGTGTGGTTGGCGTCTGGATGGGGATGTTTGCCGACTGGGCCGTGCGGGCGGTGCTGTTTTACTGGCGAATGGTGACAGGGCGATGGCTATGGAAATACCCTCGTCCTGAGCATAAATAGTATGAAAAAAAGCCAGATGTGTCGGAATAAACGACAAAGCGCAGATTATTTCAGCAAACGAATTCAAAATTAAAAAACAGGCTTTGACATTGTGGATGGGCATCGTTAATATTCGCCCCGTTCTCGCGATTCCTCTGTAGTTCAGTCGGTAGAACGGCGGACTGTTAATCCGTATGTCACTGGTTCGAGTCCAGTCAGAGGAGCCAAATTTCTGAAAAGCCCGCTTTTATAGCGGGCTTTTTACTTTGTTACTTAATCAAATCCTTCACATCTTTTCCTGACGCAAAGGATCTGAACTCATTATCGGAACGGTGGTTCATTAAAGGTCCGCAGTTTACGCGAATGCAGTCGGTCGCCTTCTGCGCGCAGCAAGTCTATCGCCCGAATGCCAATTTGCAGGTGCTCGGAAATAGCGCCTTCATAAAAACGGTTAGCCTGACCGGGAAGTTTAATCTCACCATGCAACGGTTTATCTGAAACACACAGTAGCGTCCCGTATGGTACGCGGAAACGATATCCTTGTGCTGCAATGGTGGCACTTTCCATATCAATTGCCACGGCCCGACTTAAATTAAAACGCAGTGCAGAAGCTGAGTAGCGTAGCTCCCAGTTCCTGTCATCAGTGGTTACTACAGTTCCAGTGCGTAGCCGCTGTTTAACTTCCTCACCCGGCCTGCCGCTGACGAGTTTGGTGGCGTCATAAAGTGCACGTTGTACTTCAGCAATGCTCGGAATAGGAATATCGGGAGGCAGAACCGCATCAAGCACGTGGTCATCGCGTAAATAAGCATGCGCAAGTACGTAATCTCCAATAGCCTGGCTTTCACGTAATCCTCCGCAGTGACCAATCATCAACCAGACATCCGGGCGCAGCACCGCCAGATGATCGCAGATAGTTTTGGCATTTGACGGCCCCACGCCAATATTAACCAGAGTAATACCCTGACCATCGGTAGTGATTAAATGCCATGCGGGCATCTGGTGTTTTTTCCATGCGAGGTCGGAAATTGCTTCTTCCGGTGCTTCGGTTTCAGCGGTGATCCAGTTCCCGCCAGCACAAGAAAGGGCAATGTAGGGGCTATGAGGATCAAGGATCTGGCTGCACCCCCAACGAACGAATTCATCCACATAACGTGTGTAGTTGGTAAACAAGACGAACGGCTGAAAATGTTCGACTGGCGTACCCGTATAATGGCGTAACCGTGCTAGGGAAAAATCTACCCGGCGTGCATCAAAATGCGATAGCGGGGAGAATTCCGTTGGATGATAAATGCCGTCTGCCGTTTCATCGCCAATTTGTGCCAGTTCGGTTGTCGGGAAATAACGAGTTAATCCGGCGCTCATTGAGCGATCAAGCGTCAGCTCTGAGCCGTCGATGACATAGGGATAAGGAATTTCATGCTCTGACGGTTGCACGGAAATATGTGCACCATAATCCTGGTACAGCAGAGTTAATTGTTCATTAAGATATGAACGAAAGAGAGCAGGGCGGGTGATGGTGGTCGTGTAGCTGCCAGCGTGAGTAAAACGACCAAACGCGCGTGTTTTGGGAGGGTTTGTTGCGCTACCGTCCCAGGTCACGGTCAGCGATGGATAGACAAAAAGACCGTGTTTTCGGGCGTTTTCATCAGGCAGTTCGCCACTTTTAATATATCTGCCAATGGCGTTGCGTAAAGCGACTACAGATTTTTCATACAGCGCGTCAAGTTTATCCAGTGCCTGAGCTGGGGTCAGACCGGAGCCCTTATTATTCATACGTCTCTCCTGTTCCATACAATTACCGCATTTCCGATAGTATGTCACAGGAATGTGAAACAAAAGTGTAAGGCGAAGATCGGACGATCTTCGCCAGGCTATCAAGCGTGTTGATTGTCTTTCATTAACAACGCAGTTATTGCGGAAATCAGGCAGCCTGCCAGCAAATAAATGGCGACGCTATGCCAGTCTCCTGCAAAATAAGTAATCAGAGCAGCAGCAATAAAAGGTGTAAATCCACCGCCTACCACGCTGGCAACCTGATATCCGACGCCAGCGCCGCTGTAGCGATAACTGGCACCAAACATCTCGGTGAACATCGGCTGTTGCACGCAAACCACCATGTCATGCGCAATGTTCGCCAGCATAATGGAGAAGAAAACGATCCAGAAAATGGACTGTGCCTCAAGCGCTATAAAAAAAGGAAATGCGCTTAACGTTCCGATTATTGCGCCGCTGATATAAACCCTACGGCGACCAAAACGATCGGCAAGCCAGGCAAAACAGGGAATTGTCAGGCAGCTTAATCCACCCACCAGCAAACCAATATTGAGGAATAATTCGCGCGGCAGCCCCATATTCTGGGTCGAATAGTTAAGTGCAAAGGCGGTAACGATATACATCGTCAGCAACTCGCACAGTCGCAGTGCAATAATCTTAAGGAAAGCACCGGGATGTCGTAACAGAGCTTCGATAACCGGGATGCGTTTTTGCACCGCCGCTTGATTATGCTGCTGTTGTTCAAATTCAGCGGACTCCTCCATGCCATTGCGCACCCACAATGCACCCAGCACCAGTACGATGCTAAACAGGAAAGGAATGCGCCAACCCCAGCTCAAAAATTGCTCGTCAGTTGTCGTCATACTGATCAATGAAACCAGTCCGGTTGAAAGGAGTAGACCTACTCCGTAACCAACCTGCACGCCGCTACTGTAAAAGGCTTTTTTGTTTTTTGGCGCGCTCTCAACGGACAGCAACGCAGCGCCTCCCCATTCTCCGCCAACAGCAAATCCCTGAATAGCTCGCAGCATCACAAGCAAAATTGGAGCCCACCAGCCAATAGTTGAAAACGAAGGGAGAATGCCGATCAATGCTGTGGCGATGCCCATCATCCAGACGGTAAGCATCAACATGCGTTTACGCCCCAGTCGGTCGCCGAAATGGCCGAAAATGACACCACCGAGCGGACGAAAAAGGAAACCGACACCAAAGGTAGCAAATGCAGCGAGCGTTCCCATTGCCGGGCTTACCTGCGGGAAAAACTCGCGATTAAACACCAATGCGGCAGTAATGCCATAGAGTAAAAAATCATACCAGTCGACGACGGCACCCGCGAAACTGCCTAACGCAGCGTGTCGGGCGCGACTTAACGAAAGCGTTCCTTCATCGGGACGCGTGGAGATGAGCGTGGAGTCCATAGTGATCCTGTTTGTACTGTCTTTTTATAATTAGTATGGAAAAGGTAACTCACATTGCCGTCGATCTATAAACGAACCTTATGAGACTACCGCGACAGAAAGCATCTGCAAATGTTTTTATGCCAGGAACTGAGGATGAAGGGCCGGGAGGGGCAGTTACATATTACAACCGCGTTGAACAGAAAAATGTGAATGCTAAAGCCGCAACGCACGCTCGGCTGATGCTATTTTTCTCTGATGGATTTTTTTGAATTTTCCTAATGGGATTTGTGTCACTGACACCAGGCGAGCTAATTGCTTGAATGATTGGCGGAGAGAGGGGGATTTGAACCCCCGGTAGAGTTGCCCCTACTCCGGTTTTCGAGACCGGTCCGTTCAGCCGCTCCGGCATCTCTCCGTTCAGATGGTTGCCATGATGCCAGGAAATTTGGCATTTTAACAGTCCCTGTCCGTGCAATTTTGTTCAAGTGACGAGTTTGCGAGCAAAACGATGATTAAGTGGCCCTGGAAAGTACAAGAAACAGATCATGAAGATACGCTGCCATGGAAGGAAGCTCTGGCGATACCTCTTTTGACATGTCTGACAGAGCAGGAGCAAAGCAAACTAGTCACTCTTGCCGAACGTTTTTTGCAGCAAAAAAGACTGGTCCCGCTGCAAGGATTTGAACTTGATGCATTGAAAAGTAGTCGCATCGCCTTACTTTTCTGCTTGCCTGTTCTGGAGCTTGGACTGGAATGGTTGGATGGTTTTCATGAAGTGCTAATTTACCCTGCGCCATTTGTGGTAGACGATGAATGGGAAGACGATATAGGGTTGGTGCATAATCAACGTATCGTTCAATCAGGACAAAGCTGGCAGCAAGGCCCAATCGTGCTGAACTGGCTCGATATACAAGATTCTTTCGATGCCTCGGGCTTTAATCTGATTATCCACGAAGTTGCACATAAGCTGGATACACGAAATGGCGATCGCGCCAGTGGGGTTCCCTTCATTTCTTTGCGTGAAGTCGCTGGATGGGAACACGATCTTCATGCGGCGATGGATAACATTCAGGAAGAAATTGAGTTAGTGGGCGAAAATGCCTCCAGCATCGATGCTTATGCTGCCAGTGACCCTGCAGAATGTTTTGCCGTACTTTCCGAATACTTTTTTAGTGCACCGGAACTTTTTGCGCCACGCTTCCCCTCGCTGTGGCAACGTTTCTGCCAATTTTATAAGCAGGATCCATTACAACGGCTACGAAATGCCAATGGGCGAGACACCAATTCAGTACCAAATGTTCATTAAATATAAATTTTGTTGCTTAATTAACCGATTGAAATGACTTACGAATTTTAGTGTTGACACTCGCTGCGCTGCTAAGTAATATTCGCCTCGTTCTCACGATTCCTCTGTAGTTCAGTCGGTAGAACGGCGGACTGTTAATCCGTATGTCACTGGTTCGAGTCCAGTCAGAGGAGCCAAATTCAAAAAAGCCTGCTTTCGAGCGGGCTTTTTGCTTTTCTGCAAACGTACTTTAGTGTTTGAATTTTTGTTAGAGCTTTCATTACGCTGTGACTGAAATTTTCGCGATAATCCTTTTCAGCGCATTGCTGAATTCATCCAAATTTAGATGATCAATAGCCTTTCCTACCACAATCGTCTCTGAAATGCCGGCCATGGCAGGCCAGCGAGTCTTATAATCAGCATACACGGCGATGACAGGAACATTATAAGCACTTGCCATGTGTAAAATAGATGTGTCTGGCGTTATTGCAAGGAAGGCATCTCTTATGATTGCTGCAGACCGCATTATTGAAGGTGATAACGACAAATGATAAACGTTATCAAAAAGCCGGGTTAGTTCCAGGGCTGTTTCCGAACCTTTCGGACCATGAACAATGACAATTGGCATGTCTGATTGCATTTTAATCATCTCAATGATTTTTTGTGCCATTGTTAATAAAAATGTTCTCTCTTGCACGCTACCTTCTAAATTAAGAGCAATATATGAACCTAATGAATGCATCTCACAACGTACTTCTTTTAGCACTATTTCGCTGAGGGGCAATTCAAATATGGGCGGGGGCGCCGGAAATCCAACTTCTCGCATCATGAAGGCCCATGTCAGCGGTACTGGGGCGCGTAGTGACTGATCCATTTTCGACGCTGACTTACATATCGGTGAATAACATTTCATTGTTAAACCCACAACCTGTAAATTTGTTTTGGCTCGTAAATGGCTAATAAATATCATCGTCTTCAGGTTTTTCTTGCGCATTGCTTCAATACAAAGATCAGGAGTTCCATATTGTTCATTGATGTTTTTTGCTAATTTTTTTATTTCTTTAATACTGGCATGATCCTGCATTGTCATACTGATCAATGTTAATTTTGTTTGTTCCAGATGAAGTGCATCAAAAACAAATTTATTAATTGTTGATGTGACAATCAATAAGTGTTTTATTTTATGCATTTCAAGCGATCGGATTATTGGGTAAATAGCCATTGCATCCCCAATTTGATCGGGAATGTGAATAACTACGAATCCACTGTTTGCAATATCAGTATTTTTGCAGCGATAATCATAATACGCAAATGCAATACGTCTGAAAAATGATACAAATGACATTTCCAACCTCGCTTCCATTCTGGTTAAAACGTGGTGAAGTTTAACAGAAATGATTGATTTCTAAAATCGATAAATAATAACGTGGAATATACTATATATTTATTGTTTATGTGTTAATCATTTTCGAGAATTATCATTTTGTTTAAAAACAGCTTGTGTCGCATTCTTCAGTCTGGGGTGCATAAAGTGAAGGGAAGCGTTAAAACGTCAGTAATTGGAGGTGGTCGTTTTCATGTTTGTTAAGTGGGGGAGAGTTACCCCCACTTTTATTCCACAGTAAGTGTCAGCCGATTAACCTACGTATGCGGCCAGCATCTCCTGTGCTGCCAGTTTGCCTAACGCATTTGCTGCGAAAGGACTGTCACCGGTTAAAAGTTTACGATCTTTGTGTACCCGGCCGGTAATATCATCATTGACGATGTTCATGCCCATTTTCTTCAGTTCTTCACCAAAGTACCAGGTCAGATGACCCGGCATGTAGCCAATCTCTGGTGTTTGTTTGTCTGCAGCGTCAGGGAATGCGCAAATTGAATAACCATTTAATGGGTTATCGCCGTGGCGAAGCGCCAGAAAGGCTGCCGGACCGTGGCAAAGGGAGATAACAAAACGGTCATTTTCGATTGCCCACCGCAGAGCGGCAGCCACGTCTTTGCTTTCTGGTAAACCAATGAGTGCACCGTGACCGCCAGGAACAAAGATTGCTGCGTACTCGCTGTCTGCGTTGAGGCTGGCAACAACATCTGCCAATTTTTTCGGATTGCGGAACAGAGATTTGTGCTGCTCAAAGAATGGCATCACTTTTTCATCTTTACGCGGCATAGCCCAATATTCAAATTTTGTCATCAGGCCAGAAAGCGTCGCAACCTCGAACTCGAAACCAGCAGCATGCAGATGATATAACGGCAGCAACGTTTCAATCGGATGGTTTCCTGTTGAGAAGAGCTTACCATTATCAGTTGGCAAATAGCGTTCATCGGCGGCGATTACCAGAATTTTTTGCTTTCCGCTATACGATTTTGGATAGTCTACCCCATCAAGATCAGAAATCGGGCTGGTATATTGGCCTAACGAATATTCTGACGGGAAGAAAGCATTATCTTCAGCCATATCGATTTGCGGATTCTTACTTTGTTGAACAGTCATAGTATATTCCTTGTTGTTACTTATGTAGGTTAGTCACTATATTCGCGACTGAGCTGGTTGCTATTTTTAACCAGGTGGTAAATTGGAGTCAATATATCGAAAGCGGTATGCAAGGGGGGAATGTGCGATGATTATGCTGCACTTGTGTCGAATATTAATCATGCCGATTTCTCCTTATTGCGTAAAGTGGTCGTAATTGGTGTTAATTTATTTTAGTCTATTTTTCAGAAATCAGGATATTGATTCACGGTAGCACAATTTTTAATTGTGGTGATTTTTTGTGCTCACGTGAAGTTTAGAGCGGCGCCAGATGTGCCTACAATAGGATGATTCGCCTGAGGCCTGCTTAAAACAGGTAAATGCTGAAGCGAAGAATCTCGCCGGGCCATGCTATGAGAGTGTAAGTTAAGAAAATGAGATTATTAGCAAAAAAATAATCGTAAAACTGTCTGGCACGAGAGATTATCGCGAAAGAATGATGATCCAGATTAAGGTTTAACTGATGACAGATATGATTAATTACTTGTCATCAGATGTACTCTTTGCACAATTTGTCAGAGGGAATGGCCTGGAGACTAAAGTGGGGCAGCAACGATAACTTTTCCAAAAAAAACGACTTAAATATAGTATTAGAAATATGCACTAATAATTCAAGTGCAGTTGATTATATTGAATTTTTTCAGGGAATACCTATGTACCGAAATATTGTTATTCCGGTGAATGTTTTTTCTCGGGATGATAGAGAGCAAGCGTTTTTGCACGCGCAATTTTTCGCCAATGTTTCTTCTGGACATGTTCACTTACTTGGCTTTATACCGGAATATTTAAGAGTTCTCGAGCGTGGGTATATTTCTGATATGCATCGTTTTAAAGAAGGTCTACGTGGGCAGGCTGTGTGCCGTTTAGCTCATATAGCAGAACAACTGGTTTTGCCTGAAGGATTTATTCATACATATGTTCATTTCGGCACTCTTCCGGAAGGGATAAAGGAACTTGCTGAACAACAACTGGCTGATGTTATTGTGCTGGGAGCTACGCAGGAATTAGGGTTTATCGACATGCTACGGCAGTTTAGCGTGCCGCTGTTGGTGATTTGATGTGGGATATAAAAAAGCCTGAATTCGATGAGGGACGAACTCAGGCCGATATTATGTTTTACAGTTACGTGCCGCGGCGCGTTGGCTGATTAGAACTGGTAGACTAAGCCCACAGCAACGATATCGTCGGTCGCGATGCCGTTTTCTTTGTAGAAGTCGTCGCCGTTGTCCAGCAGGTTGATTTTATAATCAACATAGGTGGACATGTTTTTGTTGAAATAGTAGGTCATACCGATATCAACATATTTAACCAGGTCTTTGTTGGTGTAATGATGATTACCCTGGCTGTCAAAGTTATCACTATTTACACCGCCTAAATCCTTACCTTTTGATTGCAGGTAAGCGATGGACGGACGCAGACCGAAGTCGAACTGATACTGAGCAACAACTTCGAAGTTTTGGGTTTTGTTAGCGATAGCATCAGCATCACCGTAACCAGTCATGTTACGGGTTTCAGCATACATGGCTGCTAAGTAAACGTTATTAGCGTCGTATTTAGCGCCAACGGTCCATGCTTCTGCTGTTTGACCGCCAGCAGTTGCATCGAAGCGATCCCCGTAACGAGTATCATGCAAACCTTTGTGAACCTGGTTATCGGTACGGTCAGAGTTAGAATATGCAGCACCCAGACTTAAACCGAAGTCGAAGTCATAGGAAGTTGACATACCGAAACCATCACCATTTTCTTTGGTAATGCTACGTCCCTTACCAGAACCTTCCTGACCGAATGGTCCACTGCTTTCATTATTACTCTGATATTGCAGAGCAAAGTTCAGGCCATCAACCTGACCAAAGAAACCATTGTTACGGTAGGTTGCAACACCATTAGCACGACCGTTCATGAAGTTGTCGGCACCAGCGTACGTATCGCCACCAAATTCTGGCAGCATATCGGTCCATGCTTCAACGTCATATACGACACCGTAGTTACGACCATAGTCGAAAGTACCGTTCTGACCGAAACCTAAGCCTGCAAATGCCAGACGAGTTGCGGTATTGCCCTTGTCGCTCTCAGCGCCATTTGCGCCAATGTTAAACTCCCACTGACCATAGCCAGTGAACTGGTCAACGATCTGGGTTTCACCTTTGAAACCGATACGGGCATATGACATGTCGCCATCACTGCCAGAGTCATCAGAGAAGTAGTGCAGACCTGCTACTTTTCCGTATAAATCCAGTTTATTACCATCTTTATTATAGACTTCAGCCGCATTTGCTGCGCCAGCAACTAATAACGCCGGGACCAGCATTGCCAGAACTTTTCTTTTCATTATGTATTCCCTTGTGATTATAATCTTCATGAATATATCAATAAGTGCCGTTATCCAAAAAAAAGCACATTTGGATACTATTCTATGAAGTTCATTTTATTTTAAAGATTACATGTAACAAATGTATTTAAAAGATTTCAAAATGTTTCTATTCTATTTAGTATAATTCATAATTATGAATTTCAGACATAAGTATTCATCATATTTATATTTGTATATCAATTGGTTATTGTTCTTTTGGAAGGATGGATTACATCAATGATTGTTGAACTAAAGACTGAGTGTGATCTACTGCACATTAATGAACGCATAAAAAAAGCCGGCATCATGCCGGCCCAAAAAATATAAACAAGACGATAAAAGGCTAATAACGTAGTCATCATGACACAGAAAACAAAAAAGGTATAATTGTATTCAATGCCAATATATTCAAAATATGAATTAATCAATTATGCCCAAACAAAAAACAAATGCCTTCCGACTTGTTTTTTCTGCACATAATGTCAGTGGTTAAGATTCATATATTTGTTCAAAAAATGAGTGAGACTTGACTGGCTCGACCGATGTGGAAAAATGTGACTTTTATCACATAACAGTATAAGTCTGAATTTTCCGGGTTATCTCAAAATGGAGTATGGTTCGACAGCAATGGAAGAAAGACTCTCTCGTAGCCCTGGCGGCAAACTGGCTTTATGGGCTTTCTATACCTGGTGTGGTTATTTTGTCTGGGTAATGGCGCGTTACATCTGGGTAATGAGCCGCATCCCCGATGCCCCCGTGTCTGGATTTGAAAGTGATTTAGGTTCAACTGCGGGGAAGTGGCTAGGTGCGTTAGTGGGGTTTTTGTTTATGGCCATGGTCGGTGCGTTGTTAGGCGGCATTGCCTGGTACACGCGACCTCGCCCCGTACGTAGCAGACGCTATGAGTAAAAACTGCTAAGGTTGCGGCTCTTTGGCAGCGGAGCGCATATGGACTTACAACACTGGCAGGCACAATTCGAGAACTGGTTGAAGAGCCATCATCAGTATCAGGACGCGGCCCATGACCTGTGTCATTTTCGCCGCGTCTGGGCGACGGCACAAAAACTGGCGGTAGATGAAGACGTGGACATGCTGGTGATTTTAACCGCCTGTTATTTTCACGATATCGTGAGTCTGGCGAAAAATCATCCGCAACGGCAGCAATCTTCAATGCTGGCAGCAGAAGAGACGCGTCGCCTGCTATGTGAAGAGTTTGCGCAATTTCCAGCGGAGAAAATAGAGCCCGTTTGTCATGCTATTGCCGCACACAGTTTCAGTGCGCAAATTACGCCCTTAACGGCGGAAGCTAGAATCGTGCAGGATGCGGACCGGATGGAAGCATTAGGCGCGATTGGCCTGGCGCGTGTGTTTGCGGTTTCAGGCGCGTTAGGTGTGGCGCTGTTTGATGGCGAAGATCCGTTCGCGCAGCATCGCCCGCTCGATGATAAACGTTACGCGCTGGACCACTTCCAGACCAAGCTGCTAAAACTACCTCAAACGATGCAAACCACAAAAGGTAAACAACTGGCGCAACACAACGCCCGTTTTCTGGTGGAGTTTATGGCCAAACTTAGTGCTGAACTGGCGGGGGAGAATGAAGGTATCGATCACAACGTGATTGATGCGTTTTCGCCAGCTGACTGTGCGCGTGGCCCTAAACCGATGTAATTATGTTAACCTGTCGGCCATCTCATATGGCCGGTTAAATCTATGCAGGAAAATATTTCAGTAACCGATTCATACAGCACCGGGAATGCCGCACAGGCAATGCTGGAGAAACTGCTGCAAATTTATGATGTTAAAACGCTGGTGGCGCAACTTAATGGTGTGGGTGAGAACCACTGGAGCGCGGCGATTTTAAAACGTGCTCTGGCTAATGATTCGGTATGGCACCGTTTAAGTGAAAATGAGTTCGCCCACCTGCAAACGTTGCTACCCAAACCGCCAGCACATCATCCGCATTATGCGTTTCGCTTTATCGATCTCTTTGCCGGGATTGGTGGTATCCGTCGCGGTTTTGAGTCAATTGGCGGTCAGTGCGTATTTACCAGTGAATGGAATAAACATGCGGTGCGCACCTATAAAGCCAACCATTATTGCGACCCGGCGACTCATCATTTTAATGAAGATATCCGCGACATTACCCTGAGCCATAAAGAGGGCGTAAGTGATGACGCGGCGGCGGAACATATCCGTCAGCACATTCCTGAACACGATGTTTTACTAGCCGGTTTTCCTTGCCAGCCGTTTTCACTGGCTGGCGTATCGAAAAAGAACTCGCTTGGGCGGGCGCACGGTTTTGCCTGCGATACCCAGGGGACGTTGTTCTTTGATGTGGTGCGCATCATCGACGCTCGTCGTCCGGCGATTTTTGTGCTCGAAAACGTTAAGAACCTGAAAAGCCACGACCAGGGTAAAACGTTTCGCATCATCATGCAGACGCTGGACGAACTGGGCTATGACGTTGCCGACGCAGAAGATAACGGCCCGGACGATCCGAAAATCATCGATGGCAAACATTTTCTACCGCAGCACCGTGAGCGCATCGTGCTGGTGGGCTTCCGTCGCGATCTTAATCTGAAAGAAGATTTCACCCTGCGTGATATTAGCGATTGTTTCCCGGTGCAGCGAGTGACGCTGGCGCAGTTGCTGGACCCGATGGTCGAAGCGAAATATATCCTGACGCCGGTGCTATGGAAGTATCTCTATCGCTATGCGAAAAAGCATCAGGCGCGCGGTAACGGCTTCGGTTATGGGATGGTTTATCCGAACAATCCGCAAAGTGTCACGCGCACGCTTTCTGCCCGTTATTATAAAGACGGCGCGGAAATCTTAATCGATCGCGGCTGGGATATGGCGACAGGTGAGAAAGACTTTGACGATCCGCAGAATCAGCAACATCGCCCACGCAGATTAACGCCTCGTGAATGCGCGCGCCTGATGGGTTTTGAAGCGCCGGGAGAAGCAAAATTCCGTATACCGGTTTCTGATACGCAAGCCTATCGTCAGTTCGGTAATTCGGTGGTAGTACCGGTTTTTGCCGCGGTGGCAAAACTGCTCGAGCCAAAAATCAGACAAGCGGTGGCGTTGCGTCAGCGAGAAACACAACATGGCCGACGTTCACGATAAGGCCACGCGCAGCAAAAATATGCGCGCGATTGCCACGCGCGATACGGCAATCGAGAAACGTCTCGCCAGCCTGTTAACTGAGCAGGGGCTGGCGTTTCGTGTTCAGGAAGCCAGTCTTCCCGGACGTCCGGATTTTGTCCTTGATGAATTTCGCTGTGTGATATTTGCCCACGGTTGCTTCTGGCACCATCACCATTGCTATCTGTTTAACGTCCCCGCCACGCGAACAGATTTTTGGCTTGAGAAGATAGGTAAAAATGTCGAGCGCGATCGGCGCGATATCAGTCGTTTGCAGGAACTCGGCTGGCGTGTGTTGATTGTCTGGGAATGTGCGTTACGCGGGCGGGAGAAATTAACGGACGCGGCACTTACCGAGCGTCTGGAAGAGTGGATCTGCGGCGAGGGCGCCAGCGCGCAGATCGACACTCTGGGGATTCATTTACTCGCTTGATGCATCCTGAATGACGGGAGCGACAACGGGTTTTGCCGGGAAGAGATATTTCCCCAACGTGACCAGCACCACGGCGAAAACAATCACTCCTAGCGCCAGCCATTCAATCTTCGACAGCGTTTCGCCGCCCAGACCCGTACCCAGCAATACCGCGACCACGGGATTAACATAGGCGTAGCTGGTGGCCAGAGCCGGACTGACATTGCGGATTAAATACATATAAGCGTTGATGGCGATAATCGAGCCAAACAGCGTCAGATAGCCGACTGCAAGGAAACCAGAAAGCGAAGGGACTGCTGTCAGTTTTTCACCCGCAATCATCGACGCAATCATTAACACTACGCCTGCTGCCAGCATCTCAATGGCGCCTGCCATCATCCCTACCGGCAAGGTAATGCGCGAGCCATAAACCGACCCAAACGCCCAGCTAATTGAGCCGATTAAAATCAGCATTGCACCCCACGGGTTACCGCTTAAATTACCGCCACTATTGAGCATGATGATCCCGGCAAGCCCAATGGCGATACCCACCCATTCCAGTTTGCGCGTTTTAATGCCAAACAGGCGGCTGAAGCAAAGAGTAAAGAGTGGCACAGTTGCCACCACCACGGCGGCAATGCCGGAAGGGACGTTTTGATGTTCGGCAACCGTCACCATACCGTTACCGACAGCCAGCAGTAACAGGCCAATAAGCGCGGCGTTGAGCAGGGGACGCAGCGGCGGCAATTTGTGCCCACGCAGCAGTAAAAACGCCATCAATAAAATACCTGCTGCCAAAAATCGCACTCCCGCCATCATTAACGGTGGCCAGCTTTCAACGCCAATCCGAATGACAAAATAGGTCGAGCCCCAAATGATATACAACGCAAACAGCGCGCCAAAAAGCGGTAACAACTGGCGGAAACGCATAATCCCTCACGGTGGAAATAAAAAGGTGGTTCATAGTAAACGTGAAAATCATTCTGCTGGCGAGAGATATAATTGTGCTTGATTGTTAAAAAAATGTTGACCTGTGAAGCACAGTATCAGGCAAGCCGATTTTGCTTCATACTTAGCGCGTCAACGAAAAAATGAGAGGGAATGCTTTTGGCCGGGAGTAGTTTATTGACGTTGCTCGATGATATCGCCACTTTGCTGGACGATATCTCCGTGATGGGCAAGCTGGCGGCGAAGAAAACCGCCGGCGTATTAGGGGATGACTTGTCGCTCAACGCGCAACAAGTTTCAGGCGTGCGTGCCAACCGGGAACTTCCTGTGGTCTGGGGCGTGGCGAAGGGATCGCTAATCAATAAAGTGATTCTGGTGCCGCTGGCGCTGATCATCAGTGCATTTATCCCGTGGGCAATTACGCCACTGTTGATGATTGGTGGTGCGTTTCTCTGCTTTGAAGGGGTAGAGAAAGTGTTACATATGCTGGAGGCGCGTAAACACAAAGAGGATCCGGCGCAGAGTCAGCAGCGTCTGGAAAAACTGGCGGAGCAAGACCCGCTCAAGTTTGAAAAGGACAAAATAAAAGGGGCCATTCGCACCGATTTTATTTTGTCTGCGGAAATTGTCGCCATAACGCTGGGTATTGTGGCGGAAGCGCCGCTGATTAATCAGGTGCTGGTGCTCTCAGGGATTGCTCTGGTGGTAACGATTGGCGTGTATGGCCTGGTGGGGATTATCGTTAAGATTGATGACCTGGGCTACTGGCTGGCAGAAAAGTCCAGTACGTTGATGCAGGCGTTGGGTAAGGGGCTGTTGATTATCGCGCCCTGGCTGATGAAAGCATTATCGGTTGTCGGCACGCTGGCGATGTTCCTGGTTGGTGGCGGCATTGTGGTGCATGGCATCGCGCCGCTGCATCATGCCATTGAACATTTTGCCGGACAGCAGAACGCGCTGGTGGCGATGATATTACCGACTGTTTTAAATCTGATTCTTGGATTTATCATCGGTGGCATCGTGGTGCTGGGAGTGAAAGTGGTAGCGAAAATGCGCGGCCAGGCACATTAAAATTCACATTGGCTGTTATGCAAAATTCGCCATCCTCGACTAAGGTGAACAAGTTTCACTCGAAAAAAGGAGGCGAGTATGAGCTTTATGGTTAGTGAGGAAGTCACGGTAAAAGAGGGCGGCCCGCGGATGATTGTCACCGGGTATTCCAGCGGTATGGTTGAGTGTCGGTGGTATGACGGTTATGGGGTCAAGCGGGAAGCTTTTCATGAAACCGAGCTTGTTCCGGGGGAGGGGAGTTGTTCGTCGGAAGAAGTTTGAAAGTGTGCAATTAACACCAGGCCGGATGTGGCGTTCACGCCGCATCCGGCAGTTGTGCCAGCGTCTGCATGGAATGCCTGATGCGACGCTGTCGCGTCTTATCATGCCTGGGTTATACAAATAATCGATATCTGGCGATAGAATCAAAAGTAGGCCGGATAAGGCGTTCACGCCGCATCCGGCAGTCCTGCCAGCGTCAATATCGAAGGCCTGATGCCTCGTATCATGCCAACATTATAAAATTATCGTTGTTTGGCGGTACGCTATCGCCAGGTTATGCCAGAATCATTAAAAAGCAGGTTGGGAGTCGTCAGGGTGCAGCACGAGACAAAAATGGAAAACCAGAGCTGGCTAAAAAAACTCGCGCGCCGCCTGGGGCCAGGTCATGTCGTTAATCTGTGTTTTATCGTGGTGTTGATCTTCTCCACTTTGCTCACCTGGCGTGAAGTCGTGGTGCTGGAAGACGCCTATATCTCCAGTCAGCGTAATCATCTGGAAAACGTTGCCAACGCGCTCGACAAGCAATTGCAATATAACGTCGATAAACTGATTTTTTTGCGTAATGGAATGCGTGAAGCCCTTGTTGCGCCGCTGGATTTCACCTCTATGCGTAACGCTGTTGTCGAGTTTGAACAACATCGTGACGAGCACGCCTGGCAAATCGAACTCAACAGACGACGCACTCTGTCAGTAAACGGTGTCTCGGATGCGTTAGTGAGCGAGGGAAATCAGCTTTCTCGCGAAAATGAATTACTCGACAATGAAATTACTGCCGCACTGGAGGTCGGCTACTTACTACGACTGGCGCACAACTCTACTTCGATGGTTGAACAGGCAATGTATGTCTCACGCGCCGGATTCTACGTTTCGACGCAGCCGACGTTGTTTACCCGAAATATCCCTACACGTTACTACGAATTTGTCACACAACCCTGGTTTATCGGCCAATCAGAACGAGAAAATCGTCAACGTGGCGTACGTTGGTTTACCTCTCAGCATGACCATAACAATGTTACTGAACCGCAGGTCACCGTAAGCGTACCGGTCGACAGTAATAATTACTGGTATGGCGTGTTGGGAATGAGTATCCCTGTGCGCTCGATGCAGCAATTTCTAAAAAACGCTATTGATAAAAAACTGGATGGAGAATACCAGCTCTACGACAGCAAACTAAAATTATTGACTTCATCTAACCCGGAACACTCGGCGGAGGACCTTTTTGATCCTCGAGAGCTGGCATCTCTGGCGCAGGCTATGGAACACGATACGCGCGGTGGTATTAGGATGAACAGTCGCTATGTTAGCTGGGAGCGACTGGACCATTTTGACGGCGCATTAGTGCGCATTCATACGCTTAGTGAAGGTGTGCGTGGTGATTTCGGCAGCATCAGCATTGCGTTAACCCTTCTGTGGGCGCTCTTTACGACGATGTTACTTATCTCATGGTATGTGATTCGCCAGATGGTCAGCAATATGTATGTCCTGCAAAGCTCGTTGCAGTGGCAGGCGTGGCATGACACCTTAACGCGCTTGTATAACCGTGGCGCATTGTTCGAAAAAGCGCGTCCGCTTGCCGAATTGTGTCAGATACACAAACATCCGTTTTCTGTCATACAGGTCGACCTTGACCATTTTAAAGCGATTAATGACCGCTTTGGTCATCAGGCAGGCGATCGTGTGCTGTCGCATGCTGCCGGATTAATCAGTCGTTCATTGCGTTCACAGGACGTTGCAGGCCGCGTGGGCGGCGAGGAGTTTTGTGTGATTCTGCCTGGCGCTAACCTGGCGCAGGCAACGGAAGTGGCCGAACGTATTCGCCTGAAGCTGAATGAAAAAGAGATGTTGATCGCCAAGAGCACGACCCTACGCATCAGTGCTTCGCTGGGGGTGAGTAGCAGCGAGGAAACCGGCGATTATGATTTTGAGCAATTACAGTCTCTGGCCGACCGGCGGTTGTATCTCGCAAAACAAGCGGGGCGCAATCAGGTCTGCGCGAGTGATAGCCTTTAACTGGCCGTGAAAAAGTGATCCAGCCCTTCGCGCCATCCTTCCGGTCCTTCTCGCTGTGTCCGCCAGACACGGGCCGGATCCTCATTTTGCAAATGCACGCCTTCCCGGTTTAGCCCTTTTACGATCACCGCATAATCCATCACTTCCAGTAATGGTGCGTCATTTGGGCCGTCGCCTAAGCCAAGCGTGGTCGGACGTTTTCCACGCGATTGCTGATATGCCGCAATGATCCAGTTGGCTGCCTGATCTTTCCCGGCTGAGACATCCAGCACATGCCAGAAACGCGCACCTTGCACAAACTGCAAGCCCAGTTCATTCAGGCGAGCGGTAAATTGTGCCATCCGCTCGTCACTGTCGCGCCAGATAAGCGTGACCGAAGCCTCATGCAACTGCGTCAGTGCGGCCTGGCTGCGGCTTAAGCCAGTCCATTCAGCGATGGTTGTATCATCGACGTCATCAAAGGTGGTGAATTTGAAGTGTTCTTTCTCACGCAGCGTATTTAATACCTGGCTGATCTCACTATGAGCAATACCCGAGATGATGCGCGGAAAATCGTCCAAATCCTGCCATTGTTGATCCAGTTGGATCACCGCACCGTTCTCTGCAATGAGTGACAACCCTTGCAGACCTAACATCTTTTGCAGGTACAGCATTTCAGCCGAGGTTTTACTACTACACAGGATCACGGGGATCTCCGCTTCCCGCAGGCGGATTAACCAGGAGGCGGCAGGTTGCCAGTCATAGCTATGACTGTCCAACAGGGTGCCATCAAGATCGGTGAAAATCAGCAGCGGTTGATGAATTGAAAGCATGATCGCGCAGTACTCCCTTTGCCGGATATTTCTTAAAACAGCACGAATTATAAAAAATCGTTTTTTGGGAGCGATCACGTGAACGCCATAGCCTCCAAGGGGTGACGCGGATCACACTTCCATTCATTAGTGACGTTAATCATTCATATCAAGAATATTTTCTTGTCAGCCTAAAAAATTGCGGATAAGGTGATGAACGCATCAGATTTCCTGGTGTAACGAATTTTTTAAGTGCTTCTTGCTTAAGCAAGTTTGATCCCGACCCCAACAAGGGTCGGGATTTTTTTATCACGCATTTAGCGATTCACTTCAGAGACGCTAAAGTCATGAATATCAAGTTCAAAGGCATCGGCTAATTCACGCCATGTATGATATTCACGGCCATCGACGCTAACGTGTTCCGAATCGTTCTGGCTGCGATGAACTTCGCTTTCGCTAATTTCATTGATCGCCGCCAGCAGGGCATCGACATCGACGCTGACCTCACGTTTTGCGGTATCGCTGTACTCTTTTGCGGTTTTCATCATCTTTCCTCGCAACCGTTGCTTATATGTTGCTGCCGACACGTCATGCCAGCCAAGCATTTCTTAAGTATAGACCGTTGAGAAAATCAGCACTCGCACGCGCCCGGCGCTGTCAGAAAAACGAAATTGTTCTAAACTGGCACAAAGCCACAGGAGGAAAACGATGAAGGTGAATGATCGGGTAACAGTCAAAACGGATGGCGGTCCGCGTCGTCCTGGCGTGGTACTGGCAGTTGAGGAGTTTAGTGAAGGCACAATGTACCTGGTTTCGCTGGAAGACTACCCGCTCGGCATCTGGTTCTTTAATGAAGCAGGGCATCAGGATGGTATCTTTGTGGAGAAAGCCGAGTAATTTCTGCCAGCCTGACTGGTGGTATCCCACCAGTCAGTATGCCTTAGCGCATGTTAACAAAAATACCATTTGTCACATTATCGGTCAGTCGGACGACATGGTAGATAACCTGTTTATTATGCGTTTTGATCTTACGTTTAATATTGCCTTTATGCGATGAAACGGTCTTGGCTTTAATATTCATTTGGTCAGATATTTGAATCGTTCCCTGGCCAGCCATCCACATTCGCAACATACTTGATTCGGTCCGGCTTAATGATAACGTTGGCATATTTAAAATGCTGGCCATCGTTGTCTCTTTTTTCAGAATATCGCCAAGGATATCATCAAGAGATTCCGGCTTAATCGATTTTGAGCTGATCAATAAATTTTTTCTGACCAATAGATATTCATCAAAATGAACATTGGCAATTGCCATAAAAACGATAAATAACGTATTGGGATGTTGATTAATGATGTGCTTGATACGTTGACTGTTAGAAGCATCGTGGATAAAACAGTCCTCATTAATAAACACCACTGAAGGGTGCTGTGAATCACAAGCGATGGCAAGGTCATCAACGGTTTCAATGTCGTTGATTTCTCTTTTTTTCACCCCTCTACTCAACAGATACCCGGTCAAACCCAACCGGGTGTAACTACATAAATCCATAATAATCGTTGACATGGCATACCCTCACTCAATGCGTAACGATAATTCCCCTTACCTGAATATTTCATCATGACTAAACGGAACGACATGGGTCACCTAATGCGCCACTCTCGCGATTTTTCAGGCGGACTTACTATCCCGTAAAGCGTTGTATAATTTGCCTGGAATTGTCTTAAAGTAAAGTAAATGTTGCGATATGTGAGTGAGGTTAAAACAAATATTTCGCCACAGGAGTATCCTGGAAGATGTTCGCTGGTATTATTTTTCGGATAATCCTTAGGATAACAAGATAAACATTAGGGAATCATATTACAGGTAATTCGCTGATAATATCTGCCAGCAAATTAAAAATTTCACTAAATAAATGTTCGCAAAAAGGAGCAATTAACGGCATTAATGCCGCCATTAATGAGATGCCGACAGTCAACGTTAATGGAAAACCAATAACAAAGATTGATAATTGCGGGGCCATACGATTCAGTAAACCTAATGCGAGATTCAGCGTCAGCAACAGGGTAATGAGCGGTAACGCCAGCATCAACCCGTTAAGAAAAATCAAACTCCCTGCCCTGGTGAGTGCCAGAAATGCATTGCTGTTCAGCGGTTCGCCACCAATGGGTAGAGTGTGAAATGTATCGACCAGCAACGAAATCAGCCATAAATGACCGTTAAATGTCAGGAACAACAGTAGCGCCAGCATATCCATAATGCGCGCTAAGACGGGCATATTGAGATGACTGCCAGGATCGACAAATGTCGCAAATGACAGCCCCATTTGCAGACCGATAATTTCGCCAGCGGTGCGCACAGCGGCGAAGGCAAATTGCATGGTAAAGCCGAGAGCAATGCCAATCAGGATTTGCTGCACCGCCAGCCATAGGGCATAGAACGAAAAAATAGCCACATCGTTGGCGGGTATTGCCGGAGCAATGGCGAACGTGATCATCATTGCGAGGCCCAGTTTTACCCGTTTTGGCACGCTGCGTTCGCTCAAAATGGGCGCGGTGGAGATCAGCGCCAGCACGCGCAGTAATGGCCAGAAATACAGGCTTAACCAGGAAAGCCATTGATCGCTTGTTACCTGCAACATTGCATCGATTACCCGATGATATACGGTAGGTTAGTGAATAAGGTACGAACGTAATCCAGCAACAAGTTGAGCATCCACGGTCCGGCAATAATAATGGCGATAAATACGGCGATGATTTTCGGAATGAACGACAGCGTCATTTCGTTAATCTGCGTGGCGGCCTGCAAAATGCTGATGATAAGACCGGTGACCAGCGCCACCAGCAACAGCGGGGCAGCCAGTGCCAGCGCGACTTTCATCGCTTCTGTCCCCATCATCATGACCGATTCGGGTGTCATTTGGCCTCTCTAGCTGTAAAAGCTTTGTGCCAGCGAGCCGACCAGCAATTGCCAGCCATCCACCAGTACAAACAACATCAGTTTAAACGGCAGGGCAATGGTCGCGGGGGGAACCATCATCATCCCCAATGCCATCAACACACTTGCAATAACCAGGTCGATAATCAAAAACGGAATGAAAATCGTGAAGCCTATCTGGAAGGCGGTTTTCAACTCGCTGGTCACGTAGGCCGGGAGCAAAATGCGCATCGGCACTGCTTCAGGTCCCTGCAACGGGCCGGTATTCGCCAGCCTGGCAAACAACCCTAAATCCGCCTCGCGGGTCTGGCGCAGCATAAACTCACGCAGTGGCTGCGCCCCTTTTTCCAGTGCCTCCTGCATTGAAATTTTCTCTTCGCTGAATGGCTGGTACGCATCGACATAAATTTTGTCGATTACCGGAGACATAATAAAAAAGGTCAAAAACAGCGCCAGCCCCAGCAAAACCTGGTTGGGCGGCGCGGAGGGCGTTCCCAGTGCGTTACGCAATAAACCAAAAACAATGATGATGCGGGTGAAGCTGGTCATCATCAGTAAAATTGCCGGAATAAAAGTCAGCGAGGTGATGAACACCAGCGTCTGCACTGGGAGTGACCAGCTTTGTCCACCGCCAGGCAGCGGCTGGCTGGTGATGCCAGGCAGTTGAGCAAAGGCGAGGGGAGTAAGCAGCCAGAGAAGGGCCGGTGCGACAGACAAGAGGCGACGCATCAGGCTCTCCCGCCACGCTTAAGCAAATTTTTCATGACCGACTGAAAATCGGCTTGAGGTAACTCTTCCGTTGGCGCAGAAGGGGGAAGTTTATGCAGCAGATTGATTTGCCCGGTAGTAACACCGAGCACCAGTCGCGCATCTTCCACATCGACCACCACAACCCGTTCACGCGCCCCCAACGAGGCACTAGCGCTGACTTTCAGCCCGTTCGTGCCATTACGTTTGGGAGCAAATCCCAGCCTTTTTACCAGCCAGGCCGCAGCGAGGATCAGGACAATAATGGCAATTAGCGCGCCGCTCACCTGAAGGAGCGGAGCAGCAGAAACCGGCGCGGAAGGTTGTACAGTAGCGTGGTTATTCATCACTAACGGCTCAGGCGGCGCATCCGCTCGGACGGGGTAATGATATCGGTGATCCGCACGCCATATTTATCAGCGACTACGACAACTTCGCCCTGAGCAATTAAATAACCGTTGATCAGAATATCCAGTGGTTCGCCCGCCAGACCGTCCAACGCCACGACTGACCCTTGCGTCAGACGCAACAACTCTTTGATGGTCATTCGTGTGCGGCCCAGTTCGACGGTCAGCTTAACCGGAATATCCATAATCAGGTCGATATCCTGCAATGTTCCACTGACGTCGCCGCCGCCAAGCTGCTGGAACACGGCTTCAGCCGTACTTTTGCCGCTTGTTGATTTTTGTTCGCTCAACGCTTCAGCCCACAGATCGTCCATTGCGCCGTTGTTGTCATCGGCCGGATTATTCAAGTCACTCATTTGGGCTGTTCCTCGTTCAGAGAATTCAAAATCGGGTTAATCAAATGTTCTATCCGTAACGCATACTGACCGTTGATGGTGCCGTACTGGCTGGTCAGTACCGGAACGCCGTCAACATGGGCGATAATGCGATCGGGTTTTTCTATCGGCAGGACATCGCCGGGCTTCAGCTTTAAAATCTGCGACAGGCGCAGCGAAATATCGGCAAAGTTGGCAACCAGCTCCAGCTGTGAATGCTGAACCTGGCGCACCAGGTTATCGCGCCAGTTCTGATCTTCATTACGCGAGTTTTCCAGCGGCGGGTTAACCAACAATTCCCTCAGCGGCTGGATCATGCTGAATGGCAGGCAGATATTAAATTCGCCGGTCAGATTGCCAATCTCCACATGGAACGGCGTGTTAACCACAATGTCGTTCGGTGAGGTGGTGATATTGGTAAATTTCACCTGCATTTCGGAACGCACGTACTCGACTTCCAGCGGATTAATCGCCTTCCACGCGTCGCTATAGCCTTCAAGTGCCAGCTTCAACATGCGATTGATGACGCGCTGTTCGGTATGAGTAAACTCACGACCTTCTACTTTGGTAGGGAAGCGACCATCGCCGCCAAACAGGTTATCCACGGCGATAAACACCAGACTCGGCGAAAACACCACCAGCCCTGTGCCGCGCAGCGGTTTCAGATGGATAAGGTTCAGGTTGGTTGGCACCGGCAGGTTGCGGGCAAATTCATGGTACGGCTGAATGCGAATGGCCCCGACGGTAATGTCTGGGCTACGGCGCAGCAGGTTGAACAGCCCCATACGAAAATGGCGGGCAAAACGTTCATTGATGATTTCCAGCGCCTGTAACCGTTCGCGCACAACCCGTCGTTGGGTATTAGGATCGTACGGACGAATGTCACTTTCGCCGCTAACACTGGTTGTCGGTTCGTCTTTGACCTCGCTGTCACCATTCAACAGCGCATCAATTTCAGCTTGAGAAAGAATACTATCGCCCATGTCGTTATCGCAGAATAAAAGCGGTATACAGCACGTCGGTGACATCCTGTTTCGGTTGCCCGGCAACAAGCGGGGGGGAAAGTGTGGCTTTAATTGCGGCAATCAGTTGTTGCTTGCCTTCTTCCGTTGCCAGCACGGCGGCATCCTGGCGCGAAAACAGTAACAGCAAGCGACTGCGGACTTCCGGCAAATACTCGCTCAACCGCGAACGGGTGGCTTCATCTTTCAGTCGCAGCGTTATACCGATATAAAGCACGCGATCTGCATCGCCAAGATTGACTGTAAAAGTGTCTAGCGCATAGAAGACAGGTGAGAGCACGACGTGTTGCTGCGCTTTGTCGCCAGCGGTCACTTGTTGCGAATGCCAGTAGCTGTAACCCGCGCTGGCACAAGCCGCGAGAGTGATGAATACCAGGATCGGGAGCCAAAGCGATCGCCTGCTTTTCTTGCTTATCGCGTAATCAGTCATGTGTTGCGGTCTTCCTGTGTCGCTACTGCTTATCGGCTAATTATCCTGCGTCTTAAGTGTGGCAAAGCGGGGAAAAGACGCGGATTAAGGTGCTACCTCTGACGTTAGGCGAAAATATCGACGCCACTATTGCCCGATGAAACTCTCTGAAGAGTTGTTGGAACTGGCAATGCATCGTCATCCTCGGTTGTCAGGCGTTCATGGCCTGCTGTGCGTGGACTTTGTTGTTGCTCGGAAGCTGCCTGCTGCTGACCGCTAAAACTCTCACCGCTGATATTGCTCTGCCCCAACTGAATTCCGCTTTCTGCCAGTTGTGTGCGCAGTACCGGCAAAGCCGCTTCCAGAGCGGCGCGCACGTGCTGATGCGGTGAAACCATCTGAATTTGCGCCTGGTTGTCATCCACCTTAAGGGAGATTTGCACTTCGCCTAAATCTTGCGGATGCAAACGCAGTTCGGCACTTTGTTGCCCCTGGCGGGTAAACAGCGAAATATGCTGGCTTAAGGATTGTTGCCATTCGTGGGAACCCAGCGGTGCGCTCAAAACAGGCGCTGCGACGGTGGGCAGTGGCTGCGTCTGGTGCGGAGTAATTAGCGGACTGGTGACAGTAGTAACAGGTGAAGGCGTGCTGATGATCTCCGCTTTACTCTGGGCTTCAGCGACCAGCGGTGTTAATGGCTGATCTGGCGCACCAGGGGCGTCGTCAGGTTGTGCTGTTGCGAGTTGCGCGGTAGTCAGTTTTGTTGAGAGTGCTTGCTTCTGCGTCGGTAACGCTGTGACAGGCGCATCAGTCACTTTGGGGGTATTGTCAAAACCGGGCAGCATAGCAAAAAGGGCGCTCAGGCTGGCGACAGCATCTTCATTAAGGTCATCCGTTTTATCGTCGGCGACCGTCTCCTTTTCTGGCATGGCTGCCAGCGTATTAACCAGAGCCGTCGTCAGCGGCGTTGTATCGGGTCGTGCTGCGGTTATTTCAGCCAGCGTTTCGTCAGTAGCGATGTGTAAATCAGACGGCAATACCCCGGCCAGAATTTCGTTGGCGCGTTCTTTACCTTGCGCGTGTGGGGTATCCACTGCAACCTGAAGCAATGGCGAAGCTTTGCCTGGTGCTGCATCTCCTGCTAATGCCCCGCTCAACAACGCAAGAAAATCCTGTGCCGTGTCAGTGGCGCTAGCACCGGGCAATGTGGATGTGTCAACGTCAGCGGTAATCAAGGGCGCTAAACGAATCATTCAGTTTTCCTCATGGCGGCGCGCTGGGCGAACTCGTCCATCTTTTTCTGATCGAGGCGGTTTTCTGCTAACAGGGCCGCCGTGGATTGCCGTTCCTGGAGGGTCTGCCAGGCCTGCAAACGTTGTTTTTTTTCTCGCCAGCTGTTCAGAGCAATGTCAACTTTCTGCGTCCACTGATTAAGCTGCTGGCGGTGCTGGGTAATGGCCTTTTCCAGCGTCTGAATGAACTGCTGGTAGTTGATCCAGCGATTACTGGTCATTCCTGCACTCATGTCGTTGTTCAGGTTACTGCGATATTCGTTTTGATAATCGATCAGCATTTTGAGTTGTTCTTCCGCCTGCTGACATCCGCGACGCATTTCACCCAGCAGGCGGGCCGCATTATCCACCTCTTTTTCTGCCAGATCTTTCAGGGTCGCCAGGGCGCCATGTTCTGCCATCTGCTGTTATCTCCTGCGTAATCACACCGTCGGAAAAATACGTTCCAGCCCCTGGAGAGAGTCTTCCCAGTCCGCGCGTTCAAAAATGCCTTGTTGCAAATAGCCCTCCAGCTGCGGCCACAAGGCGATAGCTTTATCGAGCATTGGATCGCTGCCTTTGGCATACGCGCCGACGCTGACCAGATCGCGGTTACGTTGAAAACTCGACAACAGCTGCTTGAATGTACGTACCCGCGCGTAATGCTGCTCGCTGATCAACGCCGTCATTGCACGGCTGATTGAGGCTTCAATATCAATTGCCGGATAGTGCCCGGCTTCCGCCAGACGACGAGAAAGCACAATGTGACCGTCGAGGATCGCCCGCGCGGAGTCAGCAATCGGATCCTGCTGGTCATCGCCTTCGGTGAGCACGGTATAAAACGCGGTAATCGAGCCGCCGCCGCTGATTCCGTTTCCGGCACGTTCGACCAGCGCCGGTAATTTGGCGAATACCGACGGCGGATAACCTTTGGTGGCGGGTGGTTCGCCTATCGCCAGCGCAATCTCACGCTGGGCCATCGCGTAGCGGGTGAGGGAGTCCATAATCAGCAATACATGCTGACCACGATCGCGAAAATCTTCGGCAATGCGCGTGGCATAGGCGGCACCCTGCATTCGCAGGAGCGGAGAAACATCCGCCGGAGCGGCAATCACCACGGAGCGCGCACGCCCTTCGGCACCGAGAATATTCTCAATAAAATCTTTTACTTCTCGCCCACGTTCACCAATCAAACCAACGACGATCACATCGGCACGCGTGTAGCGTGCCATCATTCCCAGCAGCACACTTTTACCAACGCCAGATCCGGCAAACAGCCCCATACGCTGCCCGCGCCCAACGGTAAGCAGGGCATTAATTGGGCGCACGCCCGTATCCAGCACATGCTCAATCGGTGTACGTTGCAACGGGTTAAACGGCGGGGTAATCAGGGCGCCTGTTTCAGTCGTGTCGGGGGAGGGCAGACCATCGAGCGGTTTACCACCGCCGTCCAGAACGCGACCTAATAACGCCGGACCGAGCGGTAGCTGCTTGCCGCTTTGCAGCCCATCGCCGGAGATATTTCTGGCGTAAACGCGTGCGCCGGGCAGCACGCCTTCCACTTCCTCCAGCGGCATTAAAAACAGCCGTTGACCGTTAAAGCCAACCACTTCGCTTTCTACTTCGTGCGTTTCGGTGCCGTTCTGACGTTCAATGACACAGGTTGCGCCGAGCGGCAGTTGCAATCCGGTGGCTTCCAGCACCAGCCCGGTGGCGCGGGTTAATCGCCCGTAGCGATGCACCGCAGGCAACTGCGCCATTTTGGCTTCGAAGTTATCCAGCGAGGTTAGCCAGCGAGTCAGCCGCGTGGTCATTACACCACTCCTGGCGCTGCCAGACGGCAGAGTTCTTGCCAGCGGGTGGCGACACTGGCGTCGAGATCGCCTTCATCAGCGGAGACTTTACAACCGCCAGGATGCAGGGTCGGGTCGCCGCGCAAGCGCCAGCCATGCAAACTTAAGGTTGCGCCGAGCATCTCATCAACACGTTGCAGATCATCCGGGTGCACGCGTAGCTGCGGTTTGCCGCTGAATAGCGGTTCTTGCTGCAACAACTGTTGAATCTGTTTGATCAGTGCCGAGTTGTCCACCGTTGGCGTCTGGCCGATCACCTGACGCGCTGCCTCCAGCGCCATCTGCATCAGGCGTGAAGCAATCACGCTATCAAGCGCGTCAAGGGTGGTCTGAAACTCGCTGACCAGTTGCTGCATCCGGGCATGAATCGGCGCTTGCTGGGATTTTGCTTGTGCCAGTCCTTGTTCCAGCCCCTGAGCCAGACCTTCCTGATAGCCTTGTTCATGGCCTTGCTGGCGACCTTCGGCAATCCCCGCCTGATAACCTTGCTCGTGGGCCTGCATTTGCAGTTGTGCCAGTTGCTGCTCAAGGCTGGGTTCGACCTCTTCAGTGACGGTTTCTTCTGGCTCCATCAGCGGCACAAACTCCGCCTGTGGTGGCGCGAGATCGTCCGGTGTCCAGGTTTTCCACGGCAGATTATCAGACATAGGTATCCTCGCCGCTGCCAATCACCATCTCGCCGGTTTCGGCAAGGCGGCGCACAATCAGCAGAATCGCTTTCTGTTCGTTTTCCACCTGCGACAGACGCACCGGACCACGGTTGGCGAGATCGTCGCGCAGAATATCGGCAGCACGTTGCGACATATTGCGCAGGAATTTTTCGCGCAGTGGCTGTTCTGCACCTTTCAGCGCGATCAGTAACGATTCGGAATCCACTTCCTGCAACAGACGCTGGATGCTGCGATCGTCGACATCCACCAGATTTTCGAACAGGAACATCTCGTCGATGATTTTCTGCGCCAGCTCGCCGTCAAATTCACGTACGGCGGTAATAACCGCTTCTTCCTGCTGAGTTTTCATCAAGTTGATAATTTCGGCTGCTGTTCTCACGCCGCCCATTTTGCTGCGTTTGAGGTTCTGGCCATCGAGCAGGCCATTCAGCACTTCTGTCAGTTCAGCCAGTGCAGCAGGTTGTACGCCGCCAAAGGTGGCGATACGTAGCATCACGTCGTGGCGCAGACGTTCATCGAACAACGCCAGAATATCGGCGGCTTGAGCGCGTTTCAGATGCACCAGAATGGTGGCGATAATCTGTGGATGTTCATCGCGAATCAGATCGGCGGCGCTCTGTGGCTCCATAAAGTTGAGCGTTTCAATACCGCTGGCAGTGTCGCGGGTTTCGAGAATATCTTCCAGCAGGCTGGCGGCACGCTCTTCGCCCAGCGCTTTGACCAGCACTGAACGCAGATAATCATTGGCGTTAATATTCAGTGCGGCAAACTGTTCGGCTTCTTGTTCAAACTCTGCCAGTACTTCAGTTAATTGTTTGTTGGAGATCTGCGAGACGTTCGCCATTGCCGCGCTCAGGGTTTGCACTTCTCGTTGGGACAGGTGCTTGAATACCTCTGCCGCCCGGTCTTCGCCAATGGTCATCAGCAGAATGACGCTTTTATCGGTGCCTGTCAGGTTACTCATGATCGTTATTTATCCACTGGCGAATGACCAGCGCCACTACGCGCGGATCGTTATCAGACATGTCGCGGATGCGCTGGCTCATTACCTCAGCCCCCAGACGTTGGTTAGCGCGGCGTTGTTGCAGTTGTTCGTCTTTGCTCAGGCGTACTTCCACTGCATCTTCCGTCTCCTGGCGAGTTTGTGTCTGTTGCTGAACGGCTTTCACCACCTCAGCG
The DNA here is from genome assembly GCF_005781225.1 of Escherichia sp. E4736. Classification (NCBI taxonomy): domain Bacteria; kingdom Pseudomonadati; phylum Pseudomonadota; class Gammaproteobacteria; order Enterobacterales; family Enterobacteriaceae; genus Escherichia; species Escherichia sp. E4736. Next base: position 3,854 of record NZ_VATT01000014.1, on the reverse strand, counting down.
CGGCGGATTAATTGCGGACGCACCGCTTTACGCCACAGCAGCCACGCCACCAGTATCACCAGCAACCAGCGTCCGGCAGCCAGTAACTGATCGATAAACGCTTGTTGTTGCCAGAACGGCAACTCACCACCACTTTCATCACTACTGGTAAACAGCGAGTTGACGACATTGAGCGAATCACCGCGTTTTTCCGAAAAGCCCATTGCCTCGCGGGTCAGATCATCAATTTGTTTCATCTGTTCGGCGCTCAGTGGCAACGGTTTGCCATCCGGCAGCGTTTTGTAATTCACCACTACCGCGACAGACAGACGTTGCACGTCGCCGACGTTCATTTTGGTATGACGAATGGTGCGATCGACTTCGTAGTTGCTGGTTTCATTACGCTGTGTGCTGCGCGGTCCACTATTGCTGGTGGTGCTCGTCTGTTGCTGGCGATTGTTTTGATTTGCCGGAGGCGTACTGATCGGCGCGTTATTTGCGGGCGCGGGCTGATTAGATAATGCCCCCGGCACGCCGCCCGGATAACCGGAACCGCTTTGCTCGCTTTCATTCAGTTGACGGGAACGAAGTGCTGCCTGTGACTCATTGCCATTAGGGCGATACTGCTCTTCTGTTTGCTCTTTACTGGCGAAATCCAGCTGCGCTGTGACTTGCGCATGAATATTGCCGTTGCCGACAATAGGCGACAGAATTGCTTCAATACGACGCTGAATGCGGCCTTCGACATCGCTGGTATATTTCAACTGAACATCATTGAGATCGCGCCCGCTGGTGTTGGACTGGGTTAACAGATGCCCACCTTGATCCACCAGTGTAACGTTACCCGGTGGCAGCCCAGCTACTGCACTGGAAACCAGATGCACAACGGCGCTAATTTGCCCTTCATCCAGCGCTCGTCCTGGCAATAAATTCACCGTTACCGATGCGGAAGGGGATTTTTGCTCACGAACAAATAAAGACGGTTTCGGCATCGCCAGATGCACGCGCGCCCCTTTTACCGGGCCGATGGTTTCGATGGTACGAGAAAGTTCGCCTTCCAGCGCTCGCTGATAATTCACCTGTTCGCTGAACTGGCTGATACCAAACTTTTCCTGATCGAGCAGCTCAAAGCCGACCGCCCCGCCTTTAGGTAAGCCTTGCTGCGCCAGACGCAGACGCAATTCGTGAACCTTATCCGCCGGAACTTCAATTGCACCACTGGCTTCACTAAAGCGGTAAGGGATGTTCATCTGCGTCAGTTGGCTGACGATCGCGCCACCATCCTGATCGGAAAGGTTGCTGAATAACGTGCGGTAATCAGGGGCTTTTGCCCATAGAACTAACGCGACTATCACTGCCACTGCAGCGGAACCAGCAACAATCAAAGGGATTCTCGGATTCGCGCGTAGGCGATTAAGCCACTCAAGAGATTTTGTCTGGGCTGCAGTCGTATTCATCGTGCACCTCGCGGCAGATGAAAGACGGCGTTATTAGCAAAGTGGAACAAGACGCACTCCCGGGTCAGCAAACTCGAAAAATTGACGGCCTCATTATTTGTGGTTTTATTTTTTTCTATGCGCCAATTAACCCGGTTTTTTATCGTTATTTAACGCCTTTATCTTATTGACTTACTGTTAATCTCTGCTACCAGAAATGGTCCAGGAGATGAATATGTCAGCCATACAGGGGATTGAAGGGGTTATCAGCCAGTTACAGGCTACGGCGATGAGTGCCCGTGCGCAGGAATCACTACCACAACCTGGCATCAGTTTTGCCGGACAGTTTCATGCCGCGCTCGATCGTATAAGTGATACGCAAACCGCCGCCCGCACTCAGGCAGAAAAATTCACCCTCGGCGAACCCGGCGTAGCGCTAAACGATGTGATGACCGATATGCAAAAAGCCTCAGTTTCAATGCAAATGGGGATTCAGGTGCGTAATAAGCTGGTGGCGGCGTACCAGGAAATGATGTCCATGCAAGTGTAGGTTTTGTAACTGAGGCGTCCTGCCGATACAACAAAAACAACTGGTCTATGAAACCTGGGTAGGCGGTTAGTGAATGCAGATAAGTACACTCTCATTATTTTTTATATTTCATGTAATGAGGATGGTGAGTTAGTCTTTATTTTTTTGATAAATGGTAACTCTATAAAATGGTAAGTGAAAGTGGATAGAAGGCAAATAGCGAAGAAGGCTATAATAAGTATCGAAAGTAGTAAGGGGCCAATAGCTATCATTTTTGCAGATGCCAGATAGTTGTAAACTGGGAAAAGTACTAACCCCTGCGTGAGGTACAAACTGTAGCTAATCGCCCCTAATCTTTTAGCTGCTCTGGTTGTTAATGCACCAAATAGTTCGGCTCCAGAGATGATACAAAAGAAAATAATAGCAAGGAAAGCAGTTTCTGGCGAGCTATATAATGTAGGTGCTGACAGATAGGTCAGCAGTATTGTAGATAATAAAATACAATTTGCAGTGGTCTTTGATAGGATAACCCTTTCTTTCAATTCCTTACAAAGCATTCCTGCAAAGAAATATGACCAAAGATATGCTGTATTCGTGAAGGAAGGTAAGAAATAAAATGAAAATGCAAAAAGGACAATGCTCAGTTCCATAGGTCTTTTATTGAGAATAAATAGCAATGGAAGAGAGAAATAAAACATCCATTCCCATTTTAATGTCCACGTAACTCCGGCTAATACAATAAAGGGAGTATGAAAAGCCGTCACTGGTAATTTATTGTCCCATAAACCACCATCAAACCAGGTCAGTAAATTAGATATAGTCGTTGCGGTGAATGGGATTTTTTCCGTAAATATGAAAAGGAGAGAAATAGCCAGGAATGAGCAAAAGAAAGCTAACGGGACAATTCTAAGGAGTCTTTTTTTATATAAATCAATCCAGTCTATATTATCTTTGTCCCTAATTTTTCCCCAAAATATATAAGCGGTTGTCATAAAAAACAATGCTACGCCATTCTTCCCCATAATTAAAAGCCATTGGGATATCGGAGCCCATTGGCCAGTTGTGAAATATGAGTAAGCGCAGTCCATATGATGGAATATAACAAAAGATGCAAGATAAAAACGCATGCCATCAAGTCTATTGACTCTGTTTGGCTGAATGTCGTTATCAAGAAATTTAAATATTGGCAAGCTGAATGCGATTAATGCACCTACGATACAGAAAAATGCTAAAATAAATGAAAATGACAGGTTCATATGAACAAAACTCTTCTTCAGCAAATGTTAAAAATAATCAGTAATCTATATGAATGGGTATGGATTACTTTAGAGTTCAGCTAGAGTATCAGATTGTAATCCCATAGAAAACAACTGTGCTTTATCATTTAACTTAGGTGATATTAATTCTCGATTTTGTTATTTTATTCCCCGGTGGTATTACTTAATCAATATTCATAAAAATGCAGAAATAACGAGCAAATGGCACGTTCCCTGTTTTTGTCAGAGTTATTTAACTTGCTTACAGTGGGGTGAGTGCACTAAAGCTAAGTTGTTGGCAGTACGAGCAATGGTGAGAGTGGGGGTATGATGTCCTATTTACATTGGAACAATAGGTAATGGGCGACTGATTAATCACTTTCGGGGCCGCACCGGAAGGTAATGAGTATTCATTAGTATGAAGTGATCGAACCTTTATATGAAGCTGCCTGCAAGCACAAAAAAGAGTTGTAAACACATAATCAGCATTCCCTGCCGCAGTTGGTTGGGCTACCAGTCATGACAATTGATGATTTTCATATAAGTTCAAGGTCATAAAACGGCTATTTGGATCCGGTTTATAATCAGCGAAGGGCTCGCAGGCAGTGAAGCCATGTTTGAGATAAAGTTGATTGTAGTGGATCGGTAATTCAG